>JAFGHH010000143.1 GCA_016930215.1 Deltaproteobacteria bacterium
GCAGCTCGAGTCGCGTTCGCCGTTCTCCCGCGGCGGCATGTCGGTGCCGCCGGCGCCGCCGTCGTTCCGGCTCGCGGCGGGCGAGACGCCCCCGCCCGGGTCGATCCGGCGCGAGGACGTGCTGGCCGAGGAGGCGGAGCGGCGGGCGGCGGCCCAGGGGACCGCGCCGACGTCGGCGGACGAGGAGATCACCAAGGTCGACGTCGTGTTCGGCGAGTCCGAGCCGAAGGTGATCGTCGACACGACGCAGCCGGGCCGG
Organism: Deltaproteobacteria bacterium; assembly: GCA_016930215.1. Taxonomy (GTDB): domain Bacteria; phylum Myxococcota_A; class Polyangia; order DRWM01; family JAAZOP01; genus JAAZOP01. Next base: position 260 of record JAFGHH010000143.1, read on the forward strand.
CCGGCAGCGGCGCGTCCGGTGCCGGCGGCGTCCCGGTCCGAACGGGGCGTCGGCGGCATGACCTGGGTCGTGCTGTTGGCGGTGCTGGTCATCGCGGGCGGCATCTACCTGATCGTCCGCAACCGCGGCGCGGCGACCGAGAATCGCGATTCCGGGTCTCCGTTGGCGCAGGCGGCGGACTATGCCGTTGCCGCGGTCGACGCCGGCGGCGGCCCGGCGCCGGTCGAGCCGGACGCGTGGGGCGTGGAGCCGGAAGGCTGGGGCGTCGAGCCGGAAGGGTGGGGCCCGGAGCCGGACGCCTCGGCCGCACCGGAAGCGGAACCGCCGATGGAGGAGGACGTCGCGCCGCCGCCGGTGGAGGAGGACGTCGCGCCGCCGCCGATGGAGGAGGACGTCGCGCCGCCGCCGGTGGAGCCGGCGGATTGCGGCGAGCTGGTCAAGGAGGCGCGGAACCTCTGGCGCGGCCGGGACCGGGAGGGCGCCTTCGCACAGCTGCGGGCCGCGATGGCCTGCGACCCGACGTCGGTCACGGCCGCGTTGCAGTGGGGCCGGTGGGTCAGCGACACGAGCCTGTTCCGCGACCAGGCCGCCTGCGCCGCCGCCGCCCAGGCCCTCGGGCCGTTCGCCGACGCCAACCCGAACCACGGCGAGCTGTGGTTCCACTACACCAACATGCTCTACGGCTCGGGGGACCGCGAGGCCGGCGACGCGGCCAAGGAACGCTGCCTGGCGATCCGACCGCGCAACGAGTACTCCGCGAGCTGCGCCTACCTGCCCCAGTAGCCTCGGAGGATGGCCGTTCACCGCCTCCCCGCGGCGTTGGAGGGCCGGCGGCGCGTCGTCGAGGGCCTTGCCCGAGACGATGCGCGGGGGGTCCGGGGGGGACGCAGCGGTCGCCCCGGCGGCCGCATCCGGTTGTCGACCCGACGGGCGACCAGGCGGTCCCCCCCCGGGTGGACAGTCGCCTCAGAGATCGACCAGCTCCGCCGTCTCGACCTCGACGCCGAACACCCGCGTGCCCACCCGCACGAACTGCTCCGGGCGGTCGGTGACGTAGAACCGCGTGCGGCCGCGGCCGCCCTCCCGCCCCAGCTCCCGCGCCTCCAGCACCGCCAGCACCTCCCGCGCCGCGGCGTCGGCGGAGCTGATCGTCGTCACGGGTTGCGAGGACAGCCCGCCGAGCACCTCGTCGATCAGCGGACGAAGGACGGGATAGTGGGTGCAGCCAAGCACCAACGCATCGATCCCGCGCTCGCACAGCGGCGTGAGGTACCGCTCGACCGCCAGCCGCGGCACCTCCCCCTCCAGCCACCCCTCCTCGACCAGCGGCACCAGCAGCGGCGCCGCGCGCCCCAACACCTCGCAGCGCGTGGAGGCGGTCCCGAGCGCCCGCTCGTAGGCCCCGCTGCGGATCGTCCCCTCCGTGCCGATCACCCCGATGCGGCCGGACCGGGAAGCCTGCACCGCCGCCCGCGCGCTCGGCTCGATCACCCCCACCACCGGCAGGTCGAACTCGACCCGCAGGATGTCGAGCGCCACGGCCGAGACGGTGTTGCAGGCCACGACCAGCAGCTTGAGCCCCTTGGCCGCGAGGAACCGCGTGCACTGCCGGGCGTAGCGCACGACGGTATCGGGACCGCGACCGCCGTAGGGGACCCGGGCCGTGTCGCCGAGATACAGGATCTCCTCGCCGGGCAGGGCGTCGCGCAGCGCCCGTACCACCGTCAGACCGCCGATGCCGGAGTCGAACACCCCGATCGGAAGGTCGAGGCGCGGGACGCTCGGACGGACGGCCTTCGGCACGCGGACGCTCCTTCGGGCGCAAGCCTGTAGCACAGCGTGCCGCGAGCGTCCATCCGCGCCGGCCGCTCAGCGCCGCGGGAGCTGGTCGAGCGGTCGACTCGGGTCGAGATAGCTGCGGAGCTTGTGCTCGAGGTAGTCCTTCGCCTTGCCCCGCCACAGGAAGCCGGGGTCCTTGCCGCTGAAGCGCGCGACGCCGTCGGCGACCGTGAGCGAACCATCGATCGCCACCACGAGGTAGCGGCCGGAAACCCGGGCCGCGTCGCCGGACCAGGAGACCGACAGCCCGTGCTTGTTGTGCAGGTACTCCCCCAGCGCCTCGAGCCGCGCGCGCGCGTCGTCCTTCGACATCGTGAACCGGTACTCGAGACCGAACTCCGCCATGCAACCACCTCCGTCGCCGCCGAGACTGGCCGCGAACCGCCGCCGGGTCAAGTCCCTCCGGCCGTCCCTCCGGCCGCCGGTTGACACCCGGAGCGGGAACCCCGAGAGTCCCGGCGCGGCCGCGGCGCACGGTCCGGGGGAACGAACGGCCCGGCCCGCCGCGACGGGAGGGAAGAACGATGCGCACAAGACCTCGAGGCGCACGAAACGGGTGGGGCTGGAGCGCTGCACTCCTGCCGGTCGTCTTGGCCTGCGGACCGGCAACCACGGGGACCACGGAGCCGCAGCCGCCGCCGGCCGATGTCGGGACGGAGCCGCCGCCGGCCGATGTCGGGACGGAGCCGCCGCCGGACGGGGTCGAGCCGGCGCCGGTCGATGCGGCGCCGCAGGAAGTGGGCGCGCTGCCCGGTCCGCCGGGAGCCGACCCGCCGGGGTTCGAGCCGTTCGAGCCGCTGCCCGAGGCGGCGGAGCTGGCCCGCGTGCTGTGGAAGATCGAAGGGCCGCTCGACGCCGCCGCCCTCCGCGACGGAACGACCGCGGCCGTGGCCGAGGTCGCCCGGTGCCTGTCCGGCGCCGCTCCCGGCGGCCGCCTGCCGCTGCACCTGATCCTCGACGTATCCGGCCGCGTCGTCGAGGTCGGAGGTCCGCTGGCCGAGGCGGGCTTGCGCGAGGCGATCACCTGCGCGCAGGACGCCCTGCGCATGCTGCGCTTCCCCGAGGCGGCCGAGGAGACCACGTTGCGGTTGATCGTCGAGCGCTGAGGGCGATCAGCCCTTCACCCCGCCCGCCGTCAGCCCGCCCACCAGGTGGCGCTGCAGGAAGAAGAACAGCGCCACCACCGGCAGCGAGACCAGGATCGCCCCCGCGGCGAAATGCGGCCAGTCGGCGTGCTGCGCCGTGATGTAGCGGTGCAGGAGCACCGGCAGCGTGAACGCCTCCTCCCGCCCGAGGAACGTGCTGGCCAGGATGAACTCGTTCCACGCCCCCATGAACGAGAACAGCGCCGTCACCACCAGCGCCGGCCGCGAGAGCGGCAGCAGGATCCGCACGAAGAACGTCAGCCGGGTCGCCCCATCGATCGCCGCCGCCTCCTCCAGGTCCTGCGGCAACGTGTCGAAGTACCCCTTGAGCATCCAGATCGAGAACGGCAGCGTGTTCGTCGCGTAGACCAGCGTCAGTCCGGTCAGCGTGTCGAGCAGCCCCAGCTGGTCGAGCAGGATGTAGAGCGGGATCGCCATCACCACGCCGGGGAACATCTGGGTCACCAGCAGGAAGCGCAGCCCGCCCTCCCGCCCCGGGAACCGGAAGCGGCTGAACGCGTAGGCCGCCGTGACCGCCAGCAACAGGCCGACCAGCGTCGTGGCCGCGGCGACGACAAGGGAGTTCAAGAGCTGACGGCCGAACAGCCAGCTCCCGTCGTGCCCCGTCGTCGTCACCACGTCGGCGAAGTTCTGCAGCGTCGCCTGGTCCGGGATCGGCGAGGCCGACAACGCCAGGCCGCCCGAGGCGGAGAGCGCCGTGCGCACGACCCACAACACCGGATAGAGCGTGACCAGCGTCACCACCACCAGCGCCGCGTGCGTCAGCGCCACCCGCAGGAAGCTCGGCCTCATCGGCTCGCCTCCGTGCGCGTCCAGCGCCGCGACAGCAGGTCGAACGCCAGCAGGATGCCGAAGATCAACACCGCGTACGCCGCCGCGTATCCGTACTGCTCCTGCCGCGAGAAGGCCCAGCGGTACGCCTGCGAGATCAGGATCTCCGTCCGGCCCTCGGGGTCGCCCCCCGACACCAGGTAGATCACGTTGAACATGTTGAACGTCCAGACGCTCCCCAGCACCACCGCCGGCACCAGCGACGACCGGATCATCGGCAGCGTGATGCGCCAGAAACGCGTCCACGCCCCCGCCCCGTCGATCGCCGCCGCCTCCTCCACGTCCTTCGGGATGGTCTGCAGCGCGCCCAGCGTCACGACCATCATGAAGGGGAAGCCGAGCCAGACGTTGGTGGCGAGGTTGGCCGCGAACGCCGTGGAGAACCGGTCGAACCAACCCACCGGCTCCACGCCGAACCAGCCCAGGATCGCGTTGATCGCCCCGAGCTGCCGGTGGAACATCCCCTTCCAGATCAGCGCCGTGATGTAGTTCGGCACCGCCCACGGGATGATCAGCAGTACGCGCCATACCCCCCGCAGCCGGACCCACGGCTCGCGCAGCAGGAGCGCCAGGGCGATGCCGAGCGCCAGGTGCAGGCCGACGTTGAGCACCGTCCACAACAGCGTGACCACCAGCGTGAAGTAGAACGACTCGGGCTCCGTCAGGCCGAAGTCCGCCGAGGACAGGATCTGCACGAAGTTGCGCAGCCCGACGAACGAGAACTCCCCGCCGCCCTGGTGGGCCGCCAGCGAGACCGCCGCGCCCACCACGAACGGCACGACCAGCAGCAGCAGCACCCCGAGGCCCGCCGGGACCAGGTACAGGTAGTCGCGGCGGTGCCGCCACATCCGCGCGCCGACCTGCGCCCGGCGCCCGCGGCGCACGGCGAAGACCGCCGCGCCGAACAGCAGGAGCCCGACGCCGACCGCGAACGGCAGCGGGTCGGCCGCCGCCGGCGGCGGCCGCGTGAAGATCCGGAACCGCCGCTCGGCCTGGTCCAAGGCCGTGGCCGCGTCGAGGTCCCCGCGCAGCACGGAGCGCAGCGCGAACGCCGCCGGCTCCCACAGCGCCCGCATCGCCGGCTCCGTCGGCATCGGCACCGCCCGCCCGAGCTGCTCGCGGAACGCCGCCAGCGCCGGGTCGGCGGCGACCCGCGGGTCGTCGTACGCCGCACGGGCCGACACCGGCTGGCCCCCGCGCAGCGCGCGGAGACGCGCCGACTCCGGGCCCGCCAGGTCGCGCAAGAGCGCCAGCGCCGCCTCCGGATGCCGGCTGCCCGCCGAGAGGAACGCCGTCTCGATCGTCAGGAACGGCCGCGCCGGCAGCCCCGTCTCCGATACCTCCGGCAGCGGCGAGATCGCGAACGGGATCCCGGCACGACGGCAGTCGGCGACGAACCACGGACCCTGGATCGCGAACGGCGCCCGCTCGCTCGTGAACAGCTCCGTCACCAGCGCCCCGTTCGCGTCGGCAGGGACCAAGCCCTCGGCCACGAGCCGCGCGGCGAACTCCAGCGACCGGGCGTTGCCGGGAGCGGTGAGGCCCAGGTCGCCCTGCGGGCCCCGCACGCCGCCCCCGAAGCCGTGGAGCCAGGCCGCCTGGTAGTAGACCGTGCCCACCTCGTAGGCCAGGCCGAAACGCCCGGCGTCGGGGTCGGAGAACGGCCGCGCCGCCGCCAGCAGCTCGTCCGTCGTCGCCGGGGCCTCGGGGACCAGCCGCGTGTTGCGGAACAGCGCCGCGCTCTTGAACGCGATCGGCAACCCGTACAGCCGGCCGTGGTACACCAGCGGGTCCACCGTGCCGGCGAGCTGCGTCTCCTCCGCCTCCCGCTCGACTTCCGCAGGCAGCGGCGCCAGGAGCCCCGTCTCGACCCACGCCCCGAGCTGCTCGTGCGCCCAGACGAACACGTCCGGCCCGTGGCCGCGCGGGATCGCGTTGGTCAGCTTCTGCGTGATCGATTCCGCCGGCACCTCGAGCAGCCGCACCGAGATGCCCGGCGTGCGACGGCCGTACCCCGCGGCCCACTCCGCCAGCGCCGCCGCCTCGTCGCCGTGGTACGCGTGCCACAGCACCAGCTCCTCGGCCGCGGCGGGAGCCGCGGCGAGGCCCGACAGCAGCGCGGCGAGGGCGGCGACCCTACGCATCGCCCCCGATCCGCGCGCCCGTCTCGGCGTCGAACAGATGGACCTTCGTCGGGTCGACCACCAGCCGCACCGGGCTCCCCGCCCCGAACGGCGTCGGCAGCGCCTGCCGCTCCACCCGCGCCACCAGCGGCCCGAACTCGCCCCGCACGTGGAGGTGGACCTCCCAACCCAGCGGCTCGAGCACCTCCAGCGTCCCCTGGAAGCCGTCGCCGGAGGTCGCCACGCGGATGTCGGCGATCGTCAGGTCGTGCGGCCGCACGCCGACCTTCACCCGGCGGCCCGCCTCCACCTCCGCCGGCAGCGACCCCGGAAGCAGCGGGACCAGGAGACCGGGACCCCGCACCGCCGGCGCGCCCGGCTCGCCCACCAGCACCCCGTCCAGCAGGTTCATCGCCGGCGAGCCGATGAACCCCGCGACGAACGTGTTCGCCGGCCGGTCGTACAGCTCGTCCGGACGACCGACCTGCTGCAGCACCCCCCGGTGCAAGAGCGCGATCCGGTCCGCCAGCGTCATCGCCTCGACCTGGTCGTGCGTCACGTACACCATCGTCGCCCCCAGCTCGCGGTGCAGACGCTTGATCTCCACCCGCATCTGGGAGCGCAGCGCCGCGTCCAGGTTCGACAGCGGCTCGTCGAACAGGAACGCCTTCGGCCGACGGACCATCGCCCGCCCCATCGCCACCCGCTGGCGCTGCCCCCCCGACAGCTCCTTGGGCAGCCGGTCGAGCAGCCCCGACAGCTCGAGCACCTTGGCGACCTCGTCGACGCGTCCGGCGATCTCCGTCTTCGGGAACTTCCGCACCTTGAGGCCGAAGGCGAGGTTCTCGCGCACGGTCAGGTGCGGGTACAGCGCGTAGCTCTGGAACACCATCGCGATGTCGCGGTCGCGGGGCGCGACGCCGCGCACGTCCTTGCCGGCGATGGTCAGCTCCCCCTCGCTGACCTCCTCCAGCCCCGCGATCATCCGCAGCACCGTGCTCTTGCCGCACCCCGACGGGCCGACCAGCACCAGGAACTCCCCGTCGGCGACCGTCAGATCGACCCCGCGGACCACTTCCACCTCGCCGTAGCGCTTGCGAACCTGCCGGAGCTCCACCGCCGCCATGTCGGGCGCATCGTAGAGCGGAGGCGCCCCCGTTGGAAGCCCCCGCCTCGACTTCCTCGACTCCCCCTCCGCTTCTGTGGCAAGGATCCGGTCATGGCCCCACCGCCCGTCACCTGGCTCGTCACCGGCTTCCCGGCCTTCACCGCACGGGCGCTCGTGCGCGAGCTGGTCCACGGCGACGACCCGGCCCGCGTGCACCTGCTGGTGCCGGCGGACCGGTCCGCCGAGGCGGAATCGTTCCTGCGCGAGCTGCGCCCGCTCGGCTCGACCGCGCGCATCCTCGAGGGCGACGCGGTGCGGATGGACCTCGGACTGCCCGGACGCGACTACGTCGCGCTGGCACGCGAGGTCGACGTGCTCGCGAGCCTGTACGACGTCTCGCCGCTGCCGGACGACGGGACGGGAGGCTACGGCGGCCTGTACGGAAAGCTCGGCGAGCCGGCCGGGTTGACGGTCCGGGCCGTGGAAGAGGCGCTGGAGTTCGCGGCGGCGGCCGCCCCGCGCCTGCGGCAGCTCGTGCAGCTCGGTTCGCTGACCGTCGCCGGCGACCACTCCGGCGTCTGGACCGAGGAGGACCTCACCGCCGGCCAGCGACACCGCACCGACGCCGAGCGCTCCCGCCATCGCGCGGAGCGGCTGCTGTGGCGCGCCCGCGACCGCGTCCCGTTCACCATCGTCCGCGTCGGCACGCTGCTCGGCGACAGCCGTACGGGGGAGTCCGGGTGGTATCACGGGCCGCACGACCTGCCGGAGCTGCTGCTCGCGTTGCCGCCCGCCGCGGCGTGGACCCGCGTGCGCCCCCCGGCGGGACTGCACGCCGTGCCGGTCGATCACCTGGCGCGCGTGATGCGGGTGGTCGGGACCGAGCCGCCGGAGCGCAGCGGGGCCCTGCACGTGGCCCCCGCCGAACGCCTGCCGCTGGCGCAGCTCCGCGAGGCGCTCGAGGCGGGAGGCGGGACGCCGCGGCTGCCGCGCACGCTCCGCGGCCGCCTCCGCAAGCGGTGGGGCTCGAGCGCCGCCGCCGTCGCCCGCTCCCTGTGGCGCATCGATACCCCGGCCGCGATCTCCACCCGCCGGGCCCTCGACGTCGAGCGCGCCGCCGGCCTCACCCAGCCCCGCCCTGCGGACTACCTGCTCCACCTGGCCGCCCACGTCCGGGCCCGCGTCGCCGCCGAAGCGCGCCGCCTCGCCGAGGCCGGCGTCGAGGACGCCCTGGACGCGTAGCAGGTCCGGCGGTTGCGCGTAGGGGAGGGTGAACCCCGGGCCGCCGAAGGCACGGGGCGAGTCCTCCCGCTCCCGGAACATCGAAGTCGCCCGTCGAGAACCCCGTCGAGAACGGCGCGCTTGACTCCCCGTCAACGGCGGGCGCATCATCTTCCTTGGCGATACGCGTTGAAGCGACGGCTGCGGTGGCGTTCGGTTCCGGTTGCGGCTTGCGCTCGTTCCCGAACGACGGTGCGTGGAGCGTGACGGACGGGGGAGAGGAGGACGCGATGCGACGAGGCGGCGGTGCGTGGTTCGTGCTGTGTGTTGGTGCGATTCTCGCGGGGGGGGGTGATTTCCACCACTTCCGCCCGGGCCGACGGGCTCGGTGACGACCTCCTGGCGGCGGTCTCTGCGGCAAGCGGTTGGCGGACCGGCGCGGTCGATGTGACGACCGCCACGGCCGCGCCGGACCCGTTCTCGCCCGCGCTGGCCGACGGCCGGGCCGACTCGACGGTGGTCTCGGCCGAGGGCTTCGCCGCGCTGCCGAACCGGAAGAAGCACGTGGAGTACGCCGTCGCGAGCTACGTCGTGGTTTCGCACGGCGGCGTCGCGGCACGCACGCTGGTCTCGCTCCTGCCGATCGGCTTCCCCCCCGCGGCCCGCCCGGGCGACCAGGTGCCGGTGGCCGTGGGCGAGGAGTGGGACGGGCGTGACGAGGACGGCGTAGTGGTGCCCGACGGCGACGACGACGTGCGGGTGATTCACGCCCTGCTCGGGCGCAAGACGAGCGGCGCCACGGCGCCGTGGCCGGTCGGCGATGCGCTGGTGACCGGCCTCGTCGCCACCCTGATCCACGGCCCTGCCGGCGGCGGAGGCGACGGCTCGCCGTGGGCCGGCTACGGCCACGACGGCGTGAAGCTGTTCGGCATCGACGATGCCGCGACGACGGTCACGGTGGACGACGCGCCGCCGCAGGTGTTCATCGATCGACCGAGCGACGGTGCCTTGCTGGTCACCTCGCCCGTGCTGGTCGCGGGGCGGGTCATCGACCCGTCGGGCGCCGCCAAGGTCTGGGTCAACGGCCTCCCGGCAACGATCTCCGGGCCGCGCTTCGAGCGCTCGCTCGACCTGGAGCCCGGCCTCAACGTCATCGATGTCCTCGTGGAGGACGGCGCCGGCAACCGCGCATCGGCGACCGTCACCGTGACCTACGCCCCCGACACCACCGGTCCGACGATCCTCATCGATTACCCGCTGCCGGGCGACGTGCTGCTCGAGACGCCGGTCGACGTGGTCGGCACGGTCGGCGACCCGTCCGGCGTGACGGCGGTGTTCGTCGACGGTGTCGGGGCCGAGCTGATCGGCGCCGAGTTCTACGGCAGGTCGAGGCTCGATCCGGGGCTGAACACGATCGTCGTCTCGGCCTACGACGGGCTGGGCAACCGGTCAGAGGCGACGATCGAAGTGACGTTCTGGGAGTCGTCGCCGCCGCCCGCGCCGGGAGATGCGGTGGTCCACGGGACCGTCCTGGACGACGCCACGGAGACGCCGCTGGCCGGAGTTCGCGTGGTCTGCGCCGAGGTGGGCCGGTCGACGGTGACCGACGCCGGCGGCACGTACGAGCTGGCGGTGCCGGCGGCGGACACGGTGGTTCCGGGGCCGCTCGAGGCCGATGCGATCCGGCAGCTCGTGGTGGAGTACGAGCGGTCCGGGTACATGCGGGCTTCGCGGATCGCGGAAGTCCCGGAACATCCTGCGCCGGGCTTCCGGCGTGTCGTGCCGCCGGTGTACCTCGCGGTGGAGGACGCGGTGACGACGATCGTCGGCCCGGACGGCGGGTCGGTCA
>JAFGHH010000144.1 GCA_016930215.1 Deltaproteobacteria bacterium
GACGAGGACCGCGGCGAGTTCGTCGAGCTCTACAACGCCGGTACCGCCCCCGTGGACCTCGCCGGCCTGTACCTCGGCGACGGCGACGCCCTCGACGAGCTCGTCGCCTTCTCCGGCGGCCCGACCACCGTGGCCGCCGGCGCCTACGCCGTGATCCTCGACCCCGAGTACCTCGGCGGCTACGACATCCCCGCCGGGACCATCGTGGTCGCCACCGCCAACACCACCCTCGGCAGCGGTCTCTCCACCAACGATCCGGTCACGCTCTTCGGCGACGCCGGCTTCACGACCCTCGCCACCTACGGCCACCCCTTCGACCCGGGCAACGGCGTGTCGGTGGAGCGGGTCGACCTGGCCGGTGACGACGTCGAGACCAACTGGCGCGCCTCGCCGTGCCTGCAGTCCGCCGGCCGCCCGAACTGCGCCCCGCTCACCCTCGCCGCGGGCCTGATCATCTCCGAGGTGATGTCCAACCCCGCCGACGAGGCGACCGGCGAGTTCATCGAGCTGTACAACGGCACCGACACCCCGGTCGATGTCGCGGGGATGATCGTCTCCGACGGCGACTCCACCGACGCCGTCGTCGCCTGGGCCGGCGGCTCGACGGTCGTGCCGGGGACGACCTACGCCGTGATTCTCGACCCCGACTTCCCGCCGGCCTCCGTCCCGCTGCTGATCGAGCCGTCCGCGGTCCTGCTCACCGTGGGAGGTTCGACGCTGGGCAGCGGCCTCGCCGTGGACGACCCGGTGACGATCCTCGACGGCACCGGCGCCGTCGTCGACAGCTACACCCGCACCCTCGCCGTCTCCGACGGCCGTTCCGTCGAGAAGGTCTCGCTGTCCCTCGGCGACGTCCTCGGCAACTGGGCCCAGTCCTCCTGCCCCACCGGCTCGTCGCCCGGACGCCTCAACTGCGTCTCCTCCGCCAGCGCCGGGCCCCGCAAGCCGCTCGTCATCTCCGAGGTGATGGCCAACCCGCTCGACGAGGACACCGGCGAGTTCCTCGAGCTGTACAACCGCGGGATCGCCCCGGTGGACGCCGAGGGGCTGATCCTCGGCGACGGGGACGCGGTCGACGGCCTGACCGGCTACGCCGGCGGCTCGACCCTCATCCCCGCCGGCGGCTACGCCCTGATCCTCGACGCCGAGTACGCGGGCGAGTACGCGATCGCGCCCGGGACGACGCTGCTCTCCACCCACGACACCACCCTCGGCTCGAGCCTCGCGCTCGACGACCCGATCCGGCTCTACGAGGCCAACGGGGTCGAGGTGATCGATTCCTTCCGCTCGCCGTTCAACCCCGGCAACGGCCGGAGCGCCGAGCGGATCGACCTGCGCGCGTTCGACTCGGCCGCCAACTGGACCGCCTCGACCTGCGCGAGCGGCTCCTCGCCCGGCGCCGACAACTGCGCCGCCGCCGCCGGCGGGCTGCCCAAGCAGCTCCGCATCACCGAGGTGCTGTCCAACCAGGCCGGGACCGAGACCGGCGGCGCCGGCGAGTTCGTCGAGCTGCTCAACATCGGCGACCGCGCCGTGGACCTGGCCGGCATGTCGCTCGAGTCGGGCACCGACCTCCTGTCGCCTGCCCGCGACGGGATCGTCGCCCGCGGCGGCGGACCGACCGTGCTGGTGCCCGGCGCCTTCGCCGTCGTGCTCGATGCGGACTACGACGGCCGCTACGCGTTCCCCAACGGGACGGTCGTGGTCACGATCGATGACGCGAACTTCGGCTCGTCCGGGCTCGCCACCACCCACCTCGTCCAGCTCGTGGACGCCGACGGCATCACGCTGCTCGACCGGTTCGGCTTCCCCTCCGACCCCGGCGACGGCGTGTCGCTGCACCGGATCAGCCTGCGGGTCGTCGATTCCGCCGCCAACTGGGCCCCCAGCTCCTGCGGCGCCGGCCCCGGCGCCCTCGATTGCCCCGGCGCCTCCACCGCGGCGAGCTACGTCTCGTTCTGGGCCGACCGCTACGGCGACGAGGCGGGGATCTACTGGTACCAGGCCATCGGCTACCCCGACTGGCACGACCCGTTCTGCGAGCTGAACGTCGTCTGCGACGGCACGCTCAACAGCCATCACTATCGCCCGAACTTCCCGGCCGCGCACCCCTTCGCCTTCCAGAACCCGTACCGCTCGCACGGCGTGGTCTTCGTCGAGCGGTCGAGCCCGACCGACGACTGCGGCGGCATGTCCGGCACCTGCACCGCCGCCCGCTTCACCGTGCCCCCGGGCGCCCTGGCCACCGTGCCGGCGTCGTCGCGCGGCTGGTACTTCGCAAGAACCGACGGCCCGACCCTCAACGTGCTCGACTGGTTCGGCGGCGATCCCGCCCTCTACTGGGCCATCCCGCCCGACGGCATCCTCGCCCCGTTCCTCGTGGAGGTGACGCCGTGACCCGGCGGTCGCTCGCGCTCGCGCTCGCACTCGTCCTCCCCGCCTGCGGCGACGACGACTCCACCCCCGGCGACGTCGTCGACGGCGCGGATTCGCCCGACGAAACCCCGGCGGAGGCCGAGACGGGGTCGGACGGCGACGCGGACCTGCCCGACGATGCCTCGGCCGAGGCCGACGGCGAGGACGACGGGGGAGGGGACGCTCCGCTGAGCCCGCTCTTCGGCCGGATCGTCTTCAACGAGGTGCTGATCGACGGCCTGGCCGAGGGCGACCCGAACGGCGACGGCGACGTCGATGCCGTGGAGGACCAGTTCGTCGAGCTGGTCAATGTCGATGCGGCACCGGTCGTCCTCGACGGCTGCACGCTCGTCGAGCTGGACCTGGCGGCCCTGCCGCGCCACACCTTCGCGGAGTTCACGCTGGCGGCGGGCAACGCGGTGGTGGTCTTCGGCGGCGGCGACGCGCCCGAGGCCACGGCGACGGCGAGCTTCTTCAGCGCCAACGCCGCCGACCCGGGGATTCCCTTCGGCCTGCACCTGAGCGCCCCGGCCGACGACCTGATGCTCCTCGACGCCTCGGGCCTTCTCGCGGCCCGCTTCTGCTACGGCGGCACCGACGGATGTCCCCTCGCCGCCGCCGCCGACGAGTCGCTCACGCGCTCGCCGGAGCGGACCGGCGACTTCGTGCCCCATACCACGGTCGGCGCCGACGGCGCCGCCTTCAGCCCCGGCACCCGCGCCGACGGCACCCCGTTCTGAGGGCGCGGGACGTCCACCCGGCACGCGCGCGGTTCCGCACGTCGGGCCCCGGGCCTCCGCTTGCCGCTCCGGATCCCCCATGCTAGCTTCCGCCCGGCCGTTCGACGAGGCGTCGTCGGGTTCTGGTTGGGGGCGATGCCGTTCTGCACCGGGAGGTGATCCGATGTCCATGTCCGGGTTGCGGGCCGTGGTGTTCGTGACGGTTCTGGGCTTCTCGGCGCTCGCGCACGCCGCCGCGCCGGCGGCGACCACGTCGCCGGCGACTTCGATCACGACCTCGTCGGCCGTGCTCAACGGCATCGGCGACCCGAACGGGGAGCCGACCACCGGCTGGTTCCGCATCAGCTCGACCGATCCCGGCTCCTGCAACGACTCGTTCGGCGTCCGCGTGCCGTCCACCAGCGGCACCGACCTCGGGTCGGGCGACACGCCGGTCCCGTACTCGATCACGACCACCGGGCTGACCCAGGGGGTCACCTACTACTTCTGCGCGATCGTCTCCAACGCCTCCGGCACCGCCTTCGGCGCGGTCCTGTCGTTCACGGTCCCGGCGCCCCCGGTGGTCCTGACCACCGGCGCCACGTCCGTCACCAGCACCTCGGCCACCCTCCAGGGCTCGGCCAACCCCTTCGGCGACGCCACCACCGGCTGGTTCCGCTACAGCGCGACCGACCCGGGCGCGTGCAACGACAGCTTCGGCACCCGGGCCCCGACGAGCGGCGGTTCGAGCCTCGGGTCCGGGAACGCCCCGGTCGACTACTCGCGCGGGATCAGCGGCCTCCTTCCGGGCACGACCTACTACTACTGCGCGATCGCCTCGAACGCATTCGGGACCTCGTTCGGCTCCGTGAGCTTCTTCACGACCCCGCCGACCGCGCCCGCCGTGACGACCTCGAGCCCGACCCTGGTCACGGGGACCACCGCGCAGTTCAACGGCTCGGCCAACCCCGGGGGCGCCGCGACCACGGGCTGGTTCCGCTACTCGACCGTCAGCCCCGGGACCTGCAACGACAGCTTCGGCACCCGC
>JAFGHH010000145.1 GCA_016930215.1 Deltaproteobacteria bacterium
GCCCTCGTCGGTGAAGCCGTCGCAGTCGTCGTCGACGCCGTTGCAGACCTCGACGGCGCGCGGGTGGACCCGCGGGTCCGTGGGGCCGCAATCGTCCCCGCCGCACGTGTCGTCGAGGAAGTCGTCCTCGTCCTCGTCGCAGGGATGGGTGACCCACTCGGGCACGCACAGCGGGTAGTGGAACAGCGAGCCGGCCGGGCAGTCCTCGCCGAGCGCGCCGTCGCACCCGGCCGCCGAGATCCAGATCACCGCCGCGAACCACGACCCGCGCACGCCCGCGTCTCCCCCGCAGCCGGCGCTCCCGCCTCGAAGAACCCGCCTCGTCCCGACCGGCTGCCGCGGAACCAGGCCGTCGAACGCTACTCCGCGGCCGGCGCCTCACCCTCCGTCACCGGCGTCGCCCGATAGCCGCACTCCTTGTCGTCGCACACCAGCACGACGACGCCGCGTACGCGCGCCTCGACCAGGTACGGAGCACCGCAGCGCGGGCACGGTTGCGGGACCGGCCTGCGCCAGGTGACGAAGTCGCACCCTTCGACCGGGGCGGCCGCCGCAGCCGCGGCCTGCGCCGCTGCTGCCGCGGCCTGCGCCGCCGCCTGCGCCGCCTTCCCCTTCGCCGCCTTCCCCTTCGCCGCCTTCCCCTTCGCCCCCGCGGAGGTCTTGGCCGGTGCCGCAGCCTGCTCCGCCGCCGCGGCCTGCGCCGGCGGGCGCACCCGCACGCGCTTCGAGCACTCCCAGTAGTTCTTGCCGTTCCGCGTCCGGCGCTCGACGATGTCGCCGCCGCAGCCCGGCCGCGGGCACTTCACGCCGGTCGGCAGCGGGCGCGTCGTCTTGCACGCCGGATACCCGGTACACGCCAGGAACGCCCCGAACCGCCCGCGCCGCACCACCATCGGCTTGCCGCACTTCGCGCACGTCTCGCCGGACACGTCCGGCAGCCGCGCGGCGGGCGTCCCGTCGGCCCCCGGCACGTCCTTGCTGAAGTTGCACTTGGGATAGGTCGAACAGGCGAGGAACCACCCGGCCCGGCCCCAGCGCCGCACCAGCGGGGCGCCGCACCGCTCGCACTTCTCGTCGGTCTCCGTCTTCTCGGAACGGACGTCGACCATCTCGCGCATCGCCCGCTGCACGTCCGTGTGGAACGGCGCGTAGAACTCCGCGAGCAGGGCATGCCAGTCGACCTGTTGCCCCTCCACGCGGTCCAGCTCCTCCTCCATCCGCGCGGTGAACTGCGGGTCGAGGATCTTGGGGAAGTGCTTGATCAGCCGGTCCGTCACCAGCTCGCCCAGCTCCGTCGGCTGCAACTTCTGCTCGACCTTCCGGACGTAGCGCCGCTGGAGGATGGTCGACACGATCGACGCGTAGGTCGAGGGCCGTCCGATGCCCAGCTCCTCCATCTCGCGGACCAGCGAGCCTTCGGTGAACCGCGCCGGCGGCTGCGTGAACTTCTGCTCGCCCGCCACGCCGGGCGGCACCAGCCGGAGCGGCTCGTCGGAACGCAGCGCCGGCAGCGCCGCGGCCGCGCACCCGGTGTCGGAATCGTCGCCGTTCGCCGGGCCCTTCGCCGCGCCGCCGCCGACCCGCGCCGCGTCCGCCGAATCCCCGTCCGGCCCCTTGGGCCCGTCCCCGGCGTCGGCCTCCTCGCCGTAGACCGCCAGCCAGCCGGGCTCCGCGAGCCGGGAGCAGGTGGCACGCAGGCGGTACGTCCGACCCGCGGGCTCCTCCGGCCGCGCTTCCACCTCCACCGCGTTGATCGCGTACACCGCCGGCTTCATCTGGCTGGCGACGAACCGCCGCCAGATCAACCCGTAGACCTTCGCCTGGTCCGGCGTCAGGTGCCGCCCCACCTTGTCCGGCGTCAGCCCGACGTCCGTCGGCCGGATCGCCTCGTGCGCGTCCTGGGCCCCCGCCCGGCTCGCGTACACGTTCGGCCGCGCCGGCAGCGCCTCGGCGCCGAACACCCGGCCCACGAATTCGCGGCAGGCCGCCACGGCCGTCTCCGAGACCCGGGTCGAGTCGGTGCGCATGTAGGTGATCAGGCCCGTCGGGCCGCCGTTGCCGATCTCCACCCCCTCGTACAGCTGCTGCGCGGTCTGCATCGTCCGCCGCGCCGCGAAGTGGAACCGCGCCGAGGCGTCCTGCTGCAGCCGGCTGGTGATGTACGGCGGCAGGGGCCGGCGCGAACGGGTCTTCTCCTCGAGCTTCGCCGCGCGGAAGGCCGACCGCTCCAGTTCCTCGCGCACCCGCGTCGCGAGCGCCGCATCACCGATCTTCGGCGTCTCGCCGTCGATCCGGGTGAGCTGCGCGCGGAACGCGCCGCCCTCCGGCCGTTCGCTCGGCGCCAGGGTCGCGAAGACCTGCCAGTACTCCTGCGGCACGAACCCGCGAACCGCCCGCTCGCGCTCCACGATCAGCCGCACCGCCACCGATTGCACGCGCCCGGCCGACAGGCCGCGCTGCACCTTCTTCCACAGCACCGGCGAGAGCTCGTAGCCCACCAGCCGGTCCAGGATCCGCCGCGCCTGCTGCGACTCGAACCGCGGCCGGTCGATCGCCCGCGGCTCCGCCAGCCCCTTCTCGATCCCCTGCCGCGTGATCTCGTGGAACAACACGCGGTGCACCGGCACGCCCACGTCCCGCAGCTCCTCCGCCACGTGGTAGGCGATCGCCTCTCCCTCCCGATCCGGATCCGGCGCCAGGTAGATCGCCTCGGCGCCCCGCGCCGCCTTCAGGATCGCCGCCAGGACCTTCTCGCGGCCCTTGATCTTCACGTACTGCGGCGCGAACTCCCGGTCGACGTCCACCCCGAGCTTGGACGCCGGCAGGTCCTTGACGTGGCCCATGGTCGCCGCCACCGCGAACTTGTCCCCCAGGTAACGGCGGATCGTCCGGACCTTCGTCGGCGACTCGACCACGAGCAGCGGCTTGCCCATTCCGCTCAACCTCTCCCGACGGACGCCTGGAACCGCCCGTCCGTCAATCGCGCGACCGCACCGGTCGCCTCCAGCAGACCGAGCCGCACGGCCACCTCCCCCGCGCCGAGACCGCTCGCCGCCGCCAACTCGTCCGCCCCCGCCGGCTCGCCGCCCGCCAGCAGCTCCAGCAGCCGGTCGCCGCGCGTTCCGCCGCCCGTCCCGCTTCGCCGCGGCGGCGACGCCGGCAGCCCCAACCGCCGCAGCACGTCCCGGGCGTCCAGCGCCACCGGACATCCCCCCCGCAGCAGCTCGTTGGAGCCCGCGGCCTGCACGCAGGTCGGCGAGCCCGGCACCGCCAGCACCGGCCGGCCGTACCGCCGCGCGTACGACGCCGTGGACAACGCCCCGGACCGCGCACCGGCCCGCACGACCACCGTCGCCGCCCCCAGCGCCGCCAGGATCCGGTTCCGCCGGTGGAAGTGCGCCGGCAGCGGCTCCACCTCCGGCGCGAACGGCGTCACCACCGCACCCGCCGCCGCCGCCCGCTCGAACAGCCCGACGTGCTCGCGCGGGTACGGCCGCGCCAGCCCCGAGGCCAGCACCACGACCGTCGTCCCGCCCGCCTCCAGCGCTCCCTCGTGCGCCGCGGCGTCGCAACCGGTCGCCCCGCCGGACGCCACCGTCCAGCCGGCCCGTACCAGCTCGGCCGCCAGCGCTCGCGCCGTCCGCAGCCCGCCGAGGTCCGCCCGGCGCGAGCCGACCAGCGTCACGCATCGTTCCGGCAGCCGGCCGACGATCCACAGCGGGCCGGCGCCCGGCACGAGCTCCCGCACGCTCGCGGGATACGCCGGATCCTCCGGGACCACCATCCGCGCCTGCGAGACCAGCTCGATCGTCTGCCGCGTGCCTTCCATCACCACGTCAACTCGCCCGCCGTGACCGCGCGCCGCCGCGCCGTCCCACCCCGCGACGCCCGTGCCCGGTGAAACGGGGTCGCAACCTAGGCAGGCGACCCGCCGACTGTCAACCCCCCCCCTCGTCGCCGCCCGCCTCCATCGCGCCCTCGGCCTTCCCCGTTGCTGGGTTCTCGCCCCAACCCCCGTACCCCTGCTCCCCGACCCCCCGCCTTGCCGTTCGCGCCCTCCCGGCGTAGGCTCGATCCGCGACCGCCGAGGAGGAACGACGCCATGCACGCCGGTCAACTGTCCCTGTGGCTCGCCGCGACGGTTGCGCTGCAGGCACTCGTCGGCTGCGGCGACGATTCAACCGATCCGGCCGACGACGCGGGCTCGGCCGACGCCGACGTCGATGTCGAGGATGCCGACGTGTCCTTCGAGGCGGAGACGGAGGCGGAGGCCGACGTGACCACCGGCTCGCTGGTCGTCACCGTCGTCGCCGCCGAGTGGCCGAGCTTCGAGCGCCCGCCGATCGCGGGCGCCGTGGTGGGTCTGGAGGCGCCCGGCGGCGGCCGGGCCGAGCAGACCACCGGTGCCGACGGCCGCGTCGCGTTCCACGGCCTCCATTGGGCCGCCGGCACGGCCGCGGTCACCGGCTGGCATGCCGGCCACGCGCTGGGCAGCCGGGTCGGCATCGTCGAGGCCGACGGCGACGTCGAGCTGCCGCTCGGCGTGCCGGCATATCCCCCGGCGGGCTTCGTCGCGGTCTCGGGCCGGGCCCTCCACATGGCCGACGAGGCCCACGAGCTGGCGGTGTCGGCGAGCCTTCCGCACGACAGGCACGCCGGGACGGGTCCGGCGTGGTCGATCGATGTTCCGCCCGACCGGGCGTTCACGCTGATCGGCGTCGAGACCCACCTGCTGGCGGCCCCGCCGTCGGGCCGCGGCGTGGCCCAGGTCATCGACCGCTGGACCCTGCGGGAACACCCCGCGGTCACCGGTCCCGTCACCGCCGACCTCGATTTCGATGCGACCACCACGCCGACGCCGACCACGATCCGCGGCTCGTTCCCGATCGGCCTGCGCGCCGAGTCGCCCCTGGCGCTCGACGCCTACGGCTACTTCTGGGCGACCACGTTGTCCTCCTCCCTGACCGCGCTGCTCGCGCTGCCGAACCGGATCGACGTGTCGGCAGACGGCACGGCGTTCGAGTTCGAGGGCGAGTACCTGCAGCTGCCGCGGACGTCCGATCCGCTGACGGTCTACGCGCTGACCCGGCCGGCGACCGGCGAGCGCTCCACGACCGTCGTCACGGGCTGGCCGGCCAGCGGCACGGCGGCGGTGACGTTCCTCGACCTGCCGACGATGCTCGTGCCGGCTACGCCCGGCACGCGACACCCGCTGCACGACCCGATCTCGTGGACGGCGTACGACACGGGGCTCGGTGTCGTGCTGCAGGTGGTGCGCGACGACCGGACCGTGTGGACCGTCTACGGCCCGCCGGACGCGACGACGCTGGCCGTCCCGCAGGCGCCGTCGGTCGCCGACGTCGCCGGTCTCGTCGGCTCCGGCCTCGTGGAAGGACTCCTGACGCTCTACCGCCGCGAGGCCGCGGGGCACTACAACGCCCAGGCGGCGCGGTCCTGGGGCATCTCGCTCCAACCCTAGGGACGGAGGTCGAACCGATGAAGCACCTGGCAGGGACCCTGGCGCTCGCCCTGGTGGTCGCCGCTCCGGCGCAGGCCGCGCTCGGCGACAACGACGTCGGGATCAACACCCACATCCCCGCCGACGCGGTGATCGACCTGTGCGTCGAGCTGGACGTCGGGTGGATCCGGGTCGACAACAACTGGCTCCAGACCGGCGACCCGTGCGGCACCGTCACGCCGTTCGCGCCGCTCGACGACAGCGTGACCTACGCCGTCTCGCAGGGTCTGCAGGTCTACATGACCCTGGCCTACACGCCGCCCTGCGCCTCCACCGGCGACGCCGACGGCTTGCCCAACAACGACGTGCCGGACGCCGCGGCCTGGGAGCGCTACGTCCGCATCACGGTCCCGCACTACCGGACGCTCGGCGTCCGGTACTTCGGTCTCTGGAACGAGGTGGACCTCGACGGGTTCTGGGAGGGCTCCGCCCAGCAGTATGTCGACCTGATCGTCGTGCCGGGCCTGCGCGCGATCCGCGACGTCTGCTCGGACTGCGTGGTGCTCGGCCCCGAGCTGGCCCACGTCGGCGAGTTCGACGTGTGGCTCGAGGACATCCTGCGCGCGATGGACGCGGCCGGGGTCTCGTTCGACATCTACGCCCACCACATCTACCAGGGCTTCGGCGGGGCGATCTGGGACGGCGACTCGTTCGTCAACGCCCTCGACCACCGCCGCTTCACCTTCACCCGCCGCTCGTTCCTCGACGTGCTGCGGGAGACCGGCCACGCCCCCGGCGACATCCCGGACCGCGAGGTCTGGATCACCGAGACCGGCTACCGCTGCGAGCCCCCGACCGACACCGCCGAGCTGAACACGCAGCGCGACTACTACATGCGGGTGATCGACGAGCAGCTCGCGCGGGCCTGGTACACCAACAGCTTCTTCTACGAGATCCTCGACTCCGAGGACGAGATCGACGGCTTCGGCATCACGCGCCGCGACGGCTCCGCCTTCACCCGCAAGCCCGCCTTCGACGCCCTGCGCGACCGGATCGCCTCCGAGCCCGCGTTGTCCGGCGGCGGTGACACCCAGTGTTCCGACGGCATCGACAACGACGGCGATACGCTCGCCGACCTCGCCGACCCGGGCTGCTCCTCCGCCGACGACGACGACGAGTCCGACGACCCGCCGCCGCCGCCTCGCCCGACGCTGGAGGCCGTCGAGGCGCCCGCGATCGCGCTCGACGGGTCGCTCGATCCCGCCGAGTGGGGCGGCGCGGCGTGGATCGAGCTGCGCTCGCCCGACGACTTCGTCTCGCCCGACCACGCTCCCGGCGACGCCGCCGACCTCTCGGCCCGCCTCGCCGCCCTCTGGACCCCCGACGCCCTGTACCTCGGCCTCGACGTCACCGACGACGTCCACGACAACGACGCGTCGGCCGACCTGCTGTGGTCCGCCGACTCCCTGCAGGCCGCCTTCGACATGGCCGGCGACGGCGGCCACGCCTACGACACCGACGACGACTTCGAGCTCGGCTGGGCGCTCGGCACGACCGGTCCGCTGCACTACCGCTGGACCGCCCCCGCCTCCGCACCCGCCGATTCCTCCACGGCCGGCATCCTCCGCGACGGCACGCACACGCGGTACGAGATCCGGATCCCCGTCGGCGACCTCGGCCGCACCGCCTTCGGGCCCGACCTGGAGCTCGGCTTCAGCTTCCTGGTCAACGACGACGACGGCGACGGCCGCGAGGGGTGGATCGAGTGGACCCCCGGCATCGGCAGCTTCAAGGACCCCGATTCGTTCGGCCTGCTGCGACTCGCCCCCGGCTCCGCCGCCGACGCCGACGCCGACGCCGATGCCGACGCCGATGCCGACGCCGATGCCGACCCGGATGCCGACCCGGATGCCGGCGCGGACGCCGACGCGGCCGACGCCCGCCCGGACGGCACGGTGCCCGTCGCGGACGAGGGCGACGGCTGCGGTTGCCGCGCGCCGGGTCCCGCCCGCGGCGTCTTCGCCCTGCTCCTGCTGCCGGCGGCGCTCCTGCCGTACCGGCGCCTGCGGCGCCGTCGGTGACCCGCCGTCCTCCGCGGGAGGCCAGTACGGCTGGCCAGAAGTCCGGGACTGCCCCCGCAACCGAACCGCGCCCTTCAGGGCGCGGCGGGTCCGGGCGCATCGGCCGCGGGCTGAAGCCCGCGGTTCGGATCAGAGCGACTGGCCCTCGGCACTAGGAATCGGCCAGTCGGCCGGCCTTGAGCGTCGAGCCGATGCGCGGGACGATGATCACGACGGGCTTCTCGTCCAGCACCGTGATCCCGTCGCCGATCACCTGGATGTAGATCGTGAACACCTGATCGGTCGCCGCCCGCGGCACGGTGTCGTTGCGCAGGATGATCAGGAACCGGACGATCGTGCCGGGGGTCAGGTTGAGGAACGTGTCGAAGTAGCCGTCGCCGTCGGTGTCCGCCACGGTCGGCATCGCCGCGCCGGCCGGCGGCGTCGCCGACTGCGGCACCGCGTACTGGAAGAACCCGTGCGGGTCGTCGCGCTCGCGGGCGCTGACCGACTCGAGCCGGATCGCCCCGGCGAGCGTCGCCACGCCGGTGACGATCGTCGAGGCCAGCCCCGAGCCGTCGGAGCGGGCATCGTAGACCAGCGGGCACATCAGCTCGCTGCCGATGGTCACCGGCGACAGCGACGCGCCGCCCACCCCCATCGGGCACGAGCCGCCGGTCGGCGGCACGTAGGCCCCGGTCTCGATCGCCACGTCCTGCAGGTCGGGCCGCGCGTCCGCCTCGGTCGAGACGCCCATCACGCGCACGTGCATCGCGTCGAGCGCCGCGAGCGTCTGGGTCCGGGTGTGGGCGTTGGTGATCCCCGCGGCGATGTAGCCGTCCATCGGACTGCCGGCCTGGGGGTCGTGGAACTCGGCGTCCGTGATGTGGATCACGATCGGGAACGCCCCGTCGCGGAAGCCGACGCCGCCCAGCGTGCCGCCCCCGGGGGTCGTCGCGTCGGACACGAAGGCGGGCACCGAGCCGGTGATCGTCCGGCCGCTCCACGGGTCGCGCACCGACCAGGTGACGCCCGTGCCGGCGGCGATCTGGTACAGCGCCTCCCAGTCCGACTCCGGCAGATCCGCGCCGCAGCCGAGCGGGCTGTCCAGCGCATCGACGCCGCGCTGCACGCGCGTGACGTCGGTCGTCACCTGCTGGTGCAGCCGGAACGGCGCGTCGTCCACGCCGGGCGTGCACGAGAGCTGGCCGAACGGGCTGATCGGGAAATCCTCGAAGCGGTTCACGCCGAACGCGCTGTCCGAGATCTCCGCGCGGATGCCCGGCACGATCGTCGTGGTCAGCGCCGACTGGATGTTGTTGATCTCGCCGCTGAACGAGCCGGTCGTGTCGACCGACAGGTGCACGTCCGCCTTGCGGATGTTGGTGTCGAAGGTCAGCACGCCGGCCGAGTCGCCGCCCGGATCGTGGTACGGCAGGATGAAGAAGAACTCCGGGATGCGGCTCCCCGCGTCGCACGGGTTCGTCCCCGCCGTCAGCTCCGCCAGGTCGCTCTGCCCGTCCCGGTCGGTGTCCGGCTCCGTCCAGTCCATGCACCCGCGCAGGTACTCGTCGTGGTCCGACACGCCGTCGTTGTCGCTGTCCAGGTCGCGGAAGTCCGGCGTCCCGTCGCGGTCCGAGTCGACCGGCGTGGTCCCCACGTCCGAGTCGCCCGCGTCCAAAGCGTCGGGAATGCCGTCGGCGTCGCTGTCGGTGTCCAGGTAGTCGGGCGTCCCGTCGCCGTCGGTGTCGACCCCCGTCCCGACCCCCTCGTCGAGGTCGGCGATGGTGTCGCCGTCGCTGTCCGTCAGGTCGCGCACCGGGATGCAGCGGCCTTCGCGGCACGCCTCCCCCACGCCGCAGGCCAGGCCGCACTCGCCGCAGTTCAACGGGTCGTATTCCAGGTTCACGCAGGACCGCGAGCAGTTCGTCGTCCCCGTCGGGCACGACAGCACGCACAGCCCTTCCGCGCAGACGAGGTCCGTCGCGCACGCGATCCCGCACCCGCCGCAGTTGTCCGGATCGACCTCCGCGTCGACGCACACGTCGCCGCAGCGGATCATCTCGCGCGGACAGACGTCGACGCACACCCCCTCCTGGCAGTACTCGGTATCGCGGCACATCGTCCCGCACCCGCCGCAGTTGTTCGGGTCGTGCAGCACATCCACGCAGGCCCGCGAGCAGTTCGTCGTCCCCTCCGGGCAGGTGAAGCGGCAGGCGAAATCCCCGCACACCTCGTCCGGCGCACAGCTCGTCCCGCAGGCCCCGCAGTTCTCGGGATCGACCCGGATGTCGACGCAGCGATCCACGCACCAGGTCAGCCCCGCCGGGCACAGCGGCCCGGTCTCGCCGTCGTCGCCGTCCGCGTCGGCGTCCGCGTCACCGTCCCCGTCCGCATCCCCGTCCGCCGCGCCGGTGCACGTGCAGAGGTCGGCCGAGCAGACCCCGCCGGCGTAGCCGAGGGCCCGACACGAGTCGTTGCACGCCGCCGGCGTGCAGGGAACGCCGCCGCCGTCCGGCAGCTCGCCGCAGAACGGTCCGAAGCACGGCTCCTCGTCGTTCGTGCGGCCGCCGCAAGCGGCCAGCCCGAGCGCCACCACGAACCAGATCGAATTCCTCATGCCCGACCCCTTTCGCCTCCGGCGTTGCCCTCCGGCACCGGCCGGACTGTAGCCCGCGCCCCCGGCCCACGCAACCCGCCCCTCGACGCCCGCGACGCCCGCGACGTTCTCGACTTTCTCGACTTCCTCCACTCCCCGCCCCGCGCTATGCTCCCCACCGATGACACGACCCACCCGTCTTGCGCTCGTGATCGGGCTGTTCGTCGGCGCAGCCGTCGTCCTCGCCGGCTGCCCGGCGCCGCCGGTCGACCCGCTGGTCGCCCTGACCCTCCCGCCACCTCCGGCGGTCACCGGAACCGCGGCCGAAGTCGTCGACGACGACCTCCAGGCGCACCTGTTCGCCTTCCACGCCGCCGCACCGTCCGACCCCCGCCGGGTCCTCGAGCGCGAGGCGTTGATCCGCTACTACCTCGCGCGCGCCCAGCGGTCCCTCGTCGAGTCCGACGCCCTCGATGTCCGTCGCACGCTGCACGACGTCTTCTCGCTGTTCGACCCCGACGAGCTGGAGGGCCGGCCCGATTCGGCCGCGCTGCGCAAGTTCCTGGCCTGGGTCGACCCCGTCGCCCGCCGGCTCGGCCGGCCGGAGGATTCGCTGGCCGTCGCCGAGGCGCGCGTGCTGGTCGACCCCGACGACGCCGAGGCCGCCCGCACGGCCGCGGAGATTGCCGATTGGGCCGCCGGCGAGGAGGACCCGGCCACGGCGCTCGAGCGCCGTGCGGAGCTGTACGACGCGGTGACCGAGATCCTCCCCGCGCCCCGGCTGGTCAAGCAGCTGGTCGGTCTGGTCCTCGCACGCCACGACCTCGGCGAGAGCGCCGAACCGATCCAGTCGCTGCAGGACTTCTTCCTCGCCGCGCGCCGCAGCCAGTACTACTTCTCCGGCCTGACGCTGAACATCGTACGGCTCGCCGTGCGCATCGGCCGACCCGAGGCCGCCGTCGAGCTGCTGGCCGCCCACCGCGACTCCGCCGCCTACCTGGGCGATGTGCTGGACGAGATCGCCGCCCTCGACGACCGGCTCGTGCGCGCCGACGCCGGCTCCGACCTGGTCGATGCGCTCGCCCCCCAGTTCCCGGAGGAGACCCGCCGCCTGTGCACGATGCTGCGCCGCGAGTTCCCCGCCGACGGCCGCTTCTCCGCCTGCCTCGGCCGCTACTTCGCCGGTCGCCGGAGCTGGGGCACCGCCGCCCGGTTCATGCTCGAGGCGGTCTCCCGCGACCCCGAAACGCGCCCGTTCAACGAGCAGGCGCTGCTGCTGCTCGGCGGCGAGATCCAGGACGGCATGGACGGCGCGAGCTGGAGCGCCCTGGTCGGACTGCAAACCGCCTTCGACGCCGCCCTGGACAACTTCCGGACCCGCTGGCCCGAATCCGACCCGCCGGTCGAGCGCACCGCGGTGCTGCGCCTGCTGGCCGGCGCGGCGCTGATCCAGGGCGACGTCGCCACCGCCCGGCGGCTGCACGGCGAGGCGCTGGCCGCCGACCCCTCCGCGTCCGCGTACCTCGAGTTCGGCCAGATGGAGGCCCGCGCCGGCGACCGCGACCGGGCCGTCGAGCTGTTCGAGGCCGGCCTGGCCGTGCAGTCCGGCGACCTGGCCGACCGCACGATGGCCCGCGCCGGGCTGCACGAGGAGCTCGGGCGCCTGCACCGCGCGGCCGGACGCGACGCCGAGGCCGAGGCGACCTTCGATGAGGCGATCGATGCCTGGAAGCAGGTCACCCGCGCCGGCGTCGTCTCCCAGGCCCGCGGCGACGTCCAGATCGGGCGGCTCGGCGTCCTGCGCGGCGACCGCGACGCCGGCCTGCGCCGCATCGCCCTCGCCGTCCGCACCGCCGGCGAGGACGACTTCGGCGCGAACGAGGACTCCGCGGTCTACAACCAGGCACTGTCGTTCCTGCACGTCGAGGGCGAGACGGCGCTGCTCACCGAGCTGTTCCCGCTGTCCGCCACCCGTCAGGATCTCGACGTCGTCTGGCGCGTCTACCACGCCCTGTGGACGCTCGGCGCCTCCCGGCGCGACGGCCGACCCGACGACCCCGAGGTGCTGGCGTTCCTCGAGGCGATGCGCGCCTCCGGCTGGAGCGGCGTCCTGGCCCGCTTCTACCGCGGCGAGCTCGACTTCGACGCCGCGCTCGCCCTCGCCGGCTCGCTCGGACAGCAGACCGAGCTGCGCTACTACGAGGCGCTCAACCGCCTCGCCGCCGGCGACACCGCCGCCGCCCGCGAGCTGCTCGACCAGGTCGTCGCCACCAACATCTTCAACTACTTCGAATGGGAGATGGCCCGCGAGCTGCTCGACCGCCTCGGCCGAACCCCTCAGCCCCCCGAAGCCGTCTCCGTCAGCAGGTAGCGGTCCCAGTCGGTCTTCTCGATTACCTCGGCCACCGCCGGCTGCTGCGCCAGCGCGTCGCGCAGCGCCGCGGCCCGCGCCCGGAACGTCTCGAGCGGCAGGGCGTCCCGCAGCAGCAGGTAGCGCAGCCAGACGAACATCGTCTGCACGACGTCCGCCTGGCAGTAGTTGCGGACCTCCTCGAGCTCCCCGCGCGCCACCGCCGACTCGACCTGCGACCCGTCGATGCCGAACTTCCCCGGCAGCCCCACCAGCCGCGCCACGGCGTCGAGCTTCGAGCGGCGGACCGAGCCGTAGTCCGACAGCTCCTCGCACAGGTCCGCGTGCAGCTCCGCGCGGAACCGCTGCCGGTAGGCGTTGTTGTTCCAGAAGTACCACGCCGCCGGCACCCCGTGCCGCATCGAGCGCAGCGCCAGCACCGGCAGGTCGAACCGCCGCCCGTTGAACGTCACCAGCGACGGATGCTCCTTGTCCAGGAAACCCGCCAGGTCCCGCAGGATCTTCGGCTCGTCCGTCGACCCCAGCCCGACCGACCCGAGCTTGCGGAACGCGTGGTCCGGGCCGAGCCACAGGATCGCCACCACCACGACCCGGTGCGCCCACGGCGGCGGGAACGATTCCTCCGTCGCCTCCCCCCGGCTCTCGCGCTTCGGCGCGTCCCGCTCCGGGTCGTACAGCTCCCGGTCCGGCACCGTCTCGATGTCGAGGATCGCGTAGGTCCGTTCCGCCATGGCCTTCACCCCAATTGACTTCCCCGCGCCGCACCGTTACACCCGCTCTCGGGGCATTCGCATCGCGGGCGGGCCTCCGAGCCTAGGCGCGCCGCGCCCGCCGCGCAAGGAGCAAGCCGCATGAAGATCTTCCTCGACACCGCAGACGTCAACGAGATCCGCAAGGGCGCCGCCCTCGGCCTGGTCGACGGCGTCACCACCAACCCCTCGCTGGTCGCCAAGACCGGCCGCAAGTTCGAGGAGGTGGTGCGCGAGATCTGCTCGATCGTCGATGGCCCGATCTCCGCCGAGGCGGTCAGCCTGGAGCACGAGCCGATGCTGGCCGAGGCGCGCCGGCTGGCCAAGATCCACGACAACGTCGTGGTCAAGATCCCGATGACCGCCGACGGCCTGCGCACCGTCCGCGCCTGCGCCGCCGAGGGGATCAAGACCAACGTCACGCTGGTCTTCTCCCCCTCCCAGGCGCTGCTCGCCGCCAAGGCCGGCGCCTCCTTCGTCTCCCCGTTCGTCGGACGCCTCGACGACATCTCCACCGTCGGCATGGACCTCGT
The DNA here is from genome assembly GCA_016930215.1 of Deltaproteobacteria bacterium. Classification (GTDB taxonomy): domain Bacteria; phylum Myxococcota_A; class Polyangia; order DRWM01; family JAAZOP01; genus JAAZOP01. Next base: position 13,771 of record JAFGHH010000145.1, read on the forward strand.
CGGGCAGCTCGTCGGCATCTTCAACAACTACGACTTCGAGACCGAGATCATCGTGGCTTCGATCCGCAACCCGCTGCATTTCGTCGATGCCGCGACGATGGGCGCCCACATCGCCACCCTCCCGTACAAGGTCCTCGAGCAGCTGGTGAAGCACCCGTTGACCGACCGCGGGATCGAGAGCTTCCTCAAGGACTGGGAGAAGGTGCCCAAGTGACGACCCGCCCCCGCGCCGGCAAGCCGCGCCGCCGCACCGCCCCGGCCCGCAAGCCCGGTTCGGGCCGGTCGGCTGCACCCGGGCGCCGCCCGACCCGGCGGCCGGCCACACGCGCCCGCGGCCGGACCGAGCGTCGGCCGCAGCCGCTGCGTCCCGAGGCGCCCGCGGCGCGGCCCGTCCCCGCGACCCGCGTCCCGCACCCCGCCGCCGCCGAGGGCGGGCTGGGCGCCTGGACCGACCTGTACCAGCTCACGATGGCCGCCGCCTACCACGTCAACCGCATGGCGGACACCGCCACGTTCGAGCTGTTCGTGCGGCACCTGCCCCCCAACCGCGGCTTCCTGGTCGTGGCCGGCATCGAGGAGGTCCTCGACTTCCTCGAGCGCGTCCGGTTCGACGAGGCCGACCTCGAGTACCTGCGCACGCTGCCGCAGCTGCGCGGCGTCCCCGAGGACTTCTGGACCTACCTCGCCCGCTTCCGCTTCGCCGGCGACGTGCGCGCGATGCCCGAGGGCACGCCGGCGTTCGCCAACGAGCCGCTCCTGCAGATCACCGCGCCGCTGCCCGAGGCGCAGCTCGTCGAGACCTACGTGCTGGCCGCCGTGAACTTCGCCACGCTGATCGCCAGCAAGGCCGCGCGCGTGGTGGAGGCCGCCGCGGGCCGCGCGGTGGTCGACTTCGGCTTCCGGCGCGCCCACGGTCCCCACGCGGCCGTCGCGGCCGCCCGCGCCGCGTACGTCGGCGGCTGCGTCGGCACCTCCAACGTCGAGGCCGGCCGGCGCTACGGCCTGCCGGTGTTCGGCACCGCCTCCCACGCCTTCGTGATGGCCTGCCCCTCCGAGACCGAGGCGTTCCAGCGCTACCACAAGGCGTTTCCCGGCGAGATGCTGCTGCTGATCGATACCTACGACACGCTCCAGGGCGTCAAGCGCGCCATCGCGCTCGGCGACCCGCTCAAAGGCGTGCGCCTCGACTCCGGCGACCTGCTCGCCCTGTCCCGCGAGGTCCGCCGGATGCTCGACGACGCCGGCTATCGGGACGCCAACATCGTCGCCTCCGGCGACCTCGACGAGTTCCGCATCGCCGAGTTGCTGGAAGCCGGCGCCCCGATCGACACCTTCGGCGTCGGCACCGCGCTCGTCACCTCCCGCGACGCCCCGGCCCTCGAGGGGGTCTACAAGCTCGTCGAGCTCGGCGAGGGCACCCACGCCCAGGGCCGCATCAAGACCTCCTCCGGCAAGGAGACCCTCCCCGGGCGCAAACAGGTGTTCCGGGCCTACGACGCCGGCGGCCGGCCCGTCGGCGACCGAATCGCCCGCATCACCGAGCTGCCGCGGCCCGGCGAGCAGCCGCTGCTGCAGCCGGTGATGCGCGCCGGCCGCCGCGTCGCGCCGCCGCAACCGCTGGACCGCCTGCGCGCCCACGCCGCCGAGGCGATCCGTCGCCTGCCCGAGGGTCTGCGCCGCCTGCAGGACCCCGCGCCGTACCCGGTCACGGTCAGCGAGGCGCTGCGCCGGCTGACCGACGAGCTGCGCCGCGAGATCCGCAACGCCGAGGGTTGCCCGTGAGGACCGTCGTCTTCGATATCGATACCCAGCGCGACTTCATGGAACCCGGCGGCGGCCTCTACGTGCCCGGCGCCGAGACGATCGTTTCCGCCGTCCGCCGCGTGCTCGAGACCGCCCGCGACTGCCGCGTGCCCGTGTTGGCCTCGATGGACGCCCACGCCGCGCGCGACCCCGAGTTCGGCACGTTCCCGCCCCACTGCGTCGTCGGCACCCGCGGGCAGGAGAAGCTGCCCGCGACCGTCGTCGGACCGTTCCGCGTCGTGGCCAACGTCGCCCAGCCGCTCGAGCTGCACGAGGGCGAGACTCTGCAGCTCGAGAAGCAGTCGCTGTCGGTGCTCGACCACGCCAACATCGACGCCGCCCTTGACGCCCTGCGTCCCGACCTCGCCATCGTCGTCGGCGTCGCCACCGAGTTCTGCGTGCGCGCCGCGGCCCTCGGCCTGCGCTCGCGCGGGATCGACGTCGCCGTGGTCATCGACGCCGTGCGCGCCGTCGACCCCGCGGCCGGCGAACGCGCGCTGGCCGAGGTGCGGGCCGCCGGCGGCCGGACCGTCGCGCTGGCCGAGGCGGTCCGGCTGCTCGAGGCCCAGGGCGCGTGCGAGACGCGCAGGGAGAGCGAGCGATGACCTTCCCCCGGGTGCTGGGCCTGGCCGGACACTCCGGCTCCGGCAAGACCACCCTCGCCGTCGCGCTCGTCCCGGCGCTGGCCGCCCGCGGGCTCCGCGTCGCCTACGTCAAGCACGACGCACACCGGTTCCTGATGGACAAGCCGGGCAAGGACACCTTCCGGGTCTACGAGGCCGGCGCCCGCGCCGTCACCATCGCCTCGGCCGAACAGTGGGCGTGGCTCCAGCGGCCCCCGATCCCCGCCATCGAGGAGCTCGTCCGGCGCGCCCGCCGCGCGGCCGACGTCGTGCTGCTCGAGGGCTACCACGACTCCTCGTATCCCAAGGTGCTGATCCACCGCCGCGGCCTGCCGCTGCGGACCGTGAAACCGTGGTCCACGGTGCTCGCGGTCTACGGCGACGACCCGCGCCGCTTCAAGGACCGCCCCCCGGCACGCATTCCGCGCTTCCCCTTCGACCGCACCGCCGACCTGGTCGAGTTCCTGTTCGGGCGGTAGGCGCGGGCCCGGAATTCCCAGAGGCTGCGAGTACTTGAACTGGGGCCGGAAGGGGTGTAACCATGGTCCACGACTGGAACTGGGGGCCCGGGGATGATCGGCTCGCTCTTCGAGGGGAAGTACCGCATCGTCCGTCTCATCGGGGAGGGCGGGATGGGTGCGGTCTACGAGGCCGAGCACACCCTGATCGGCCGGCAGCTGGCGATCAAGCTGCTCCATCCGGAATACGCGAATCAGGCGGACATCGTCCAGCGTTTCACCCGCGAGGCGCGCGCCGCCACCGCCATCCGCCACGCGAACATCATCGAAGTGACCGACATGGGGGTGACCCCGACCGGCCAACCGTTCCTGGTGATGGAGCTGCTCGAGGGCACCAGCCTGCGGCGCCTGGTGGAGCCCGGCAAGACCATGGCCCAGGCCCGCCTGCTCGACGTCATGCAGCAGGTCCTCGACGCGTTGCACGCGGCACACGACCGCGGCATCGTCCACCGCGACCTCAAGCCGGACAACATCTTCCTGATCCGACACGCGGGCCGCGACGACTTCGTGAAGGTGCTGGACTTCGGCATCTCCAAGTTCCTCGGTCCCTTCGGCGGAGTATCCTCAAACACCCGCACCGGTTCGGTCCTGGGCACCCCGCAGTACATGTCGCCGGAGCAGGCGATGGGCCGCAAGGACATCGACCACCGCGCCGACCTGTGGGCCGTGGGCGTGATGCTCTACGAGGCATCCACCGGTCGCCCGCCGTACGCCGGTGACAACTACAACGAGGTGCTGGCCGGGATCCTGATGAACACTCCGCCACCGCCGCGGATGGTGTACCCGGGGGTCAGCCCGGCCCTGGAACAGGTGATCGTCAAGGCCCTCACACGAACGCTCGAGCAGCGCTACCAGACCGCGGTCGAGTTCCGCAACGCGCTGCTGGCCCTGCAACCGGACGCCGCGGCCGTCGCGCCGCCGGCGCACCGCACCGACGTCGGCGTTTCGCCGCCGCCGGCAGCCGCCCTGCCGGTCGTCACTCCGACCCCGTATCGGTCGGACCTGATCCGGGAGCGCTGGCCCGCTCTGCTGTCGACCAGGCCTTCGGAGAGCCCCGA
>JAFGHH010000019.1 GCA_016930215.1 Deltaproteobacteria bacterium
CCGCCGCAGTCGCACGCGCCCCAGCTGCCGGCGCCGGTGCAGACCCGATGTCCGATGCTGCCGTCGGGGCAGATGCAATGATCGACCGCGCCGGGTTCGCAGCCTGAGCTGTCGTCGCCGCAGCCCGGGAGCCACGAGACGAGAGCGGAGATCACGATGGTGCCGCACAGGACGCGGAAGCCGTTGAACGTCATGCCTGCCTCCCCCTGCCCGACCGGTCGAGGGCGACCGGCGAGCCAGGTTCCGGTGCCGGGAACGATACCCGGGAGCGATCGGGATCCATCCTAGCATCGATTCCGCGGCCACGATCCGAAGCCTGTCTCGGTCTCATCCTGGCATCCGTTCCGACGCCGCTTGCGCCTTCCGGGGCGCTGCTGTCCGGGCTGTCGCACCCCGACCGCAAGGTCGCCCGCGGCAATCTGGACGCAGCGAGCCGAGTCCCGGCAGGAAAGCGTGCGACGGAGCGCGGCGTCGATTGCTCCGAAAACGACGCCAATTGGCGCCGCCCGCCGTGCGTCCCCGGGCGCGGCGCCCCGCCGCGCCGGATGCTACGACGGCTTGCGCACCTCGATCGTCCGGAGGCGGTTCATCGCTGCGGCCAGCTCGAAGGGACGGAACGCCGCACGGTCGCCCACGGGCCGGTCGGACAGCACATCCAGGCCCCGGGCGGCGACGTCCTCGAGGACGAGCGCGACGACCTCGCCGATCGTGCGCCGGCCGTCCATGTGGCGGGTCGCGTGGCGCAGCGCGTCGCCCACGGCCCGCGTCTGGCTCGGGTCGACGAGCTGCTCGACGGCGCCGAGGTCGATGCGGTGGGTGCCGAAGTCGATCGACTGCAGGCCCCGGGCCGAGATGCGCGTCTCGTACCGACCGCGGCTGGCGTCGAAGCTCGCCGCGACGGGAGCCCGCGAGGCGATCTCGCCGAACCGGGCGCCCCCCTCGGCCCGCCGCACGGTCCGATGGCGCTCCGCCACCGCGCGCGCCTCCGCTCCGACGTCGACCGGTGCGTACTCGACCATGCAGATCACCCGGTCGGCCACATCCAGATAGTCGCCTGAGCCGCCGATGACCAGGATCGTGGACACGCCGCGCTCGGCATGGAGCTGGCTCACCTTGTCGACGAACGGCGTGATCGGCTCGAGTTCCTTCGCCACCAGCTCCTGCATGCGACGGTCGCGGATCATGAAGTTGGTGGCCGAGGTGTCCTCGTCGATCAACAGCAGCCGCGTGCCGACCTCGAGCGCCTCGATGATGTTGGCCGCCTGCGAGGTGCTTCCCGACGCGTCCTCGGTGGAGAAGGCGGTGGTGTCGCGGCCGAACGGCAGGTTGGAGATGAACGGCGAGATATCGACCTGCTCGACCCGACGGCCGTCCTCGGCGCGGATCTTCACCGCCGTCGGGTCGGTCACGACCAGCTCGCGACCGTCCCCCGGGACGTGGTCGTACACGCCGTCCTGCAGCGCCCGCAGCAGCGTGGACTTGCCGTGGTATCCGCCGCCGACGATCAGGGTCACGCCGCCCGGGATGCCCATCCCCGCGAGCCGTCCCCGGTTCGGCAGCTCGACCTCGACGCGGAACGCCGTGGGCGAGCGGAACGGGACGACGCGCCCGGAGCGCAACGGGCGCGGGTCGATACCGCTGGCCCTCGGCAGCACGGCCCCCTCCGCCACGAAGGCCACCAGCCCGCGCGCGCGCAGGCCGGCCCGGAGGAAGTCCGCGTCCTCGGTCGTCTCGACGTGGCGGCGCAGCGCCTCCGCGTCGAGGCTGCGGAACAGGAGCGACGCCTCGACGATCCGCGGGAGCTCGTCGAAGAGCATCGCCTGCGCGTCCCGGGCGGCGACCGACCGGCCGAAGGCGGGCAGGCCCATCACGAACCGCGCCTCGACCTCGCCGTTCTCCGCGACCAGCACCGATGTCCGTTCCAGGACCTCCTGACCCGGCCGGTCGATGGCGATCAGCCCGCCCTTGCCCGAGCCTCGCTCGCCGCGCGCGAGCCGCCGGCAGGCGTCGCCGAAACGCCGGGTCAGGAAGTCCCGCAGGGCGATCTCCCGGCTGCCGCGGCGCCGCAGCTCGCCGGGAAACCCCGCCTCCCGCGCCGGAACCCGCACCCGCATCCGGCTCGGCGCCGCGAACGGATCTCCCTGCACGTGGTCCACAACCAGCACGTACCCCGGAAAGCCGTAGGCGCCCCGCAGGTCCCTGTAGGCCGGATACCCGCGCCCGTCGATCCGGCGCAGCGCCTGCCGCAGCGACTCCGCCGAGCCCCCGCCAAGCCTTCGATCCTCCCCGCGTCCGCTCCGCGGTCCGTCGCGGCCGTTCCTCATGACGGCCCATCCTGCCACGTCGCCGTGCCGAAGGGACAGCCCGTGCCGCGTCGACCCACACCGGAAGCGGCTCCGCGTCGCACACCCGACGGGTCCATCCGCGCCCGGCAGCATCGGCCTGGCCCCCGTTCCACCTGCCGGGCGGCGCCCGGCGCCTGGAGCCGGACGACGAAGACCGTCGCTTCGGCCGCGGGGACGCCGACCTCCGTGTCCATCACCTGCGGTGTACACCGATGCGTCGGGGCTGCAGACTCGCCGACGGCTGCGGAGGAGGCACGGGATGAGCAGAGCGTTCCAGGCGACGGACCGGGTCGTGATCGCCTTCGGCCCGGGTCGAGGGCTCCGTGCGGTGGTGGCGGACGTCGGCAACAGGACCCACGTCCTCGCCGACAACAGCGTCGACTTCTCCCAGGAGCGGCGCAACCCGCGAGAGTGGCCTGCCGGGAGCCGGGGCACGACGCACATCGACGCGATTGGCCGGGGACGAGGTGCGACGTGCCCGGCCGTGACCCGAGTCAGCGACCGCGAGCGCCGGGACCGCTCCGCCGAAGCCTCCGGGCGACGAGCAGCCCGACCAGGGCGGCGGCGATCCACAGGGCCATCGAGGCCGGCTCGCCGCCCGACGCCCGGCAACCGCAGCCCCCGACCCCAGGGATCCAGGCCATCTCGAACTCGGCGGGACCGACCTCGAGGGACGTGTTGCCCGCCCAATCGATGGCCGCGACACGCGCCCGGTAGATGCGATCCCCGTGGGTCCCGGGGAGATTGCCCAGGCACAGCGGGTCGGGGTCGCTGTAGCCGACGTACATCCCGCCCCCGAGGCCGGCGTTCGGGACCAGGTAGACGAACCGGGGCTGCGCATCGACCTCCGGGTCGGAGACGTTCAGCTTCAGCAGCACGGCGCCGGCCGGCGCGAGGTCGTCGGCCAGGCCGGAAGCCTCCACCCGCGCCGCGTGGTGCTCGGCGCAGGCTCCGGACATCGCCTGCGGCACGAACGTGACCGCGCCCAGCGTCGGAGCCGTGGCGTCCGCCCCGTCGCCGATCTCCACGCGCCGGCTCAGCGGATTCGTGCCGCCGGCCTCGAGAACGTACGCCGTGCCGGCGGTCAACGCCGCCTCGGGGATCAGCCACCGACTGCTCGCGGCGTCGCCGGCCGCCTCGAGCCGCACCGCGACCGGATGCTCGAGGTCGCCCTCGGGAGCCAGGCGCAGAGTGGCGAGATCGCGACCTTCGATGCCGAACACCAGGAACCGGACGTTGGTCGGGACGTCCTGCGTCTGGGTCGGGAACACGTCGCCGGTCAACGAACACTCGCAGGGCGGAGTCGCCCCGGCCGGGGGAGCGAAGGCGAGCAGCAGGGCGAGCCCGACCACCAGCAGCAATCCACGGAGCCACGCCGTTTGTCCCGCCATCCGCCACCTCCCAGAACCGTCATCAGTCGTTCGAGCCGCCGTCCGCTGCAGAACGAAGCAATCGGCGTACCAGCCGCGAATCCGGCACAACCGACCGGAATCACGACGGGCCCGGGCCTGACGACAACGACGCGCCATGACATGCGCGTCGCTCCGCGAGGAGCACGTGTGAACCGGCCTCACGCCGCGAGCGGCGCGGACTCCGGCTCCCGCCCGAACGATGCCCGTGTTCTCAAACCCGGGGTCCGCATCAGAACGGGACGGCCAGCGCCCTCGGCAGCGAAAGCCCGTCCATCCTGGCTCCGTTCCGCGACCACGATCCGAAGCCTGTCTCGATCCTCCGCTTCGCCAAGTCGTGAGCCCTGGAACGTCCGGCATGTCCGGGTCCGCATCCGCGTCGGCATCCGCATCCGCGCCGACCTCCACGTCGGCGTCGCCGCAGGCCGTCCCGAACGTCAGGGGCATGCCACCAGCAGGATCGACCGCGTATCGCGGATGATCGCCTCCCGACGCCGACGCTAGCAGGCCGATGTCCGTACCGTCGTCCGCAGATTGGGAACCTGCGGGCCGCGCGAGTGAGGGGCCGCGGGAGGGGTGATCGATGTCGGAAGCGGTCCGACAAGTGCTGCTGCTGGAGCCGGACGACCACGACGCCGGGACGATCCTCGCGGCGCTCGGCCGATCGCGGCGGCCGAAGCTCGAGGTCCGCCGCGCGACCGTCGAGGACGCAGCGCTGGACGCCGGCATCACGACCGACATCGACGTGGTGCTGCTGGGCCTCGGAGTGGACGTGGAGGGCGGCCTGGCGGCGCTCCGGGCCGTGCGCCGACGCAGCGGCGAGGTACCGGTCCTGGTCCTCTCGGCCGTCGAGGACGACTCGCTCGGCCTGCAACTCGTGCGGGAAGGGGGGCAGGACTGGCTGCCCAAGTCCGAGCTGACCTCCGGCGGCTTGGCGCGGTCGATCCGCTACGCCATCGAGCGGGAGCGCGCCTGCACGATGCGGCCGAGCCCGGACGACGCGCCGGAGGCGGCCGGCGGTGAGGCGGACGCGCTGGGGCGCGAGCCGACGCAGGTCCGTCCGGCCCGCCCGCCCTCCGGTCCGCCGCCGGCGTCCTCCGCCCGCCCCGTCTCTCGCCCCCCGACGACGACCGACGATATCCTGCATCACTACGTCGAATCGTCCGGCCTGGGACAAGCGACGTCCGTGCTGCTCGACGGCAAGTACCGCCTGCTGCGGCGGATGGCGCAGGGCGGGCTGGGCGAGATCTACGAGGCGCGGCACGAGGTGATCGGCCATCGCGTGGCGGTGAAGATGATCCGCCCGGAGTTCTCCGGGGACCGGGAGGTCTCGATCCGCTTCCTCCAGGAGGCGCGGGCGGCCGGCGCGGTCGGCCATCCGGGCTGCGTGAAGATCTTCGACTTCGGCGTCTCGGCCGACGGCGGGTCAAGCTGCTCGACTTCGGCATCGCCCGGCTGACGTTCGACGTGCGGCCGGCCGACGCGCGGCTGACCCGCCCCGGAGCGACGATGGGCACGCCGTTCTACATGGCGCCGGAGCAGGCGCGCGGGGCGCTCGACGCGGACCGGCGCATCGACCTCTACGCCGTCGGCGTGCTGCTGTTCGAGATGACCACCGGCCGCGTGCCGTTCGACGGACCGAACAGCAGCGCCATCCTGGTCCAGGTGCTGACCGCACCGTTCCCCTCCCTCCGGACGCTCGAGCCGTCGCTGCCCGAGGACTTCGAGGCGCTGGTGCGGCGGGC
>JAFGHH010000146.1 GCA_016930215.1 Deltaproteobacteria bacterium
CCGCAGAACGCGTGTGCCGCCGCCGGCGCACCGATCGTCGCGGCCGCGATCGCCGCCGCGATTCCAAATCTCCGCATGAGCTCTCCCTGTCAGACGTGAAGGGCGCCGCGAGGCCGGCGGCGCCGTCGTTTCCGCAAGCTGGCCCCGACCAGCAACGCCCCGATCAGCGCACCCTTACGACCGGCCGCGCAATCGGATCCGGGCGCGTTCTGCTGCGGCGAAGCGCTGCGGCGAAGCGCGGACGGATCTCGAGCCGGAGCTGCTGCATGGAGGCCTTGGACGCACCAGCGCGCGGATCGATCTCGCGAGGCGGCGGCCATGTACATGTAAGTGATCGGCACCGGCGTCACTCCGGTCCGCCCGCGCGCCGCCGATGCGGCATAGTCGGCCCGCGATGCTCCGACTCCTCCTGATCACTGCGATCTTCGGATCGGCGTGCACCCCGTCGGTGCTCGGCGGCAAGCTGCGGGCCGACGGTTATCACCACAACCTCCTGCCGATCCACCTCAGGTCGAGCAGCGGTCGGGCGCAGCAGTACGTGTCGCCCGACTGGCAGCTCGACAACTTCCGGAACGAGGCCGGGGACTGGACGCAGAAGGAGGGGCCCGGCTACTCGACGGACGTGGTGGTCGATCTGCGCGGCGATCGCACCGACGCGCGGCGCCCCCAGCACACCACCCAGACGCCGGTGTTCGACGTGCTCCTCAAGCACCGTCGCAACGGGGCGCAGCTGTGGATGCGGACGGAGCTCCTCCCCGAGCCCTACCGCGAGCGGACGCTGGAGTCACTGGTCGCGGCGTACGCGGAGCAGCTCTCCGGGACCGCGTTCGTCGGCGTGGCCGTGTACCCGGTCTCGGTCGCGGTGAGCCGCGGATACGCCACCAAGATCGTGAGCTCGGGCGCGACGAAGGTGGGCGATCGCGATGCGTACGAGGCGGTGATCGAGGTGGCGAACCTGGACCAGCTCCGCCTGGACCCGCAGAGCCGCAGCCTCATCATGCACGTGGTGTTCGTGGAGAGTGGATATGACCTCTACCAGTCGGGCCCCCGCGGCAGAGCGCGGGGGCGGGCCATCGTGGTGCTCGGCTACAGCGCGACGCCGTCCGCCTACGAGGAGAGCCACGAGGACTTCGCGCGCTTCCGCGCGGAGCTGGTGCTGGGGTCCCCTGACCGCAACGGCTACGTCATCGAGTGACCTCGAGCGACATCGAGGGATGCGCTAGTACGCCGTCCGGTCGGCGGCGTTGCCGTCGCACTCGCAGACGTAGGGCAGCGCCAGCTCGCAGCTCTCGTCGGAGTGGTCCGGGCAGGCGTTGTCGCCGAGCGCGGCCACGCAGTGGTCGGCGTCGCCGGCATCGGGCTCGCCCGCGCCGAACACGCAGAAGTCGTTCTGCCGGAACCCGCCGGCGCTCGGCGCGACCCACACGAACACGTTGTCCTGGCTCCGGCGATCGGTCCAGCCGATCCAGATCCTCGGGACGCCGGCCGCGAGGGCGTGGATGACGAAGTGCTCGTCGACGTCGTCGGTCACGAGGAGGTGGCCGCCCTGGCTCTCGCAGTCGAGCTCGGCGGCGAGCCACGCGCGCGGCGTGGTGACGACCCGGTAGCACCCCCCTTCGATCTTCAGGTAGCCGGCGGGGCACGCGGCCTCGCTGCAGATCGGGACCGGAGCGCCGTCGACGCCGCCGCCCGTGCCGGGCTCGCGCACGCAGGTCGGTCCGCCGGGCGCCGTCAGGTCGCAGGACTGGCCCGCCGGACATTCGAGGCCCGCGCTGCACGGCGCACCGGGCGCGGCATCCGGCGAGTAACACGCCGGCAGTCCAGCTGCGACCACGACCGCGAGCGAGCGCGCCATGGCCGGGATGGTATCGCAACCGGCCGGCGCGTCAGGAGCGCCGGCGGCGCCGCAGGAACAGCATCGACAGCCCCGCGAGCATCGCGCCGCCCGCGAGGCCGCCGAGGTCGCCCGTGCTGCAGCCGCAGCCCTGCGGCTTGCCCGTGAAGGCGGCGCCGCCCGGGAGCGGCCGGTCCGCCTTGACATCGAGCTCCGGCACGTCCTGCGCCACCAGGTCCGGCAGCTTCACGTTGCCCCGCGGCGCGAACGCCAGGTTCGTCGCAGGCTGCGTCGCCACCTCGTTGCCGTCCGGCGGCCCGCCCCACCGCCCGCGGACCGGGCTCTGGCACTGGATCGGCCCCGTCCACGGGTGGCGGATCGCGTAGCGGCCCTGGAAGTTGTTCATCCCGTCGGGGTGGGCACGCTCCTCGAGCCGCCCCTGCCCGTCCCGCACCTCGCGCCCGCCCGCGATCGGCGGCGCCGCCTTGAACACCAGATCGTTCGGCGCCCCGTCCTTGCCGTACCGCGCGTGCAGCCGCGTCAGCACGAACCCGTACTGCGGCCCGCCGAGCACGTCCGCGCCGAGCGTCGCGAAGTCACCCCCGTCCAGCGTCGGCCCGGGGCACGGATCGCACGAGCTCGCGTCCCACGCGTACTCCGTGATCACCGCGCCCGGGTTGCGCTCCAGCGTCCGGTCGAACAGCGCCGCGTAGAACTCCCCGAACCGCTTCCGCACGTCGTCGTGCACGTTCAGGTTCGTCGGGATCGTCGCGTTCTTGTAGTTCGCCACCTCGTACCGCTGCCCCGGCGCCAGGATGCTCACGATCAGGTCCTGCTTGTCCTTCGCGTTCGCCAGGCCCAGCCGGATCGGCAGCGAGAACTCCTCGGTGTCGTAGTGGAACCGCAGCGGCGACAGCATCGCCTGCCCGTTCTCGAACCGCACCTTCTTCGGATCCACCTTCGCGACGAAGAACTTCGACCCGCCCTCGACGTACGGCCGCAGCAGCGGCTCCGCACCCTTCGGGATCTGGTACCTCTGGTCCCGCAGGTAGCGATCGAGCCCGGTCGACTCCGTCGCCGACAGGATCACGATGTTGTACTCGCCGACCGCGAACTGGGCCTCGACCTTCACGCCGTAGTCGGAGGCCTTCTCCTGCATCGCCATCCCGGGCGCACCGGCCATCGCCACCATGTCCCTGTGCCGGTCGTCATCCCGCATGCACGGGTCCTGCTCCCAGTACTCGACGAGCCGCGGCGCCCCCATCGCGTCGACCTTCGCGAACACCTCCTTCGTCAGCGTCTTGACGTCC
>JAFGHH010000147.1 GCA_016930215.1 Deltaproteobacteria bacterium
CCTCGTCGCGGTCCGGGATCGTGTCGCCGTCCGAGTCGTCGTCCAGGTGGTTCGGCACCGTGTCGCCGTCCGAGTCTGCCGTCCCCTCGTACTGGTCGGCGACCGTGTCGCCGTCCGAATCGGTCAGCAAGGAGCAGGGCAGGACATCGACGTGGGAGACGTCCTCCCGTCCCCCGTCCGTCGGGTAGTAGGGGTCGTCGTTCGGCGAGCAGGCCCCCAGGCCCAGAGCGGCGAGCAGCGCGAGTCCGGACCATCGTCGAGACGGGTTCATGGCCTTCCTCCCTTCGGCGGGTTGCGAACGCGCAACCATCATTGCATTGTGGCCCGCTCCGGCAGGAGGCGCAAGAACTCCCGCCGAACAGCCCCGCCCTGCGGTCGAAGCGCCTCCGGCGCTGTCGCTCTCCGGCCCGGAACGCCGGCTCCCGGCGGCGTGCGTCGCGACCGGGAGGTGCGTGGTTGATTTCCCGGACGTCGCGACTATTCTCGCCTTCCGCGAGGAGGGAACAGGCGATGCGGAACGACGTCCTGATCGCGATCCTGTCGGCGGCCCTGGCCTTTGGAGGATGCAAGAAGAAGCCCGAGGAGCCGGCAGCGCCGGGGCCGTCCGGATCGGCCGTGGAGCCGACGTCCGCGCCGGCCGACGCGACGCCGGCGGAACCCGCGGTGCCGGAGTTCGAGGCCGGCGAGCTCGTCGTCGCTGCGCCGCTCGGCGAGCTCGGCGTCACCGCCAGCTACCCGAAGAACCTGGCGCTCAAGGTCGAGGGGACCAAGGCGGAGCTGACCGCCGACGGGTTCTACCCGGTGACGGTCGCCGTCGAGCCGCTGACGCTGGAGAACGCGGTGATGAAGGTCTCCGTCAACGGCGTGGACCAGCTCACGTTCGGCTCGACCTACGACGGCCAGGCCAAGGTCTACCAGACGAGCTGCCTGCTGGTCCGCTGCCTCGTCGACCACCCCAACCCGTACCTCGGCAACGTCGCCGACGTGGGTCGGGCGATCTGCGATTCCCTGGCCGAGATCCCGCCGCCCACCGAGGGCCGCCTGCGCCAGCTCCGCGACGGCTCGTACAGCTTCGGCGGACCGTGCAGCGACGAGGACCGGGCGCGGCAGGCGCCGTTCCAGGAGGCGGTGGGGAAGCCGGAGGTGAAGGACGCCGTGGAGCGGTGCTGGCGGGAGGCCGCGGCCGTCCACGAGGCGTGGCGCTCCGTCGAGTCGGAGGTGCGCGTCGGCTGGAGGCTGTCCGACGACGCGGACCCGGTGTGGAAGGTCGAGATCGATGACGACCTGGAGGGGGACGCCGCCGCCTTCACGGAGTGCACCGAACGGGCGCTCGAGCCGGCGCTCGCGATGTTGCCGGGCGACGTCCGCACGACCGCGGACTGCGTGGCGAGCTTCACCGCGGTCTACGACCTCGACCACCGCCCGGTGTGCCCCGGTGCACCGCCCGCGGAGCCGGCCGCCGCGCCGGCGGAGTAGGGTGCGCGCCGCCGGCCGGACCCGCCCGCCCGCGGCCCGTCAATCCGGCCGCCGTTCGGTCCGGACGATCGCCGACACGTCGTAGCCCACTGCCGCCAGTCGTTCGAGGATCCCCCGGTACAGCCGGTCGTCCATCCGGGGTCGGCGGGCGAGGATCCACAGCGCGCTACGCTCCGGGTGGCCGACGACGACGTAGTCGTAGTCGCGGCCCAGCTCGACGATCCAGTAGTCGCCGGCGAACGGCCAGGCGAACTCGACCTTGAGCCGCGCATTCGTCCCGGGGTCCACGACCCAGGCCCGGCCGCGCGCCGTGTCCAGCTCGCCGTCGACGATGCAGCTGTTGAGCACGTCCACGTCGCCGTCGGCGCGCAGCGCGTAGGTCGCCGTGCTGGCGCTGCAGCCGGCCTGGAACCACTGCGGGATCGAGGCGATCTCGTACCACCGACCGACGTACCGCCGGAGGTCGACCGACTCGACGACCGGAAGGTCCGAAACGGGCCAGGTGGAGCGCCCGCAGCCGGGAACCAGGGTCGCGGCGACGGCGAGCGTGAGGACGACGAGTCGTGCGGTCATCGTTTCCTCCGGACCCCCGAGGTCACAAGGTGGCCATCCCCGATCCCGTGTCAAGCGTGGAGCCGTGTGCGCGGCGCATCGGCGTCGCCGGCCCGGACGGGGAGGCGCGGCGGACGGAACGGGGAAGCGACCGGCTCAGCGCGAGACGTTGCCGGGACCGGACGGCACGACGACGCCCAGCTCGGTGACGCTGCAGGTGTCGGGGTCGGAGAACACCACGTCCGCGACCTTCCACAGCTCGTTGACCGCGTAGGCGCCGTAGTACGTGCTCGCGTCGCCGTGCATCGTGCGCGTCACGGTACGGACCGGGACGGCGGAGATGTCGCCGCAATAGATGCGGACCGTGACGCCGGAGCTGGTGTCGCCGTGGCCGCTCCACCAGTGGATGCCGATGCGGTAGGTCTCGCCGACGTTGATCACGTCGACGTTGATGTTCTCGGGGCCGAGCCCGTAGGTATCGTCCACGTCCAGGCGCGGATCGTTGGTCGTGCCGGCCGGCGGCCAGGTCAGAGCGGCACCGGTGCAGTTGCGGAAGTGGCAGTCGTTGGTGTCGGTAGAGCCGGTCGCCCAGGCCGTGCCGCTGCCGTTGAGCACGTGGGTGTCGATGTCGGCCGTGGTCGAGGTCCAGACCACCTCGACGCGCAGCCCGAGGCCGGTGACGCGGACCTCGATGGTGCAGCTGGCGGTGAAGCCGGTGGCGTCGGTGACGGTGTAGCGGAGCTGGTAGATGCCGGCGATGTCGGCCCGGAAGGTCGTGGAGGCGCAGGTCGCGCAGCCGAAGGTGTAGATCATGCCGACGGGGCCGGTGACGACCTCCCAGCGGCGCGAGACGATGTCGCCGTCGGGGTCGCTGTCGGTGGCCGTCAGGGTGATGACGGTGCGGGCGACCATCGTGACCGGCGAAGCCGGACAGACGACCGACGGCGGTCCGGAACAGCCGTCGTCGGGGACGCCGTCGCAGTCCTCGTCGAGCCCGTTGCCGCAGATCTCCGGGGCGGGGAGCCGCTCCCCCGTGCAGACGCCCCAGTCCGAGCCGACCCCGGGCGTCTCGATGCAGGCCTGCATCCCGTCGCGGCACTCGCCCACCCCGCGCGTGGCCGCCGGGCCGGTGTAGCACGGCCGCGTCGCGCCCGGCGTGCACAGGCACCCCTCGTCGGTGGTGCCGTCGCAGTCGTCGTCGATCCCGTTGCAGGTCTCGACGCCGGGCAGCACCTCGCCGCTGCAGGGCGTCCAGACGCTGCCCCCGCCGGAGACCTCGATGCAGATCTGCGAGCCGGCGCGGCAGATGCCGGAGCCGGCGGTGCCGGGGGGGCCGGTGTAGCAGGAACGCACCTCGCCCGGCACGCAGGCGCAACCCTCGTCGACCGCCCCGTCGCAGTCGTTGTCCACGCCGTCGCCGCAGACCTCCGTCGTCGGCACGACCTCGCCGACGCAGGCGCCCCAGCCGGTGGCCCCGCCGCCGATATCGACGCAGGTCTGGGTGCCGGCCCGGCAGGCGCCGACGCCGGCGGTGCCGGCGGGTCCCGAGTAGCAGCTGCGGGTGTCGCCGCGCGTGCAGGCGCACCCCTCGTCGATCGTGCCGTCGCAGTCGTTGTCCCGCCCGTCGCAGATCTCGGTCTGCGGCCCGCGCCAGCTGTCGCAGGGACCCCAGCGGGAGGTGGTCGAGCCGGGGTCCCACAGGCACTCGCGCGTGCCGTCGCGGCATTCGCCGACGCCCCGCGTCCCGGCCGGTCCCTCGTAGCACGACTCGGTGCTCCCCGGCGTGCACAGGCAGTCCTCGTCGATCGTGCCGTCGCAGTCGTTGTCCAGCCCGTCGCAGACGTCGGGCTGCGGCAGGACCGCGCCGGTGCAGGCGCTCCAGGTCGTCCGGCCGCCGCCGGCATCGATGCAGGTCTCCCGCCCGGCCGCGCAGGGACCGACCCCCTCGGTGCCCACGGGACCCGGGTAGCAAGGCCGCCACTCGCCCAACAGGCAACCGCACCCCTCGTCGGTCATGTCGTCGCAGTCGTTGTCCAGACCGTCGTCGCAGACCTCGGCGGACGGTCCGACCCAGCCCGTGCAGGAACCCCACATCGAGAGCGCGCCGCCCGGATCGACGTAGCACTCGCGGGTGCCGTCGCGGCAGATCCCGCGGTTGCGGGTGTCGGCCGGACCGTCGTAGCAGGTCTCCGTCGCCCCCGGCGGACACAGGCATCCTTCGTCGGCGACGCCGTCGCAGTCGTTGTCCAGGCCGTCGCACAGGTCGGCCGACGGGAGCACCTGTCCCATGCACTCGCCCCAGGTCGTTCCGCCCTCCGGCGTCTCGAGGCAGGCCTGCGTGCCCTCGCGGCATTCCCCCACGCCCGCGGTGCCGGCGGGGCCGGTGTAGCACGGCCGGCGTTCCCCTTCCTCGCACAGGCACCCTTCGTCGGCCGAGCCGTCGCAATCGTTGTCGAGCCCGTCGCCGCAGAGCTCGTCGCCCGGCGCGACCGAGCCGACGCAGGCGCCCCAGGTGCCGATCTCTCCCCCCCCCTCGCAGGTCTGGCTGCCCATCGCGCAGATGCCCACGCCGGCCGACTCGGGCGGACCGATGTAGCAGTCCTGGGTCTCGCCCGGCACGCAGCCGCAGTCCTCGTCGACCAGGGTGTCGCCGTCGTTGTCCAGGCCGTCCCCGCACCGCTCGGTGCCCGGCGGCAGCTCCGTGATGTCGCCGTCCGGCGGAATCCAACCGTCGGGGATCTCGACCCCGCCGCCGTCCTCGCCGGCCGCATCGGCATCGCCGCCCCACAGGTCGCCGCCGCCGTCGCCGTAGCGGCAGACGCCATCGATGCACAGGCCGCCGGGACAGTCCGCGTTCGTCGTGCACGTCCCGACGTCGTCGTTCGACGCGGCTCCGGAGCCGCACGCCGCCGCCGCCGGCAGGAAGGTCGCAACCAGGGCGATCCGCGATGCAATCCGGTTCATCTGGCACCCTCCCGGAGGCCCCAAGCGTGCATGCCTCTACAAGCAGTGTGCGGGATGGCACGGACAGCGTCAAGGCAAGGGACGGACGGGCCGCGGGGACGGGAACGCGGTTCCCACGACCGCGTAGACACGCGCACGGAAACCGGTACCATGACGGTTCGGGGGAGGACGAGGGAGACGGCCATGCGGAAGAAGCGGGAGGGCTCCGGACGCTGCGGCGGGTCGAGGATCGTGCGGACGATGCTGCTGCTGGCAACGGTCGTCGCGGGCGCGTGCGGCGCCGCGACCGCGGGCGAGGCGGCGGCGGAGCCGGAAGACCCCGGGGCGCCGGTCGAGACCGACGACGGCGCGACGACGGAGTCGCCGGGCGAGCCGGAGCCGCTCGCGGACGGGTCGTCCGACGGGACCTCGGCGGCCGCGGACGCGATGACGGCCGGGGCGCCACCGCTGGAGCCGCAGCAGGCGGCCCAGGCGGCACCGCCGGAGCCCGAGCCGGCGGAGATCGAGCCGCCGGAGCCCGCCGCGCCGCCGACGCCGCCGGGCGACGGGCGGCTGCGCATCGGTCGGCCGGAGATCGCCCGCGGCGGCGGCCGCGTCAACGGAAACCTCTTCGCGCGGGCCGTCGAGCGCAAGCGCGGCGGGATGCTCGCCTGCTACAACGTGCCGCTCGGCGCCGACTCCGCGCTGCGCGGCGACCTGGTGATGGTGCTGGTGGTGGACCCGCAGGGGATGGTCGGCGTGAACGTCGAGGAGGACGACGAGGCGCTGGCGGCGGCCGGGGTCACCCACTGCGTGATCCAGAAGCTGCGCCAGGTGAGCTTCTCGGAGACGCCGCCGGGCTCCGAGCTGTGGGTCCGCATCCCGCTGGAGTTCCGTCCGTAGGACCGTCGTCCGCTCAGCCGCCGCACCCCGGCGGCCAGAGCTCGGTGCAGAGGCCGGACACGCAGGCGGCCTGCACCCCGTCGATCTCGCAGTGGTTGGCGTAGCACAGCATGCCGCCGTCGTAGTCGCAGTCGTCCAGTCGGTCGCGCGGGTCGGAGGCCGGGACCGCCTGGCAGCTGCACCCCGAGTAGATCAGCCGGCAGTCGTCGCTCGTGGCGCACTCGGGGCCCGACAGGCAGCCGCGGAGCGGGTCGCACGGGCCGATGCAGTCGGCGATCGAGCAGAAGTCGCGAACGCAGCGGCCGAGACCGGTCTCGCAGGTCATCCCGGGGTCGGCGCACGGCGCGTCGCAGGTGCAGGACCCTTCGCCCACCAGCTCGCACGGCGGCTCGTCGCTGCACTCGCAGGGCTGGCAGCCGTTGCGTTCCGGCACGAGGCCGTACTCGCAGGCCAGCAGACAGTCGCGGCCGGAGTCGTCGCAGGGCACGCAGCGGCCGTCCACGCACCAGGCGCGCCCGAAACCGCCCGGCTCGCAGTCCTCGTCGGTTTCGCACGAGCACATGAACGGGGCGCCCATGCAGGCGTCGGTGGTGTAGCAGCCCCACGTACCGCCCATGCAGCTGCAGACGTACGATGGGTGGGTCTCCCCGCAGCAGGTCTCGCTGCCGTACTCGCAGGTGGCCGAGCCCGTGCACGAGTCGCCGGGGTCGGGCCACTCGGCGGGGCAGGTGCCCGGGACGTCCGGCGCGGCGTCGTCGCCGGTCGCATCCTCGCCCGGGGCGTCGTCCCGCGCGGCCGAGTCGTCCGCGGCGTCCTCGTCACCGGTCAGGTGCGTGCCCTCCTCGCAGCCGAGCGCCGCGAGCAGTCCGAGGATCGTGAAGGTCCGGCGCCTCATGTCGTTTCCGCTCCTCTCATGCGCTCGGACAAGCAATGGGCGTTCCACATCCCGTCCGGGGCCGTCGGCGACCCGGCGCGTCGTGACCGGGCGCCGGAACCGTCGTCCTTCCGGCCCTGCGCGTGCGCGGCGGGCACGGTCGGACCCGGGCCGTGCCGCCGGGCGAGGGCGTTCGACCTGTCACGAACTGGCACGATCGACCGGCCGGGATGCCGCGGCGGAACGCGGCGCAGCAGGCCGCGCGCCAGGTCAACCGTCCAGCGCCACGACGTAGCGACCGTCGCGCATCAGGTCCAGCTTCCGGCCGTCGGACATCGTCAGCACCGCGGAGGCGACCAGGACCTTCGGCTGGATCGAGTCGGTGTACACCCGGTCGATGTGCACGACCTTGCCGGGCGCCGAGAAGTCCTTCGGCCCGACCTGGCCGCCGAAATGCTCCGAACGGCCGAAGGCGATGTGCAGGCCGAGCTTCTCGTCGAGCAGCAGCTCGCCCGACGGCTGCAGGCCGAAGTCGGCCAGCACCCCCAGGCCCAGCTCGGCCAGGTTGCCGTACGCCGGCTCCTCCGCGAGCCGCCGCGCCTCGGCCTCGGACGTCGGTCCCCTCGACAGAACCTCCACCGCGCGGTTCGCCTCCACGCGGTAGATCACCACCTCGTCGCCGAGCTGCACCGGCAGCTCGCCGCGCGAGCCGCTCGGGTCGCCGGGCACCTCCCCCTCGTACGGCACGATGTACGTCTCGCCCGACGGCACGTTGCCGGCCGTGCCGGGGCTGGGAAACACGCCGCCCGAAGCGGTGGCGCTGCGGTGGCGCAGGTCGAGCGTCAGCTCGTGGCGGCGGTCGCCGACGGCGAAGACCAGCTCGCAGCGCACGGCGTCGTCCAGCAGCTTCTTGAAGCGATCGCAGCGCCGGCCGATCACGCCGTAGTCCAGGCGCAGGGCGGGGATCATCGAGGCGGAGAACCCAGGCATCGTCGCGGCGCGGAAGCCGTGGGCGCGCGCCGCCATCTTGAGCGGCGCCGTGGCCGAGAACTGCGTCGGCGCGATCAGGATGCGGTAGGTCCGGAACAGCTCGTCGAAGCGCAGCGGGGCGCCCTTCATTCCGGCGGCGTCGGCCGGCAGCGGACCGCCCTCGTGCACGACCGCGGTCGCCGGCAGGTCGGCGTTGTTGGCGTGCACGTTGCGGTACAGCACCAGGTCGACCGCCTCCAGCCCCAGGTCCTGCGCGTTGTCCGCCAGCATCTCGGTCCAACTCCGCCCCAGCTCGCGCCGCGCGCGCCAGGCCGGCTGGTCCGGCACCTCCGCGTCCGGCAGGTCGATCAGGATCGCCAGTCGCCGGTCCTCCGGCGTCGGGCTGAAAACCCGCCGCACCAGCGCCACCAGCTCCTTCGCGGTCAGTTGCTCGGCCATCCTCGTCGCCTCCCCGGTCCGCCGCAGGACCACGCGACCGACTCTACGCAAGTGGGTGCGGCCTGTCGACGACCACCTGCCGGCGGTCGCCTCCCTCCCCCGATGGGATGGGCCGGCGATGTTCCCGACGCCCCGGAGATGGTGGAATCGGCCGGCTCAATGGTCGGAGGTCGTTCCTGTAGACCACTGATATAACGAGCTTTTCTTCTGCGGGTTGGCGTCCCGGAACTTGACAACTGAACATCCATACAGTATATCGGAGCCGTGAGCGGATCGGGCAAACCGGTAGTCGCAAAGCGGGATCCCCAGGCGCTGCTGGCGCAGCTACGCCGGGAGGGGGTGCTGCGGACGGCGCGGGAGGCCGTTGCGGGGAGCCGACGGCCGGTGCTGCCGACCGGCGTGGAACGGCTCGACCGGGCGCTCGGCGGCGGCCTGCCGCGCGGGCGGATCGTGGAGCTGGTCGGGCCGTTGTCGTCGGGACGCACGGCGTTCCTGCTGCAGGTGCTGGCGGCGGCGACCTTGCGCGGCGAGCAGACGGCGTTGATCGATCCGGCAAACACGTTCGACGCGGCGGCGGCGGCGGCGGCGGCGGTGGCGCTGGAACGGGTGCTGTGGGTTCGTCCGGGCCGTCGGTTGGACGCGTTCCGGGCGGCGGAGCTGGTGCTGGGCGCCGGCGGGTTCGGCGTCGTGGCGCTGGACCTGACGGGGTTGCGGATCGGAAGCGAAACGCGGAGCCGGGCGTTGTGGCCGCGGCTGTCGTTGCGGGCGGAGCGGTCGGGCACGGTGTTGCTGGCGCTGGGGGAGCGGCGGGAGGCGGGAACGTTCGCCGCGCTGGTGCTCGGGCTGCGTCGCGCCGCGCCGGGGTGGGTCGGCGGTGCGGGTGCGCCGCTGTTGCTCGAGCGGCTCGAGGTGCGGATCGATATCCTGCGCAGCAAGGTGGGATTGTCGGACGGCGCGGAGTCGCCGCGCGACGGCTTGTCCGGGAGCGTGGCGGGGCCGGTGCGCTGGGCGGGAGGCTCGCCGGGGCGGAAGCACGGTCGGGATGCGGCCTGAGGCGCCGGCGCGGACGGGGCGGCGCATCGCCTGCCTCGTCGGGGGAGACGTGCCGGCGCGGCTCGAGCTGGCGCGCGCCTTCTCGCCGTGGGTCGAGGTTTCCGCCGACGGCGCGGCGATCTGGCTCGACGTGCGCGGCTGCACCGCGCTGCATCGCAGCGAGCAGGGCCTGGCCACGGCGCTCGTCGATGGTGCGCGGAAGCTGGGGCTGCCGCTGCAGGTCGGCGTTGCGGGGTCGAAAGGAATCGCGCGGCTGGTGGCCGAGCATGTTTGCGGACGCGAACGCCCGGTACGTTCGGAACCGCGGGCTTCAGCCCGCGGCGGGGCGATCGATCACGATCACGAGCGCGATCACGATCACGACTGCGGCCGCGACTACGACCATGACCACGACCACGACCACGACCACGTTGGGAGGAGCGGATGGGTGGTGGTGAGGGAGGGGAGGGAGCGGGAGGCGGTGGCGGGGTTGCCGGTGGGGGTGTTGGGGTTGCCGCGGGAGGCAGGCGAGACGCTCCGGCGCTGGGGGATCGGAACGCTCGGGCGGCTGGCCGCGCTCCCGCGGGGCGAGGTGGCGCTGCGGCTGGGGACTGCCGGGGCACGGTGGTGGGACCTGGCGGCGGGGGAGGACGACGCGCCGCTGGTGCCGACGCCGCAGCCGGACGAGCCGGAGGAGCAGGTCGAGCTCGAGTACCCGCTGTATGAGGTGGAGCCGCTGTTGTTCGTGCTCCGCGGGGCGCTCGACCGTGTCGCCGCCCGGCTCGCGTCGCGCGGCGTGGTCTTCGGTGCCGCGGCGCTGCGCTTGTGTCTCGAGTCGGGTTCCTGGGACGACCGGACGCTGACGCTGGCGGCGCCGCTCGGCGACGTGCCGTCGATCCTGGCGCTGTTGCGGGTGTCGCTCGAGTCGAGCCCGCCGGCGGCGGCGGTGACGGGGCTGACGGTGCGGGGGATTCCGGCGGGCGCGCGCTTCGCGCAGCTCTCGCTGTTCGAGCCGGTCGGGCCGGCGCCGCAGCAGCTCGCGGTGACGCTGGCCCGGCTGACGGCGCTGGTGGGACGCGAACGGGTCGGGACGCCGGTCGCCCCCGACGCCCACCGCTCGGCGGCCCCGCTGGCGTTGCGTGTGCTGCGTCCCCCGGTCGCCGCGCGATGGGACGGCCGGCGGCTCGAAACGGACGACCCCCGGCTGCGCGGTGCGACGGTGCGCGCCTCCGGGCCGTGGAAGCTGCGCGGCGGCTGGTGGGGCGAGCGCTCCTTCGAGCGGGACTACTACGACGTCGAGCTGGCGGGCGGGGCGCTGCTGCGGCTGTTCCGCGACGTCCCGGCCGGGGCGTGGTTCGTCGATGGGATCTACGACTGAATATCCGGAGCCGGTCGAGCTGTGCTGCCGCAGCGCCTTCTCGTTCCTCGACGGCGCCTCCGACCCGGAACAGCTCGCCGAGCGCGCCGCGTCCCTCGGCTACGTCGCCGTGGCGCTCGCCGACTTCGGCGGCGTCTACGGCGCCCCGCGCTTTCACCAGGCGATGCGCAAGCACGGACTGCGCGCGATCGTGGGCGCGGAGCTCGACGTGGCAGGGGAGGGCGCACCGCCGTCGACGACGACCACGACGACGAACACGGCGCCGGGGAGCAGGATCGCACTGCTGGTGCGGACGAGGGAGGGGTATCGCAACCTGTGCCGGCTGCTCACGCGCGGCCACGCGGGACGGCCGAAGGGCGCGTGCGTCGTCTCGTTCGACGAGCTGGCCGAGCACGCGGCGGGACTGACCGCGCTGGTCGGGCGCGAGGCGGCCCTCCAAGACGAACGGACGCTCGACCGTCTCGTCGCGATCCTTCCCGGCGAGCTGCGGCTGGCGATTGCGCGGCATCGGCTGCGCGACGAGGAGCGGGACAACCGCGCGTTGGTCGAGCTGGCCCGTCGTCGTCGGTTGCCGCTCGTGGCGACCAACCGGCCGCGCTACGCGACCCCGGACCGCGCCCCGCTCTTCGACGTGCTGACCTGCCTGCGCCTCGGCACCACGCTGGCCGCCGCGGGACGCCGACTGCGGCCCGACGCCGAACGCTACCTGCGGCCGCCGGAGGAGCTGGCCGCGCTCTTCTCCGACCTGCCCGACGCGCTCGCCGAAGCCGCCGATCTGGGAAGACGCTGCGCCTTCACCCTCGAGGACCTCGGCTACCGCTTCCCCGAACATCCGCTCCCGCCCGGCCGCACCGCCGACGACGAGCTGCGGGCGCGGGTCCGCGCCGGGGCACGTGAGCGCTACCGGCCGCTCGCCGCGCGTCACCGCGCGCAGCTCGAGCACGAGCTGGCGGTGATCGCGAAGCTCGGACTGGCCGGCTACTTCCTGGTGGTCCACGACATCGTCCGGTTCTGCCGCGCCGAGGGGATCCTCGCCCAGGGCCGCGGCTCCGCCGCCAACTCCGCCGTCTGCTACGTGCTCGGGATCACCGCCGTCGACCCGGTGGGGATGGAGCTGCTCTTCGAGCGGTTCCTCTCCGAGGAGCGCGGGGAGTGGCCGGACATCGATCTCGACCTGCCGTCCGGGGAGCGGCGCGAGCGCGTGATCCAGCACGTGTTTGCCAGGTACGGCCCGCACGGGGCGGCGATGACGGCCAACGTGATCACCTACCGCGGGCGGTCGGCGGTGCGCGAGGTGGGCAAGGTGCTCGAGCTGCCGGCGGACGCGATCGACCGCACGGCGAAGCTGTTCCACGGCTGGGGGCCGTTCCCGGTGGTGCTGCGCGACGAGCTGGCGGCGCGGGCGCGCGACGCCGGCCTCCCCGACGACCGCCGCACCGCCCTGTTCCTCGAGCTGTGCGCGCAGCTTCACGGCCTTCCTCGGCACCTCGGCCAGCACTCCGGCGGGATGGTCGTCGCCGGCGGCCGCCTCGACGAGGTCGTGCCGCTCGAGCCCGCCGCGATGCCCGGCCGCACCGTGATCCAGTGGGACAAGGACGACTGCGCCGACCTCGGGATCATCAAGGTCGACCTGCTCGGCCTGGGGATGCTCCGCGCCCTGGAGCTGGCGGTGCCGCTGGTCCGCGAGCACGAGGGGGTCACGCTCGACCTGGCGCACCTGCCGCAGGACGACCCGCGGACCTACGCGATGATCCGCCGCGCCGACACGGTGGGCGTGTTCCAGATCGAAAGCCGGGCGCAGATGGCGACGCTGCCGCGGATGCGCCCCGAGCGGTTCTACGACCTGGTCGTCGAGGTGGCGCTGATCCGCCCCGGACCCATCGTGGGCAAGATGGTCAGCCCGTACCTCGAACGCCGGGCCGGGCGGCAGCCGGTCGCCGTGCCGCACCCGAGCCTCGAGCCGATCCTCCGCCGGACGCTCGGCGTGCCGCTGTTCCAGGAACAGCTCATGCGCGTCGCGATGGTCGCCGCCGGGTTCACCGGCGGCGAGGCCGAGGAGCTGCGCCGGGCGCTCGGGTCGAAACGCTCGGCCGAGCGCATGGCGGCGATCGAGCGCAAGCTGCGGGCCGGAATGGCCGCGCGGGGGATCGCCCCAGAAGCCGTCGACGAGATCGTGCGGGGCATCGCCGGTTTTGCGTTGTACGGGTTTCCCGAGTCGCACGCGGCGAGCTTCGCGCTGATCGCCTACGCCAGCGCCTACCTCAAGGCCCACCACCCCGCCGCCTTCACCTGCGCCCTGCTCAACGCCTGGCCGCTCGGGTTCTACCACCCCGCCACGCTGGTCAAGGACCTCCAGCGCCACGGCGTGCCGGTGCGGCCGATCGATGCCGCTCGTTCGGAGTGGGACTGCACGCTCGAGCGGTCCTCGCGCGGCCCCGCGCTGCGGCTCGGCCTGCGCTGGGTCCACGGGCTGCGGGCCGCGGCGGCCCGGCGGATCGTCGAGGAACGCGCCGCGGCACCGTTCGTCTCCGCCGGCGACCTGGCGCGCCGCGCGGGACTGCACGCCGACGAGCTGGACACGCTGGCCGAGCTGGGGGCGCTCGGGTGCTTCGGCCTCGAGCGCCGCGAGGCGCTGTGGCAGGTCGGCCGGCTCGCCCGCGGCGACGGGCCGCTGTGGGATGGCGGCGAAGGCGAGCGGGACGGCGAGCCGTGTCCGCTGCCGCGGATGACCACGGCCGAGCGCACGCGGGCCGACTACGAGGCGAGCGGCCTCACCGCCGGCGTGCATCCGCTGGGGCTGCACCGGCTGGCGCTGACCCGGGCCGGCGTGCTGCGGGCGACGGAGCTGGCCGAGCGGCCCGACGGGAGCCGGGTCGCCGTCGCGGGGCTCGTCGTGGTGCGCCAGCGACCCGGCACGGCCAAGGGGTTCTTCTTCCTGACGCTGGAGGACGAGACCGGGCTGGCCAACGTGGTGGTGACCCCGGCCCGCTACGAGGCCGACCGCGTGCTCCTGGTCTCGGCGCCGGCGCTGGTCGTCGAAGGGCCGCTGCAGCGGCGCGACGGGGTGCTCACGGTCCAGGGGGTACGGTTCCGCGCGCTGGGCGCGGGCGGCGTGCCGGAGGTCTCGCGCGACTTCCGGTGAGCGGCGGCTCCGCTGCCGCGCGGCGGTCGGGACGGACGCGCCGCCCGCTCGCGCTCACTCGCAGACCGTCAGCTCCAGCACCGGCATCAGCCCGGCGTCCGACTCGCGCGCGTGCACCGCCAGCATCCCCGTTCCGTCCTCGAAGGCGACCCGCATCGACAGCTCCCGCTCCGCTACGGCGAAGCGCCGCCGGTGCTCCACCGGCGCGAACGGGATCGAGACCGAGCGCGGCAGGGCATCGATCGCCAGCCCGCCGCTCACCGAGTCGACGTCCCCGCTGCCGCTGGCGCCGTCGGCCGCCCAACGGGGGCCGGGATTTCCGCCCTCGCGACGGCACCAGTCCGCACCGGTGTAACCCTCGAACGTCGGCGAAGACCCTTCGTCCCAGTCGTTGCGCAGCGGCCGGACGTCGAGCCGCCCCGGCGCGAACGGGCACGTGCTCCCGTCGGGGCACGTGCCCATCACCTGGAGCCGCAGCGACCCCTCCGGCACCCGGTCGTCGAGCAGCGCCTCCGCGGCGGCCGGGGAGAGGACGAACCGGAACAGCCCCGGACCCATCCCCAGGTTCACTCCGCTGAGATGCCCCTGGTAGTTGGCCCCGTTGCAGTCCCCCGGCGCCAGGAACGTGTCGTTCACGGCCGGGAACTCGAACGGCGTGCACGTGGTCGACGACTCGGTGTCCTCGACGTCGACCACCTCCGCCGGGCCGCTGTCGGTCGTATCGTCGGCGTCTGCGTCTGCGTCGTCCGTCGCGTCCGGCGGGACCTCCGTCGGCTCGTCCGGAGCCGCGTCGTGCCCTGCGTCCTCCGTCGTCGCGTCCTCGGTCGCGTCGGGCGAGGCGTCGTCGGGCCCGACGTCCTCCGCAACCGTCACCGAGCCGCAGCCGGTCGCGAGCGCCGCGGCGAGCGCCGCCGCCGTCGTGACCCGAACGAGCGCACCGAACCGGTTCCTGTCCTTCATCCGGCCGCCTCCTTCCCCTCCGGCCGCACATTCTAGGGCAGGCCGGCGGGACGTGCACACTCCATTCCGACCCGGCCCCCGGGCCCGGGCCGACGCCTTCCGCCTCCGGCGGACGCTTTCGACCTCCCGAACGACGCGCCTCAGGCGACGAAGGCGCCGGCCAGCAGCAGCGCGAGGGCGAAGTAGGTGACGGTGCCGAGCAGGTCGACGAACGTCCGGACCACCGGGCCGGTCGCGGCCGCGGGGTCGATGTGCAGGCGGGCCAGCGTCAGCGGCGCCAGCGCCCCGAGCAGCGCCGCCAGCACCATCGAGGCGGCGAGCGCGGCGCCGACCACCAGCGCGTAGTACAGGCCGCCCGTCAGGCCGCCCGCCGCCAGCCCGACGACGGAGCCGTAGAGCACGCCGAGCAGCAGGCCGACGGCCAGCTCGCGGCCGACGGTGCCGAGCGACCGGCCGAGCTGCACCACGCCCGTGGCCAGCCCGCGCACTACGATCGTCGAGGACTGCGTGCCGACGTTGCCCCCCATCCCCAGCACCACCGGGATGAACAGCGCCAGGATCGAGAAGTCGCCGAGCCGCTCGCGGAACGGCGTCATCGCCACCGCCGCCAGGATCCCGCCCAGGCAGCTCGCCAAGAGCCACGGGAAACGGCCCCGCACGTTCGTCCAGAACGAGACCGTCTCCACCACCTCCTCGCCCGCACCCGCCATCTTCAGGATGTCCTCGGTCGCCTCCTCGCGGATCACGTCGATCACGTCGTCGACCGTCACGATTCCGAGGATCTTGTTCGACTGGTCGAGCACCGGCACGGCGAGGAAATTGTAGCGCGCCACCAGCCGGGCCACCTCCTCCTGGTCCACGTCGACCCGCACGCTGATCACCTCGTGGATCATCACGTCCCGCAGCCGCGCCCCCGGCGGCGACATCACCAGCTGCCGCAGCGAGACCACACCCTCGAGCTGCTGCACGTCGTTCACCACGTAGACGTAGAACGCCATCTCCACGTCCTCGGTGTCCTTGTTCTCGCGCAGCGAACGCACCGCCTCCTCCACCGTCGTGTCGCCGTGCAAAGCGAAGAAGTGCGGATTCATGATGCCGCCGGCGGTGTCCTCGCCGTACCGCATCAGGTCCTCGACCTCCTCGGTGTCCTTCTTGTCCAGCCGCTTGAGGACCTCGCGCGACTGTTCCTCCGGCAGGTTGGCCAGGATGTCCGCCAGGTCGTCCGCCTCGACCTCCTTGAACATCGGGAGCAACACCGCCGGCTCGTAGCTCTCCAAGAGCGGCACGTACACGTCCGGCTTCAACTCGACCACCACCTCCGCCCGCGTCGCGTCGCTCTCCAGCAGGTCGAACAGCTTGCGCTGCTCGTGCAGCACCAGGCTCGGGAAGATCGAAGCCACGTCGGCCGGATGCGTCTTGCCCAGGATCTTGCGGATGTTCGCCGTGGCGCCCCGGTGGATCAGCCGCTGCGCCGTCTCGACCAGGATGCGATGCTTGCGGATTTCCATCGCGCCGCCTCCTGCGTCCCGTCCCCCGACCGAGGCGCTCCGCCCGGATCCCGGCGGGGCAACGCACCATACACCGGTTCCCACGCCGTGGGGAAGGGTGGGGTCCCCCGACCCCGATCGTGGGGTCCAGGGTCACCGTCGAGCGCCGTCGGCCGCTGTCGGGCGCCGTCGGCCGCCACCAGTTCGCCAATAAACATCAACGATTACAAATCGTGGATCCGGTGTAGGTCGGGCACGCAGATTGCATTGGACCCCCGCGTCCGCAAGGACCTGTGCAAGGAAGGAGCAAGGCACAATGGCACGCACGACCGTTTCCCTCACCCTGCTGGCGGCGCTCGGCGTCGCAATGCTTCCCGCCCCGGCGGCGGCGCAGTGTGACGCCCCGTCGCTGCTGCTGGTGCTCGACAAGTCGAGCTCGATGATCACCGGCAGCGTTCCCTCGGGCGTCACCAAGTGGGCCGCCGCGCGCACCGCGGTCGGCACGATCTCGACGCGCTACGAGAGCTCGATCGACCTCGGGCTGCTGGTCTTCCCGAATCCCGACCGCTGCAGCGTTGCGGGCGTCAACGTCGACGTCGGTCCCGGCAACGCCGCCGCCATCGCGAGTCACCTGGAAACGCCGCCCCCGACCTCGGGCAACTACACCCCGATGGCCCAGGCGCTCGAGGTGGCCGCGGCGTACGCCCCGCTGTCCGACCCGAGCCGCCGCCGCGCCGCCGTGCTGGTCACCGACGGCTGGCAGTACTGCGTGCCCTACGACGGCGCCACCCGGTTCGACCCGGTGGACGCCGCCGAGACGCTGCGGGCCACCGGCACCACGCTGTACGTCGTCGGTTTCGGCGACGGCGTCGATGCCGTGGTGCTCAACCGGCTGGCCTGGGACGCCGGCACCGCCCTGCCGGGCTGCGACCCCGCCGGCGACACGCCGACCACGCCCAACCCCTGCTACTACCGCGCCGAGGACACCACCGCCCTCGAGGCGGTGCTCGACGCCATCGCCCGCCGCGTCACCGAGGAGATCTGCGACGGCCTCGACAACGACTGCGACGGCCTGGTCGACGAGGACCTGGCGCGCGAGTGCTCGTCGGTCTGCGGCTTCGGCCTCGAGGTCTGCGAGGCGGGGACGTGGCTCCCGTGCGACGCGCAGCTCCCCGAGCCCGAGGTGTGCGACGGCGTGTTCGACGAGGACTGCGACGGCGTGGTCGACGAGGGCTGCGCCTGCGTGACCGGCGACGTGCGCGCCTGCGGCCTGGACGCCGGCGAGTGCCGGGCGGGGAGCCAGACCTGCACCGACGGCGCCTGGGGCGACTGCACCGGCGGCGTCGGCCCGGCCACCGAGATCTGCGACGGTCTCGACAACGACTGCGACGGCACCACCGACGAGGGCTGCCTGTGCATCGACGGACAGACCCGCCCCTGCGGCACCGACGTCGGCGCCTGCGAGGCCGGCACCGAGACCTGCATCGATGGCGCCTGGGCCGGCTGCGAAGGCTCCGTCGGGGCACAGCCCGAGGTGTGCAACGCGGTCGACGACGACTGCAACGGCGCGGTCGATGACGGCGCCGAGTGCCCGCCCGGGCTGGCCTGCATCGAAGGCGTGTGCATCGACACCGACCCCGACCCGGAGGACCCGCCGCTCTTGCCGGACGACCTCGAGACCGGCACCGGCTGCGGCTGCGCGGTCCCCGGCACCGCCCCGCTCCCCGGCGCCCTCGGCCTCGCCCTCCTCGGCCTCGCCCTCGCCTTCCGCCGCCGCCGCTAGCCTCGACCGACCCACCGACCGCCTACGCCTCGTTCTCGACCTCGAGGAAGAACGTCTCCAGCCGCAGCTCGTCCCGCAGCCGCTCCGCCAGCGCGCGGACCCCCACCCGCTCCGTCGCGTAGTGCCCCAGCGCCGCGAAGTTCACCCGCTGCTCCCGGCACAGGTACGTCACGTGCTCCGCCGCCTCCCCCGTCACGAAGCAGTCCAGCCGCTCCCGAGCCGCCTGCGGCGCCAGGTCCGCCGCGCCCCCCGACACCACCGCCGCCGACACCACCGCCTCCGGACCCCCCGGCACCACCAGCGCCCGGTGCCCGTAGAACGCCTCCAGACGCGCCACGAACGACGCCCGGCTCTGCGCCCGCGCCAGCACCCCCTTCCAGCCGATCTTCCGCCCGTGGTACTCGCCGAACGGCTCGAGGTTCCGCAACCCCAGCGCCCGCGCCGCCACCGCGTTGTTGCCGAACTCCTGGTGCGCGTCGAGCGGCAGGTGGTAGGCGAACAGGCTGATCTCGTGGGACAAGAGCAGGCCGAGTCGCTTGCGCAGCGGCCCCTTCACCGGCTCCACCCCGTGGCGCTTCCAGAACAGACCGTGGTGCACGAGCACCGCGTCCGCGCCCTCGTCCGCCGCCAGCGCGAACACCTCCGCGCAGGCCGACACCGCCACCGCCAGGCGGCGGACCTCCGAGCGGCCCTCGACCTGCAGTCCGTTCAGCGAGTCGTCGTCGTAGTCCGCCACCGCGAGCAGCTGCGCCAGGTGCCGTTCCAGTTCGCGCCGTCGCACGTCGTCGCCTCCCCTTGCGGGTCGCGGGGCCGCGGTCCTCCGCACGAACCCCGGCGGCAGTTGACCCCGCCGCGTTCCTCCCGTCAAGGACTCCCGCGGCGCGTCGTCCGCGGTTCCGCGGCGGGCGGGTGACGACGACGAGGACGGCCACGGCCATGGCGACGACGCCCTCCTGGAAGGGACCGGCGTTGGCGGTTGTAGGGACGGGGGAGGGTGTGCTACACGCCCATCGACGCGTGGAGGATGATCTGTCATGAACCCGACGCATTTCCGGATGTTTGCCTTCGTCGCGGCCTTGGCCGTCCTTCCGGCCGCCGGCGGCTGTCGCAAGGCCCGGCCCCCGGCGCCCCCGCCGGGCGAGGCGGGTGCGGCCGCCGGCCCGGCG
Source organism: Deltaproteobacteria bacterium (assembly GCA_016930215.1). Taxonomy (GTDB): domain Bacteria; phylum Myxococcota_A; class Polyangia; order DRWM01; family JAAZOP01; genus JAAZOP01. Next base: position 19,125 of record JAFGHH010000147.1, read on the forward strand.
GCGGATGCCGGCGCGGCCGCGGAGCCCGAGCTGGGCGCGCGGCCGCCCGCCGAGGCCGACTGGGCGGGGCTGTCCGACGAGGAAGCGGCCGAGCGCTCCGGCATCACGCTCGAGGAGTGCCGGCTGGCGCTGGCCGAGGGGGACGGGATCCGGATCACGGTCTGCGACTTCATCCGCGAGGTCAACGCGCTGCCGCCGCGCTACCGTTCGCGCTTCGACTCGCTCGAGCGGCGCAAGGAGCTGCTCGAGGACATGATCTCGCTGGCCGTCATGGAGCAGGAGGCCAAGCGGCTCGGCCTGGACCGCGACCCGGAGACGCGCTTCTACCTGGAGCGCCTGCTGGCCGACAAGATGGAGGCGGAGCTGAAGGCCGAGCTGCGGAAGGAGATCCGGCAGACGATCGCCGCGCAGGACGAGGAGGCGTACTTCGCCACGCACCAGGACCAGTTCAACCGGCCGGAGCTGGCCAGCGCCGCCCACATCCTCGTCGCCACGGAGGCCGAGGCCCAGGCGTTGATCGTGCAGCTGACCGCGCCCGACGTCGCGCGCAACCTGTTCGCCACGCTGGCCGCGGAACGCTCGCTGGACGCCGACACCAAGGCCCGCGGCGGCAGCCTGTCGTACTTCACGCGTCCCGACGTGCACAGCGACCGCTATCCCGCGGTGGACCCCGCGCTGGCCGCGGTCGTGTTCGAGATGCAGAACATCGGCGACGTCTATCCGCAACCGGTCCGCACCACGCAGGGGTTCCACGTGCTCAAGCTGACCGGCAAGCGCGCCGCCGTCGTGCGGGCGCTCGAGCAGGTGCGGCCCGCGGTGCGCGCCGGCATCGAGGAGGAACGCTTCCAGGCCGCGTGGAAGCAGAAGATGCAGGCGATCCAGGCGGAGCTCGGCGTCGAGCTGCATCCCGAGAACCTCGCCGACGTGCAGCCGACGCTGCCCTCGCCCGAGGAGCTGGAGCGGACGCACCACGTGCACCAGCCGCCCGCACCGCCCGGCCCGGCGGGCGCCGCGATCCGGACGGTCCCCCCGCCCGGTCCGTCGAACAAGCCGTTGCCGGCGCCGGAGCCGGTGATGCCGTGAGGTCCGCCGTGCCGCCGCGCCTTTCCCTCCGGCTCGCGTGGGTCGCCCTGGCGGTCGTGCCGGCCGCCGCCGCGGCCGAGCCGATCGAGGGCTTGGCGGCGGTCGTCGGCGACGACGTGATCCTGGTCTCGGAGGTCCAGGAACACGCGGCCACCGCCCTGGCCCGTCTGGCCCAGGAGCAGAGCGCCTTCATTCGCGACCAGACGATGCGGGAAATCCTCGCCCAGCACCTCGACCAGATGATCGACGAGCTGCTCGTGGAGCAGGAAGCCCGGCGCCTGATGCTCGAGGTGACCGAGGAGGAGGTCGACCGCGCGATCGACGGGATCAAGCAGCGCAACGGCTGGGACGACTTCGGGCTCGAGAACCAGATCGCGCAGCGCGGCCAGACGCTCGAACAGTACCGCCGCGAGACGCGGCTCGAGGTGCTGAAGTACAAGGTGCTCTCGGTGCGGCTGCGCGGGCGGATGCGCACGGACGACGCCGAGGTCCGGCGGGCCTACCGGCAGATCGTCCGGGCCAGCCGGTCGGAAGACACCTTCGAGGCGGCGCAGGTGCTGGTGCAGGTGCCGGCCGGGGCGTCCGCGATCGAGGTCCAGCGGCTGGAGGAGCGTGCGGAGGCCGTGGCCCGGCGGGCGCGCGAAGGCGAGGACTTCGGGGAGCTCGCGCGCGACTTCTCCGACGACCCCGCCACCGCCGCCGTCGACGGCTCCCTCGGGACGCTCCGCCGCGGCGACCTCCCGGCCAGCCTCGACGAGGAGCTCGTGATGCTCGACGTCGGCGAGGTCGCCGGCCCCGTGCGCGGGCCCGAGGGGTTCTACGTGCTCAAGCTCGTCGCCGGCCGCATCACCGGCGTGCGCTCGTTCGAGGAGGCCCGGCGCGGCATCGAGAACCAGATCATGGAGCGGATGATGCAACGCCAGGAGGACGTGTTCCTGGCCAACCTCCGGCGCAAGACGCACGTCGAGCGGCGGCTCCAGTAGCTCGTCATTGCGGTCGGGGCCGCGCTACTCGCCGTCGCAGTCGCCGAGCAGGTCGGCCGCGGTCATCGCGGTGCCCTCGGGGTCGCCCAGCGCGGCGGCGCACCCCGGGTCGGACTTCAGCCACTCCACCGCCTCGGCCACCTTCCCCGCGCAGGCGGCCGCGGGGTGCTCGGCCGTCAGGCGCTTCGCCAGCTCCTCGCACGGGTCGACGCCCTGCGCCGCCAGCTCCTGTTCGCGCGCCGCGGCCGCTGCCAGCTCCTGCTCCGCACGCTGCCGCGCCTGCTCCTCGGCGGCGAGCGCCTGTCCGACCTTGCCGGCGCCGCTGGCCAGCATCCGGTTCGCCATCCGGCACGGCTCGCCGGCGTTGCCGTGCTTCCGGCACGCCTCCACCGCCGCCGCCTCGTCCTCGGTCAGCTTGCAGCCCGCCGCCGACAGGCATCCGGCGGCCAGCAGCACGATCCAACCCACGGTCCTGTTGCCCATGCGCGTCTCCCTCTCGGCGCCACCTGCGGCACCCGGGCTTTCCTACCGCCAACCCGCCCCTCGACGCAAGCGCGGCGACGTTCGACGCCGCCCGGCGGCCCGCGCCCGTTGATCGGCGGTTCGTCTGGCGGTATCGTTGTCCGTTGCGTGGGGGGCCGCCGGCCGGCCGGGGAAGGTGCAGATGGACGCGAAGCGCTTGCGGATCGGCGAGCTGCTCATCGAAGCGGGCGTGCTCAACCACGTCCAGCTCCGGCAGGCCCTCGACCTGCAGAAGCAACAGCCGCGGCCGCTGGGCCAGATCCTGGTCGAGAACCGGTTCGTCACCGAGGCCCAGCTGATCCAGGCCCTCTCCCGCCAGCTGTCGATTCCCTGGGTCTCGCTGTGGCACGTCGATGTGGCGCCCGAGCTGCTCGCGATCGTGACGCGCGAGGAGGCCGACCAGCACCACATCCTGCCGATCTACGCGCGCACCGTGCGCGGCGAACGGCCGGCGCTGTTCGTGGCGATGGACGACCCCACCAACCAGCAGGCGCTCGAGTTCGTCCGCGAGGTGGCCGGAATGGACGTGCGGCCGATGATCGCCGCCCCGACCGACCTGCGGCAGGCGATCAAGGCCCTGTATTCCGGCGAGGAGGAGGAGGAGGAGGCCGAGGAACCGATGCCGCCCCCGATCATGCCGCGGCGCTCCGCTCCTCCGCCCCCGCCGCGGATCTCCCGCTCGGCGCCACCGCCCCCGACCGACGAAGCCGTCGAGCTGACCGAGCCGGCGGAGGACGAGGGCGAGGCGGAGGGGGCCGCCGAGCCCGAGCCGTCGGACCTCGAGGCGGGCCTCGCCGCCGCGTCCTCCACGCCGCCCGAGCCGCAGGACGGTCTGGGCGACCCCGGGCCCGCGGCCGAGCCCGACGTCCCGACGTTCCGGGTCCCCGGCGCGATCGAGAGCGGCGCCCTCCCGGAGCCGCCGGAGCCGCCGGAAGTGACGGGCGTGGGACCGCTGCCGGAGCCGCTGGAGGTGACGGGCGTGCGCCCCGCGCCGCAGCCGTCGTCGGCGGCCGAGGAATCCGCGCCGGAAGCGGCCGCTTCGGGCCGCGCGGCCGTGCTCGAGGTGCCCGAGGCGACCCGGCTGCGCCGCCAGCGCCGCGCGCTCGCCTTCACCTTCCTCGACGGCACGAGCATCGCGGTCGGCGGCGGGGACACCGCGGCGGCCGCCGAAGGGGAGCAGGCGGGCCTGCACGAGCTGGCGGCGACGCTGCGACGGTACGCCGACGACCCCAACGTTCCCGAACCGTACGGACCGAACGGGCTCTGGCTGATTGTCGCCGCGCTGCTCGAGATCCTGTCGCGGAAGGGACTGGTCAGCGAGGCGGAGTGGGCGGAGACGATCGGGCGCTTGTCCCGCGGGCACTAGCCGCCCGGCCCGGCCGGCCGCGACCCGGGTGCGCCGCGAGCTTCAGTCCGAGCGCCACCTGCAGCACCTCGTCGATCGTGCCGACCAGCCGGACCTGCAGCCCCTCGCGCACCTCGGGCGGCACCTCCACCAGGTCCTTCTCGTTGCGTTGCGGCACCAGCACCTCGCGAATGCCGGCGCGATGCGCGGCCAGCACCTTCTCCTTGATCCCGCCGACGGGCAGCACCAGCCCGCGCAGCGTGATCTCCCCGGTCATCGCCAGCCCGGGGCGGACGGGGATCCCGCGGAGCAAGGACACCAGCGAGGCGACCATCGTCACCCCGGCGCTCGGACCGTCCTTCGGAATCGCCCCCGACGGCACGTGGAGGTGCAGGTCCCGCTTCTCGAGGAAGTCGGGCCGCAGGCCCAGGTCGCGGGCGCGCGAGCGGACGAACGACAGGGCGGCCTGCGCCGACTCCTTCATCACGTTGCCGAGCTGTCCGGTGAGGTGCAGCTTCGCCGTGCCGTCCATCGAGGTCGCCTCGACGAAGATGATGTCGCCGCCGTCCGGCGTCCAGGCCAGCCCGGTCGCCACCCCGGCCGTCGCCGTCCGCTCGGCGATGTCCCGGTGGAACCGCGGCGGGCCCAGCACCTGCTCGACGAACGCCGCGTCGGCCACCACCCGCGGGTCGGACTCGCCCTCGGTGATCCGCACCGCCACCGCCCGGCACAGCCCGGCGATCTCCCGCTCCAGGTTGCGCACGCCCGCCTCGCGCGTGTACGCGCCGATCAGCACGTCGTAGGCGTCGTCGGTCAGCCGCAGCTGCTCCTCGGCCAGACCGTTGTCGCGCCGCTGCTTCGGCACCAGGAAGTGCTGCGCGATGCGGCGCTTCTCCTGCGAGGTGTAGCCGGGCAGCTCGATGATTTCCATCCGGTCGCGCAGCGCCGGCGGGATCGTCTCCAGCACGTTGGCCGTGCCGATGAACGTGACCTTCGACAGGTCGTACGGCACCTCGAGGTAGTGGTCCGAGAACGCGTGGTTCTGCTCGGGGTCGAGCACCTCGAGCAGCGCCGAGGCGGGGTCGCCCTGGAAATCCACGCCCAGCTTGTCCAGCTCGTCGAGCAGGTACAGGGGGTTGATCGTGCCGGCCTTCTTCATCCCCTGCAGGATGCGGCCGGGGAGCGACCCGACGTAGGTCCGGCGGTGCCCGCGGATCTCCGCCTCGTCCCGCACGCCGCCCAGCGACGCGCGGACGAAGCGGCGGCCGAGGGTGCGGGCGATCGAGCGGCCGAGGGAGGTCTTGCCGACGCCGGGGGGGCCCACGAAGCACAGGATCGGGCCCCGGGCCTCGGGCCGCAGCTTGCGCACCGCCAGGTGCTCGAGAATCCGCCGCTTGACCTTCTCCAGACCGTCGTGGTCCTCGTCCAGGATCCGGCGCGCCTCGGGGATGTCGTAGCGGTCCTCGGTCGTCGCCCGCCACGGCAGCTCGATCAGCCAATCGATGTACGTGCGGGCGACGGTGGCCTCCGGCGCTCCGGGCTGCATCAGCTTGAGCCGGGCCAGCTGCTTGCGCGCCGCCGCGTGCGCCTCGTCCGGCAGCCCCGCCTCGTCCAGCTTCCGTCGCAGCTCGTCCAGGTCGTCGTCCTCCGGCCCCTCGCCCAGCTCGTCGCGAATCGCGCGCATCTGCTGCCGCAGGTAGTACTCGCGGCGGTTGCGCCCCATCTCCTCCTCGACCATCTGGGAGATCTGGTTCTTGATCCGCTGGGCCTCCGACTGCCGCACGGCGAGCTTGAGCACGAGCTGCACGCGCTCGCGGATGCCGACCGTCTCCAGCACCTGCTGCCGCTCCTCGGTCGACAGCGGCAGGTTGGCGGCCAGCAGGTCGGCCGCGGCCCCGGGCCCGCTCGCGGCCTGCGCCTTGGTGACCGCCTCCTTGGGCATGCTCTGGCCGAGCGAGGCGAGCTGTCCGGCGGCCTCGAGCAGGTTGGCCAGCAGCGCGGCCGTCTCCACGTCCGCCGCGTCCTGCTCGGGCAGCAGCGTGACCCGCGCCACCAGGTACGGCTCGGTCTGCACGTGCCCCGCGACCTCGAACCGGCCCGTGCCCTGGACGATCAGCCGGAACCCCCCGTTGCTCGACTGGACGGCCCGCAGGATGCGGACCATCGTGCCCACCGCGTACAGGTCGTCCCAGATCGGGTCCTCGATGTCCTGCCGCCGCTGCGCCAGCACGCCGATCGAACGCCCGCGGCCCAGCCCGATCGCGGCCAGCAACCGCATCGATTTCGGACGGCTGACGTCGACCGGGACCACCGAGCCCGGCAGCACGGCCATGTTCCGCAACGGCAGGATCGGCAGCTGGTCGCTCGGCAGGCTCATGCAGCCCGGAATAGAATGCTTCCCGCGCCCCCTGTCAACCGCGGGCGCACGTCCTCACGTCCTCACGGAGCGCCTTGACCCGCCGCGCCGGATCGGGTGAACTCTCGTCGCAAGGGAGGAACACCATGTCGCGAGTCGTCGTGCTGTTCGTGTCCGGTGCGTTCGTCGCGTGGCTGGCCGCCGGGGCCGCCTGCGGACCCGCGAACGGCGAGGCCCGGGAGCCCGCGCCGTCGGCCGACGCCGCCGAGGGCGACGCTCCGCCGGAGCCGGGCGTCCCCACCGGCGGAGCCCACGTCGCCGCCCCGACGCGGGTCGTCGAGAACCCCGTCGCGGTCCCCTACGGCGAGAACCTCACGGAGGCCCAGCACGCGGTGGTTCGCGGGATCGCGGCCGACGCCGCCGGACGGTTCGAGGAGGCCGCGGAGGCGTTCGCCCAGGCCACCACCCTCGACCCGAACTACGCCGACGCCTGGCTCGCCCTCGGCCGCGTGCACCATCGCCGGCAGGACTTCGCCGCCGCCCGGGCGCCGCTGGAGCGCGCCGTCGAGCTGCGGCCCGAGTACGGACCGAACCACGCCGCGCTGGGCGCCGTGCTGTTCGAGCTGGAGGACTGGGAGGCCGCGGAGCGCGAGCTGGGCGAGGCCGCCCGCCTCGACGAGCGGGACGTCTCGAGCCTCGAGCGGCTCGGGGTGATGTATCGCAAGCTGCGGCGCTACGAGGAGGCGGTCCAGGCCTACCAGGCGGGCCTGCAGCGCGCCCCCGGCGACCCCTCCCTGCTCAACAACCTCGGCGTCGCCTACCGCAAGCTGCGGCGCTACGACGAGGCGGTGGCCGCCCACCAGCAGGCGGTCGATTCGGACCCCGAGAGCGCGGTGTTCCACTTCAACCTCGCGGTGGCCTTCCGGGGCCAGAACCAGGCGCAGCTCGCGATTGCGGAGTACCGCCGCACGCTCGAATGCGAACCCGGGATGGCCGAGGCCTGGCACGACCTGGGTCTGCTGCTCGCCGATCAGGACGACGACGAAGGTGCGATCGAAGCGCTGCAGAAGTTCCTCGAGCTCGCCCCCCCCGACGACGAGGGGCTCGAGGCCGTCCGCGAGATGTTGCAGGAGCTGGAGGATTGAGCCTCCGGCGCGGCGGCCCGCGCCCGCATCGCGGCGGCGCGCTGCTCGCCGCGCTGGCGTCCTGCGGCTTGGCCTGTCCCGCCGAGCCGGTCGCGCCGTCGCCCGGGCCGCCCGTGCCCACCGCCGCCCCGCCGCTCGAGCTCGAGGAGCAGCAGGCGGCGGCCCGCGAGGCCCTGGCGTTCGTCGCCGAGCTGCGGGGACTCGAGGCGGACGAGCCGCCCGAGGTCCAGATCCTGCCGCCCGGCGCCTTCGTCGCCCGGCGCGATGCCGCCGCCGGCCTCGCCGCCGTCGGACCGTCCGGCGACGACCTGCTGCTCGGCCTGCGTGTCCTGGCGGGCTTGGGGCTGCTGGCCGATGCCGACGTCTCCACGCGCCGCGTCGGCAGCGACCACCTGGGAAGCTACGACTGCCGCGAGCACGTGATCCGCGTCGCCGATCTGCGCTATCTCCCGCCGCCCGAGGACTGGTTGGCCGCCGTCGAGCCGGCGATGGCCGCCGGCTGGCGGGCGCTGTCCGTCAGCCTGCACGGCCTGCTGGCGCACGAGTCGCTCCACGCGCTGCGGCGCGCGACGGTCGAGCTGCCGTGCCCGGGCGGACGCCTGTGGCCGGCCCGCGACGCCGACCTCGCCCTGCGGGCACTCGAGGAGGGCGACGCGGACCTCGCCCTTGCCGCCGCCGTTCGCACCCGTGCCGTCGCCGACGCCCCGGACCTCGGGTTGTGGACCGCCGTGCTCGACGAGCGGTCGTGGCTGGAGCCGAACACCGGGCTCGAGGCGTTCACCTTCATGCCCTACGTCGCCGGGGAGGAGTTCGCGCGGGTCGTGGAGGCCGCCGGCGGCAACCCGGCCCTCGACGCGGCGTACCGCAGTCCGCCGGTGTCGACCGAGCAGATCCTGCACCCGGAGCGCTTCTTCGCGGGCGAGATGCCGGACGAGGTCGAGCTGCCGGAGCCGGCGTCGCTGCGCGCGCAGGGCTGGGCGCCGATCGACCGCGGCACGATCGGCGAGGCCGGGATCCTCGCCTTGTTCACCGGGCCGGTCGCGCCGGTCGCGGTGGTCGAGCTGGTGGGGGTGCCGGCCGGCGTCTGCGATTCCGCTCCGTCCGATTGCCTCGGGC
>JAFGHH010000148.1 GCA_016930215.1 Deltaproteobacteria bacterium
CGACGGTGTCGTTCATCGCCGTCCAGACCGCCGGGTCGTCCTCGCCGCCGAAATTGTGCTCCGGCTCGTTGCACAGTCCGTACAACACGTGAGCGTCGAAGGCGAAGGTCTGCGCCAGTCGCTCCCAGATCGCGATCGTGTTCGCCGTCGGCCAACCCAGGTCGCTGAACGTCGGATCGACCCACAGCGACAGCAGCACGTACACGCCCGGCTTCGTGCCGATGTGCCCGACGAGCCGTTCGATGTCTGCGAGGTACGCCGGGTCGTCCAGCACGCCCTGCCACTGGACCGCCCACCCGTCGTCGGAGGCATAGCTCTCGAGATCCAGCCTCAGGAAGTTGGCGCCCCAGACGTCCACCACCTCGTCGATCCGGCGCTCGACCTCGGCCGGGTTGGCCGCCGCCCCGGCACAGGCCCAGCAGGATCGGGTGTCGTGGATGTTCACTCCCCGGCCGTGCCAGACCGTTCCGGCCGGCGTGTAGATGTGGTTGTCGGTCGTGTACAGCCAGGACCCGTCGGCGTCGGCATCGGCATCGGCATCGGCGTCGGCATCGGCGTCGGCGTCGGCATCGGCATCGGCGTCGGCGTCGGCGCCGGCGTCGGCATCCGTGTCGGCGTCGGCGTCGGCGTCGGCGCCGGGGCACTCGCAGGCCTCCCAGCGTGTTCCGTCGTCGGCACAGGTCTGGGCGCCTTCGCCCACGGGACACACGCAGCGCTGCGTCGCGCCGGGGTCGCAGACGCGTTCGGAGCCGGGGTCGTCCGAGCACCCGACCACGGCGAGGAGTCCGAGAACTGCCGCGAGCATCCTCCAGGTTCCCTTCCCGCGCATCATCCGTCCTTTCCGTTCCGTCCCGGGGGATGATACCGCGGATCTTCCGGTGCCGCCAACGGGTCTCACCGCGACTTCCCCGCCCCGGCACACCACGATGGGTCCGTCGCTGCCCGCGGCAGGCCCGAGGCTGTCCGCAGCGCTGCGCTCGGCTCGGCGAGCCTCGCGACGAGGTCCGCTTCTCGCGACACATGCGATCTGCGCCGCGCCGCACCGGCCGGGAAGGGGGCCGGCACCGAAGGGCGGGCGGCAGGGGCTTGACGAAGACACGGAGACCGGGCGACGCTTCGTTGCCGAGCCGGGGTCGAGGAGCGAGCCGATGGACTTCGGGAGGTTGACCGCGTTCGGGCTGCTGTTCCTGACCGTCGGGCCGGTGGCCTGCTACGGTGCCGCCCCCGTCGTCCGGGCGCGCTTCGAAAACGAGTTCCGCTGCCGGAACAACGTCTCGGTCACCTCCCTGGCGGGAAACGCCTACCGCGTCAGCGGTTGCGGTCGCACGGCCGTCTACTCGTGCTTCAATCCCGTGGGAGGCGGAGGCCAGACGACCTGGGGCGGGGGACAACTGGTCGGAGGGTACGGCGGCACCACGTGCATCCGGGAAGCCGACCCGGGCTCGGGGGGCCCGAGTCCGGCAGCCTCGCGGGCACGGGCCCAGGCCGAATCGGCGCAGCTGGCCGTGCGCTTCGACGAGGCCCGCGGCGCAACCGTGGTGCAGGCCGATCTCGATCTGTCGCCGCTGAGACTGCAATGCCTCGGTGCGCCTCAGATCGACGCAGGTCGCGTGCTGGTGGTCCTCAGCACCGCCGGCTCGGTGTTCACGTGCCGCTGCCCGGCCCTGGCCCTGGTCGGGGACGACACCTCGGTGGAACTGCCGCTGTCCGCCGAGGACCGACCCGCCGATGCCACCACGATCCGCTTCGACGCGACTCCGGAGCAGATCGCCGCTGCCGCGGCGGCATTTCGCCTCGAGGTGCGGTGCTGCGACGCCGCGCGCAGCGTGAACGCCCGGCAGTCGGAGGTGCTCCGCCAGTTCGTGGCCCGATTCCGGGAGATCGTCGCGGCGACGCCACCCGTGGCTCCGCCGGAGCCTCCGCCGGTGCCGCAACCGGTGCCGACGGCGGTCCCGGAGGCCCCGCCCGAGCCGGCGCCGACACCCGATGTCGCTCCGGTCCCGGAAGCACAACCCCCGACTTGACGAGGAGCGGCCGCCGGAACACCCGCGCCGGAACACCCGCGCTTGACGGCAGGCCTCGTGCGGAGGATGCTCTGCGGCAGGAGGGGACCATGCGAAGGCATTCCATTCTGCTGGCGGCGGGGCTGACGGTGATCGGCGTGCTGGCGTCGTCGTGCGACGACGACTTGCCCCCCTGTGGTCCGCACAACTGCACTGGGTGCTGCTACCAGGACTTCTGCCATGCGGGAAACACCGACGACGCGTGCCTCTGCTGCGCAACGGCGGATTGCGGCGGCCTCTCCTGCCATCCGTAGGCCGGCCCGCGGAACCCGGGCGCCCGCCCGGCGAACAGGTCGCTCTGTCGCGCGTGGAGAGTCGACGGTCGAAAGCCGGCGGTCTCGTCGTGCACCGCGACGAATCCGGAAGGTGGCGGATCAGTCGAGGTTGTTGTCGTTGGGGGCCAGGCGGCAGGGATCCTCACCGCGGGCTTCAGCCCGCGGCCGAAGCGCCCGGACCCGCCGCGCCCTGAAGGGCTTCCATTTGTCGCCGTCGGCGACATCGGCAGAACCGAGACTGGTCGCAGGTGGGGCAGCCCAGGATCACGACGACCTTGCCGCTGCCACCGGGCCAGCGTGGACTGGGTCAGGCCGCCCGGCCTGCCAGAGCTGGTTGGGACTCGCCCGCTCGAAGCGCCGCTCCGGCTCCTCGTCCCGATCAGCGGCGCGAAGTCCGTCGCGCCCAGGCCGCCGCGCTTCCAGAGGTCCAGCAGCAGCAGGCGCTGCTCCGGGGTGAAGCCCGTCGAACGATTCGCCTCCGGCTTGACCAGCCGGCGGACCGTAAGTGGGCGCGCCGGTCGGCGCGGGCCGCGGACGTTCCGGGCGAGAAGTGCTATGGTTGCGGCGTGCACGGGACTTGCGGGAGCCACAGTACATCGCAGCGGGGACGTCCCCAGGAGGGAGCGACATGAACGGCAAGCAACGTCTCGAGTCCGCCGGAACGCGACACGGGTCGTGTCCGGCGACGGGGCCGGGCGGCAGCGATGCGACCGGGCGCGGCTCGTGGCCCGGGACCGGCCGGCGACCGGTCGGGCTCCGGATCGTGTCCTGCGGCGCGGCGCTGTCCTGGCTGGTCCTGCTTCTCGTCTCCTCCTGCGACTCCGCGCCGCCGGGGGGCTCGCCCGACGCCGACGCGGTTTCCAGTGATGCGGACGCGGAGGGAGGCGCGGACGCGGACGCGGACGCGGATGCGGATGCCGAGTCGGACTCGCCGTCCGAGGACGGGGCCGCGGACCTCCCGCCGGACGACGCGGACGCCTCGGACGGCGCCGACACGGCGTGCACGCCGAACACCAACGAGTGCGGTCCGGACGGTTGTGGCGACTGGCATGCCGACTGCGCTCCGGGGGAGACCTGTGCCGACGGGAGCTGCGTCGAGTTGGCCGCCGCGTTCCTGGCGACCTTCGAGGGCGGGACCACCACGGCCGACCGGGGGCGGGAGTTGATCGACAACAGGAACGGCGGCTCGATGGCGGTCGTCGCAAACCCCTTCCCGTCGGAGAGCAACGGCTCGGATTACGTGCTGCGGGTCGAGGTCCCGGCCGGGACGAGCGTGCGGGCCGAGTACCACTCCCAGCGACTGGAGACCGACGAGAAGACCTACATCTACGTCTGGAGGCAGCACTACGAGCGCGACTTCCTGGTCGGGGCCGACGTCAGCTGGCTCGTCTTCGCGCAGTGGAAGACCTGGCCCTGCGGCGAGTACGACGGAGGGTACGGTGACGTGATCTGCGCTGGCGGCGGCATCTTCAACGACATCGAGCTGACCGAGGGTTCACTGTACGAGATCCGTTTCCGCGCGGACCCCGACTGCAACTTCGTCACGACCTCGATCTGGACGGAGGAGGTCTGGGACACCTACGTCCTCGAGATCTACTGGACGAACACCTCCGACGGCTACTACCGGCTGTTCCGGAACGACGGCCTCCTCGTCGAGCAGACGGGGGTCAAGACGCTCTTCGATCGGTTCCCCGCCGACACGGGCGAGTGCAACATGTACTGGGGCCTCGGCCTCTACGCGAGCTGGGCCGACGAGGGCTCGAGCGCGCTGGTCCGCCATGTCGACGATCTGGCGATCTACGATCGCGACGCCGGGGTCGAGCTCCCCATGGTGTGTCCGCGCTGCGGGAGCTGACGGCGCATCCTGTCCTTCCCGAGAGTGCCATCGGGGGCTTGGTGCGCGACGGTGAGCGACGGGGGGGACGTTCCGGGGCGGCGGCATGTCGCGGGAGCGTCGCCCGGATCCGTGCGTGAGACCGCGCTCGCGCTCGAGCGCGGCAGCCTGCGCGTCGTCCGCGCGCACGCCGACCGTCGACCCGGTCGTCGGGTCCCTCGTCGATGACGTCGAACGCGATGCGATCGTCAGGCCGCGCGCCGCAGATACCGCGCGATCCGCACTTCCGTGATCCCGATCGCCTTCACGCGTCCAGGGTCGGCACCGTGAAGAAGTCGCTGAAGGCGAGGGCGAGGGACCGATCGCTGGTAGACGACGAGCTGCCGGCGCAGGGCAAGCACCTCGATCTCGAGGTCAAGATGGGAGCGGA
>JAFGHH010000149.1 GCA_016930215.1 Deltaproteobacteria bacterium
ATGCCGCCTCGCCGGCGGGGCCGGCGGGCTCGGCCCGCGCTTCGCGCGGCCCAGCGCCGCGCCGCTACCTCCACGGGCGGCGCCATCGGGTCTACCTCGCATACGGGACGCACCGGCCGCCGCTGGTGCGCGGTCGCCACCCCTCCAGCACCGTGCTCGACGGCCCCAGCGGGTAGGTGCCGGGGCGCAGCGTCGCCCCGGCGCGCAGCGGCAGCAGGATCAGCCACTCCCCCGGCGCCACCTCCGCGCTCACCAGCGTCGGGTCGTCGATCGGGCGGGCCGAGCGCACCGGGTGGCCGACCAGGTACGTCGCCCCCCGCTCGCGGACGTACTCGGCCGAGGCGAGCCGCTGGTGGCCGAGGGGGGCGCCCGCGAACCGGCGTCCCTCGCGGGCGATCTCGCGGTCGGTCAGTCCGAGCATGTCCAGGGCGCCGGCGCCGGTGAGGTATGGGATCACGCCCGCCGGGCGCACGGCGAGCGTCTCGCGCGGGTCGATGTTGCACGCCAGCCACCGCGCCGTCCGCTCGAACCAGCCGAACTCGGCCAGCTCCCCCGGCTCGTCCGGCCGGATCGTCCACGGGTCGTTCTCGTGGGGGACGGCGACGGCCCGGACCGAACCGCCCAGGAGCGCCGCGGCGAGCAGCGCCGTCGCCGCCGCCCGGGGACCGGGTCGCGGGACCCGCCGCCGCACCGCCTCGACCCCCGCGGCGGCGAGGATCGCGGCCGGCGGCAGGGTCGGGACCAGCAGGCGGAACTCGAAGTAGTCGCCGCCCACCAGCGCCACGTAGGCCAGGCAGCCGACCAGCGATACCCCGAGCCACAGCAGCTCGGGCCGCCGGGCGCTCGTCTGGTACAGCCGGAGCGCGCCGGCGACGGCGAACGCCGCGGGAAGCACCACGACGTTCTCCCGCGCCCACAGCAGCAGGTACTCGAGCCCCCGGCCGAGCTGTGCGCCCTGGACCTTGGCGTGGAACGTGTTCGGCAGCAGCTCGCCGTACTCGAGCAGCCGGAAGGCGAGCTGGCCGCCCAGGAGCGCCGCGGCGCACGCCGCGTGGACGGCGAACGCGCGCAGCCTCCCGGCCCTCCAGGCGGCGAGGCCGCCGAGCAGGCCGGCCGGCACCGCGAACAGGAGGCCCTCGGGGCGGGCGAGCATCAGCAGGCCGAAGGCCAGGCCGCCCAGCGGCAGGCCGTGCACGAGCCGCGTGCCGTGGCGCAGCCATGCCCACAGCGCGAAGGCCAGGCAGCACGTGAACAGGCTGGTGTCCATCGCCTCGACCGACCACAGCGCCATCGAGCGGTTCAGCGCCACGAGCGCCACGGCGACGAGTGAAACGGGGCCGGGCACGACCAGGCGCGCCGCCCGCCAGACGGCGACCAGCGTCCCGACCGAAAAAACGATCCCGGCGACGCGGGCGAACTGGAGCGGCTCGAGCGGCAGCAGGTGTCCTGCGGCGAGCAGCAGGGTCCAGAGCAGCGAGGTGTAGCCCTCGACGGGCGAGCCGGCGGTGAAGGTCAGCCCCTCGCCGTGGACGAGCCGGTCGGCGTAGCGCAGGGGGATGAACGCGTCATCGACGATGCTGGTCCCGACCGTCGCGAAGTACCATCCGGCGAGCCCCAGGAAGGCGGCCAGGCAGGCGCCGAACCCCAGCCATTCGAGGGTCGTGGTGCGCGGCGGCGTTTCGTCCGGCCCGGCTGCCGCGAGGCCGGCGGACGCCGCGCCTTCCGGCCCCAGCAGCCACCGCCACCCGCTCGATGCACCCGCCGCCACGAACCGGAGGTTGCCCGCGGTCGACGGTTGAGGTCAAGACGCGGCGGTCCACGGCGGCCCACCGGCCGGGTCGCAGGCAGGTCGGGGAACCCGTGCCGGCTACATCCAGTGGAAGGTCGTGCCGTCCCACCGGGCGAAGAACGTTCGGCCCGGCGTTGCACGTCACGTCTCCGGCACGGGAGGATAGCAGTAGCCGATGATCGGGTGGCCCGACGGCTTGCAGAACGTCCACGGCAGATCGGAGCAGTCCGGCAAGCCGCCCTCGAGCCGGCAGTACTTGAGGCAGTAGCCGCGGACATGACCTGCGACCATGTAGCAGCCGGCGCCGACGGCGCAACCCGCGCCGCACGTCTCCCCCGGCGCCTGACCGCCGCCGTCAGGAAGGGGTAGGCAGTACGACGGAGTCCCGAGATAGCAGTGATACCCCGGTTCGCAGCCTTCGCTAGTGAACGGATCGCAGTTGTCCGGCACGTCGGGCGGCTCGTAGGCTTCCCAGGTGCGGTCGAAACCGACGTCTCCGGCGTCGGCCTCGTCGGTCGGGTGGACGTCTCCGTCCGAGTCGCCGACACCGCCGGAACCGCCGCAAGCGCAGGCGCTCGAGGTCAGGAAGGCCACGGCAGTCGCCCCGAGCGCCCGAATCCCAACTCGTCCTGTCATCCGCCACCTCCATGTCCCAGAGTGCACGACCGACGCTGCTGCAACGCCGGCGCGATCGACGCCCGGCGGCTGCTCGGCGATTCCGGTCCGCCGAACGGCGGCTGGAACCCAGCCACGACCTTGCCGAAATGATCGGAGAACAGCATGCCGCTGAGGACGAGGTCCGGCGGTCCTCGCGTCATGTCACCTTCACCGCCGAACCAGACATAGGCGTGACCAGTACCCGAGTTGAAGAGCTGCGGGGCGCCCGCGACGACGTCCGAGAACCCGTCGCCGTTGATGTCCGTTGTCGCGGTGACGCTGTGGCCGAGGGCGGCATCGGGCGTCGCCTCGGACAACGTGAGCACGGTGTCGGCTGCGAAGCGGCCGGTGGTCCATCGGCCGAACACTTCGACCCGACCCGCAAGCTCGGCTCCGGCGGAGCCGAGCGCCGCCGGCGAACCGACGACGAGCTCGGTCGCCCCGTCACCATCGACGTCGCCCGCAAGACTGCCGGAGAAGCCGAACCCTTCCGGCGCGTCGTGTCGGATCGCGAGCGCCGGATCGTCCGCCAGCGTGTGGGCGCCCAGATAGACGTCGAGTTGGCTCGCGGCGCGCAGGTACTCCGTGGTGTACTGGACCGTGGCCACAACGAAGTCGGAGAGCCCGTCGCCGTCGAGGTCTCCGCCTCCCGCTGCGGCGAGATGAGGCGGTTCCATCCCTGCCGCATGCGTCGGAAGCACGAAGTCGACCACCGCGTCGGGATCGGGACCGCCCAGCAGCACGAGCATCGCGGGGGTCCGCGGCACCTCGTCGAGTCCCCTACCCGGGCGGCCGGCGACCCAGTCCGCGTAGCCGTCGCCGTTCACGTCGCCGACACCGGCCACGCATTGACCAAGGCGAGTACCCGGCTCATCCTCCGGCAGGACAAGATCCGGTTCGATGTCGGTCCGGGGCGATCCAAGGAACAGAAGTACCTCCGCGGGGGAGCTGCGGGGATTGTCCGACGGTGTGCGGCTGGCAAGCCAGTCTGCGAATCCGTCCGCATTCACGTCACCGGCGCCGGCGAGCGCGAGTCCCAGGTGGCGGTCGGAGCCTTCTCCCTCCAGCGTGCGGTCCGGTGCCGGATCCGGCGGAGACCCGCCGCGCAGCAGGTAGATCCGCCCGTGGCCGGCAGCATCCGGAGAGCTGATCAGCAGCTCGCCGAACCCGTCGCCGTCGAGATCGCCCGGGGACGCCAGGGCCGCGCCCATGAACAGATCGGTAGCGACGCCGACCATCTCGAGATCCGGTACGACGTCCGGGGTTTCGCCGCCGAGGAAGAGGAACACGCGAGACCAGCCCGGTGCCGCGACGGCGACGTCGGAGAACCCGTCGCCGTTGAAGTCCCCGGGAACCCGTCCGACGTCCGCATACCGGACCGGGGACCAACCCGAACACAATGCCCCGCGGCAGGCGCGCACGCGCCAGTAGTAGCGACGACCGACGGGAGCCCGGCGGTCGACCGGCAGGTCGGCCTCCGGACACCAGCTCGTCGTGGCGACGCCGCCGGCGCGGCTCTCCGGACTGGGAAACGCGCAGTCGCGGAATCCCGGCGTCGTGCAGGAGTCGTCGACCTCAACCTCGAAGGTCGGTTCAGGGCCGCCGTCGCCGCTCCAGGTCCAGCGGAACAGAGGCCGAAGCGTGCCTCTGGGCGCGGCCCAGAGGCTGCCCGTACGGCTGCCGTTCTGGGGCACGAGAGGCGTGGGCGCGGGAGGAGGGGCCGAGCCGTCGCCGGGTTCGTCGGCCTGGACGTCTTCCTCGGCGCGGTCCACTCGATCGCCTGCGCCATCGCCGCCCTCGAGGCGGGTCGACGGCCCGCAGGAAGCCGACGCCCAGAGGACTGCAAGCCAAGTCGAACGATTCGTTGCCATCGCCGCCTCCCGTGCCCCAGGACTCCTCACGGTCAGTAGTTGTAGCACTCCTCGCAGCTGCAGGTCTCGCCGGTGCCGCCCTTGTAGCAGATGTCGTACTGGTTGCCGCCCTGGAGGTTGTCGGTGTCTGTGCCTCCGTAGAGGTATACAGCCGCGCATAACTAACTGGACATAGCCCGGCCGGCACGGTAGACTGCCCAGAGTGGGAGGTTGCCGTGTTGCCACGAATGA
>JAFGHH010000150.1 GCA_016930215.1 Deltaproteobacteria bacterium
CACCTACAACGACGTGTTCCCCGACGTGCTCCCCGGGACGATCGTCTGCTTCGACATCATCCCGCGCGAGAACCGGAGCGTGCCGCCGACCTCCGAGCCGCAGCTGTTCCGCGGCCAGGTCGAGGTGCTGGGCGAGAGCGTCACCGTCCTCGACACCCGCGACGTCTACTTCCTCGTCCCCCCCGACACCTACGTCGGCGGACCGTACTGACTCCCCTCTCTCGGTGCTTCGTGGGCGTGGGCGTCGAAGGACGTCCCTACCCCGGCTCGTCGGTCGTCTGGTCCCGCACCCAGGCCACGTAGGGGGCGAACGAGGCGGCGACGTCGGGGGTCAGGACGACGAGCTCCGGGCATTCGTAGGGGTGCAGGGCCCGCAGCCGCGCCAGGCAACGCTCGAGCGCCGCGGCGGAGGTCTTGACCATCAGCGTGGTCTCCCCCTCCCGCTCGACCCTGCCCTGCCAACGGTAGGTCGAGCGGATGCCGGGGAGGGCGTTGACGCACGCCGCCAGGCGCTCCTCGACCAGGGCCGAGGCGATCGGTTCGGCACGGTCGGGGGGGCAGTTGCTGAGGATGATTATCATGGAACGTGGCATAGTCCAAGGCCCGGAGCGTGACAACACCATGCGGGACGGCGGACACGGGCGGCAAACGGGAGTCGGAACGGTCCGGAGGCGACGGTCGGAATCGCCGCACGGCCGGGTGCCGGGCGCGGCGGGGCTGGGCCTGGCGGCGTGGGGCGCGGCGCTGCTGGGCGCGGGCTGCCCGATCCCCCCCGGCGTGCCCGGGGGGCCGGTGATGATGTGCCCGGCCGTGACCGCCGATGCCGACGGCCTGCTGTGGGTGGACCTCCAGGGGATCGCCGAGACGCGCCCGCTGCTGCTCGGCGGCGGCTGGCGCGGCGCCGCCTGGGTCGGCCGCTCGCAGCACGTGGCGCTCGACCGCGAGCTGGACGGCGAGCGCTCGCTGTCCGTTCTCGACCTGGAGAACGGCCGGCTGTATCCGGCCGGGCTCCCGTCGCTCGAGGCGCTGGCGCTCGAGCCCGCGGTGCTCGACGCGCTGGTCGGCGCCTTCGGCGACGAGGCGGCGTTTCCCGAGGACCGCCTGGTGTTCGGGGCGCTGCGAGTCGGCCCGGGCGGCCGGCCGGCGGTGGAGCTGATCGCGCGGGCCGGGCTGCCCGGCGAGGAGGAGTCCCCGGACGTGCTGGTGCGGCTCGAGCCGCTGGTCCTGGCGGGACCGGTCGAGCGGGCGCTGGCGGCGGCACCGGAGGGCGCGGCCGACGAGCCGCGCTGGGTGTTCCGGTCGCCGCACGGGGTCGCGGTGCTGGGCGGCGGCACGGCGGACGACTGGTCGTGCCGGCGGTTCGCCGGGGAGGAGGCCGCGGCGGCGGCCGGGCCGGAGGAGACGGCAGGGGTGGTCGGGCGGACGACCGCCGCGGGCGAGGCCCCGCTGACGGTGGCGGTGCCCCGCGTCGGCGACGTGACGCTGCCGGGGAGCGCGCCCGTGGACGGTTACGAGCGGTGCGACTCGCCCGACGGGCGTTGGCTCGCGGTGCGGGTCGAGCAGCCCGGGCTGAACGGGTTCGACGCGCTGTACGTGGTGCGGGCGGCCGACGGGTCGGTCGTGCGGGCGGCGCACTACGACATCGGCGAGCTGACGGCGGCCGGGGTGGCGGCGGCGGGGTCCGGCCTGCTGGTGTACGGCGGCGCGGAGGGGTGGTTCCTGTGGCGTGCGGAGGGGGACCCGGAGCGGCTGGGCGACTTCCCGCCGGTGCTTCGGCCGTAGCCCGCGTCAGTCGTAGTACTCGTGGCCCAGGTGGGTGATCAGCTCCTCCCCGCGCAGCCAGCGCAGGGTGTTCTTGAGCTTGATCAGCTGGATGAACAGGTCGTGCTCGGCGTAGAGCTTCGGGGGGACCATCGGGCTCTTGAAGTAGAAGGACAGCCATTCCTGGATGCCGTGCAGGCCGCTGCGCTGGGCGAGGTCCAGCAGCAGGGCGAGGTCGAGGACGATCGGGGCGGCGAGGATCGAATCCCGGCAGAGGAAGTTGATCTTGATCTGCATCGGGTAGCCGAGCCAGCCGAAGATGTCGATGTTGTCCCAGCTCTCCTTGTTGTCGCCGCGCGGCGGGTAGTAGTTGATGCGCACCTTGTGGTGGAAATCGCCGTACAGCTCGCCGTACAACTCGGGCTGGAGGATCGAGTCGAGCACGGAGAGTTTGCTCTCCTCCTTGGTCTTGAACGACTCGGGGTCGTCGAGCACCTCGCCGTCGCGGTTGCCGAGGATGTTGCTGGAAAACCAGCCGTGCAGGCCGATCATCCGCGCCTTGAACCCCGGCGCGAGGATCGTCTTCATCAGCGTCTGGCCGGTCTTGAAGTCCTTGCCGCAGATCGGCAGCTCCTGCTTCCGGGCCAGCTCCCACATCGCCGGCAGGTCCACCGTCAGGTTCGGGGCGCCGTTGGCGAACGGGATGCCGCACTTCAACGCCGCGTAGGCGTAGATCATGCTCGGGGCGACCGACGGGTCGTTCGCCGCCATTGCCTTCTCGAGCGCCGCCACCGACTCGTGCGCCGGGCCCGGCTTGAGGAAGATCTCGGTCGAGGCGCACCAGATCATCACGGTGCGGGCCACGCCGGACTCCTGCTGGAACTTCCGGATGTCGGCCATCACCTGCTCGGCCAGCTCGAGCTTGTTCTTGCCGCGCTTGACGTGGGTGCCGTCCAGGCGCTTGACGTAGTCGCGGGAGAACACGGCGGGCCACGGCTTGAGCGCCGCGAGGTCCTCGCGAGCCAGCGCGAGGTCCTCCGGGTTGAGCACGCCGGCCTTGGCCGCGGCGGCATGGCCGTCGTCCGCGAAGCAGTCCCACGCGCCGAACACGATCTCGTTCGGGTCGGCCAGCGGGACGAAGTCCTTGATCAGCGGCGACCGGCCGTCGGTCCGCTTGCCCAGCCGGATCGTCCCCAACTGCGTCAGCGAGCCGAACGGGCGCCGCTTGTGGCGTCGACCCAGGGCCACGCCGGCCACGAAGGTGGTCGAGACGGCTCCCAGACCCACGAGCAGGACGCCGAGCTTTCCCTCGGCAGGTGCGATCTTCGTCGGCTTCTGACGCATCCGCGCCTCCTTCCACGTTCCCGGCCGCTTTGCCCGGACGGGCCGGCCGCTTCTAGCACCAATCGTGCCCGGGCGACAAGATGGCAGACCGCGACTCAACCGGGCGATCTGATGCCGAATTGGCCCGAGGTTTGCATACGACCCGCGCCGTCGGACCGGCCGGGTGTTCCGAGGGCCCGGCGCGGAGTCACGGGACTTGAGAAAAGTCCCGGATTGGTGGTATTTGGCCCCAACCTCGCGGCAGCAACCGTAGGAAGGGGCTGTGTAGGGTGTTGCAGTACAGGGTGTGAATTGGATTCACACTGGGCCGGATATGCGACAGTTCGGCGGCGGAAATCGAAGGTTGCAGCGGGGTTGACACGGGTGAGGCGGACATGACGGTGGAGCGCGGCATCATCCTGGCGGCGGGGCGCGGTTCGCGACTGGTCAACGGCTCGGGGATCCCCAAGCCGCTGGTCGAGGTGGGCGGCAGGACGTTGATCCAGCACGTGCTGGCGGCGTTCCGCGAGGCGGGACTGCGCGAGGCGGTGGTGGTGGTCGGGTACCAGGGAGAGAAGATCCGGCAGGCCCTGGCCGGCGAGCAGGGGATCGACATCACGATCGTCGAGAACCCGGACTGGCAGAAGTCCAACGGCGTGTCGCTGCTCGCGGCGGCGAAGTACATCGACGGCCCGTGCATCCTCTCGATGTCCGACCACCTCTACGAGGCGCCGCTGGTGCGGACGCTGTGCCGGTTGCCGATCAACGACGGCGTCTGCCACCTGATGGTCGACGAGGACCCGGAGGCGTGTTTCGACATCGACGACGCGACGAAGGTCGGCCGGCTGGGCGACCGGATCGTCGCCATCGGCAAGGAGCTGCCCGACTACGACGCGATCGATTGCGGGGTGTTCCGCATCACGCCGGCGCTGGTCGACGCGCTGGCCGCAGTCTACCGCGAGCGCGGCGACTGCTCGTTGTCCGACGGCGTGCGCCTGCTCTGCGGTCGCGGGATGATGCGCGCGGTGCCGGCCGCGGGCGAGCTGTGGCTCGACGTCGACACGCCGCAGGCGCTGCGGCACGCCCAGGCGCTGCTGCGGATCCGGGAGCTCGAGCGCGGGACGGAGCGCCCGTACCTGCTGATGAACCCCGGCCCGGTCAGCCTCTCCCCCGGCGTCCGTCGCGCGCTGGTCTCGGCGGACCTGTGCCACCGCGACGAGGATTTCACGCGCATGTTCGAGTCGGTGCGGCGGAAGCTGCGGCGGATCTACGGCGCCTCGATCGAGCACGACGTCCTCCTGTTCTGCGGTTCCGGCACGGCGGCGGTCGAGGCGGGGATCACGAACTTCGTGCCTCGCGACGGCAAGCTCCTGGTGGTCCGCAACGGTGCGTTCGGCGAGCGGCTGGCCGAGGTGGCGCGGGCGTTCCACATCCCGCTGGCCGAGGTCTCCTTCGCCTGGGGCGAGACGATCGACCTGGCCCGCGTCGAACGGGCGCTCGCCGCCGACCCCGCCATCACCACCGTCGCGATGGTGCACCACGAGACCTCCACCGGCCTGCTCAACCCGATCCGGCAGCTCGGCGCGCTGTGTCGCGCCCGCAACCTGCTGTTCGTGGTCGACGCCGTCGCCAGCCTCGGCGGCGAGGACCTCGACGTCGCCCGCGACAACATCGATGTCTGCGTCTCCAGCGCCAACAAGTGCCTGCACGGCATCTCGAGCGTCTCGTTCGTGTGCATGAGCGAGCGGGCGTGGGACCGCATCCGCGACGAGGAGCCGCGCGGCTACTACCTCGACGTCCGCAAGTACCGCGCGTACGCGCGCCTGGGACAGACGCCGTTCACGCCCGCCGTCCACGGCCTGCTGGCGCTCGATCGCGCCCTCGCCGAGGCGCTCGAGCTGGGCCTGGGCCGCAAGCGAATCCGCTACCAGGCGCTCAACGAGGCGATCCGCTCCGGCCTGGCCGAGATGGGGATCTTCAGCTTCACCCAGACCGGCTGCGAGGCGCACGTGATCACGATCGCCGAGGTGCCGGAGGGGGTCGCGTTCCACGACCTGTACGAGGAAATGAAGCGTCGCGGGTACCTGGTCTACGAGTGCAAGGCGGCGCTGGCCAACCGCTATTTCCAGGTGGCCAACATGGGCGCGATGACGATGGACGACGTCCAGGGCTTCCTGGCCGTCCTGCGCCAGGTGCTGGTCGAGCACGGCGCGCTCGTCGAGACCCGCACCGCCGCCCTCGGCTAGTACGGCCGGCCGGAAGTCCCCCTCCGAACCGCGGGCTTCACCCCGCGGCCGATGCGTCCGGACCCGCCGCGCCCTGAAGAACGCGGTTCGGTTGTTCGGGCGGTCGCGGACTTCCGACCGGCGGCACTGGCCCCGTTCGGTCCGGCAGATCAGTCGACCGCGCGGATGTTCCCCGCCAGCCACTCGGAGAGGATCTCGTTGCCGTCGATCACGCGGGAGCGGGTGCAGCCCCAGACGTCGCACAGGCCCACCAGGTGCGCCTCGTCGAGCGCCTCGGTCAGATACAGCTTGCGCAGCGTGGCGCCGGGCTGGCAGCTGCAATGGGCCAGCAACGGCAGCTCGACCCGGCAGACCGGGCATTCCAGGCGTAGCCGGGTCCCCGGGGGGAAGTCCGGGCCGACCTTGGTCCGATCGCCGTGCACGGGGCTCAGCTCGACCAGGCCCTGGGTCCGGCCGTCGCCGACCCAGATCGCGATGCCCGGGTAGCCTTCGAAGGCGGTCGGGCCGGCGCCGACGAGGTTGTGGCCGCGGGGGCAGAAGGCCTGGGTCACCACGACGAACGCCTGCTCGAGCAACTGCACGCCGGTCCCGGAGCTGGCCGCCGGCCTGTGGATCCGGAGTCGTTCGCGGTCGACGTCCTTGCGCGGCATCACCTCACCTCCGGGCGCGAACCTAGCATGGCGCCGTTCGGCAGGTCACGTTTCCGGCCGGGGCGGCCCCGCTCACGGATGGGGGCGGAACGGCCAGGGGCGCGACCGGCGGCGCTCGCGCGGCGGGGGCGGGTCGCCCGGGGTCGGCGGCTTGCGCCGTTCGGTCGCCAGCAGCAGGGCCGGCAGCACGACGGAGGTGGCCACCAGCACGGTCGACAGCCCGAGCGCCGCGACCTGGCCCATCGAGGCCAGCCCGCGGTGCTGGGTGAACATCAGGCTGCTGAAGCCCGCCATCGTGGTCAGGGTCGAGATCGCGACGGCGGGGCCGGTCCGCCGCATCACCGTCAGGATCGACCCCGGTCCCAGCTCCTGGTAGCGGAAGTAGAGGTGCACCGAGGCATCGATCCCGGTGCCGATGACCACGGGAAGCATGACCATCGAGTAGAACGTCAGCTTGACGTCGAGCAGCACCATCAGTCCGAGCAGCCAGGCGATGCCCACGACGAGCGGGGTGACGGTGATCAGCGCTCGGCTGAGCGAGCGGTAGCCGATGAAGGTCACGACGAACACGGCGAGCAGGGCGATGCCGGTGACGAAGCTGCCGTCGCGCTGGATGTGCTTGATGATGTCGGCGAACACGAAGCCCGACGCCGCCACCGGCACCTGCTCGCCGGTCGGCAGCCGAATCGTCTGGAAGTAGCCCTGCATCCGCAGCGCCTCCAGCCCGTTGCTCATGTTCCCCCGCGGCATCAGGTACAGCACCCGTCCGACGAACGGCGCCCGGACCTGGTTGAGCGCCTCGAGCGTGCGGCGCTGGTAGGGCGACGCGTCGGCCGGGATCGGTTGCCGCAGGTCCAGCTCGGTGAACAGGTCCTTGGCCCACTGCGGGAACTCGGGCGCCAGCGGATCCACCGCCCCGGCCCGCAGGTAGGTGCGCCACTCGTCGAGCCGGTCCAGCTCCTCGTCGGTCAGCCGGTCCTCGAAGAAGCCGAACGCGGGATCGTCCATCAGCAGGTCGAGCTGGCTCAGGACGCGCAGCTTCTCGCTCTGCCGCTCGGGCTGGAACGAGAAGACCGAGAACACGTCCTTGAGCGGCGAGTTGGGTTCCTTGTAGCGGCGCTTGAGGTAGCGGTACGCCTTCTGGGCCTCCTCGGGGGTGCGGGCCAGCCCCACCGCGGGCGAGCCGGTGTAGCCGCGCGTGGCCTGTCCGGTGTCGATGCGGCTCGGCACCGCCCGCTTGGTCCCCAGCTTGCCGTAGTCGTACTCGAACTCCAGGAACGTCGAGGCCGCCATCGCCGCCAGGGTGGTCAGCGCGACGCCGCCCAGGACCAGCCAGCCGACGGTGCGCGACGTGAAGCGGCGCACCGCCGGCGGCACCGAGGGCCGCCCGGCCCGCGGCTTCATCGGCCGCACCCGGTCGGCCAGCGTGACGACGACGGGGAACAGCACGTAGGCGGCGAGCATCGACAGCGGCACGCCCACGGCGCACAGCTGGCCGAACTCGGAGAAGCCGCGGAACTCCGACGAGGTGAGCGTGGCGAACGCCAGGACGGACGTGAGCATCGCGACGCCCATCGCCCGGCCGGTGCTGCCGAACGCCCGCGCGACCGCGTCCTCGTTGTCCAGCCCCCCCGCCCGCTCCTCCTCGTAGCGCTTCCCGAGGTGGATGCCGAAATCGATCCCCAGTCCGATCAACACGGCGAACGTGAACGCCGTGATCACGTTCAGCCGCTCGAACGCCAGCGCCGCGATCGCCAGGCACGACACGATCCCGACCAGCAGCGGCACCATCACGTACAGCAGCGCCCGCACGCGGCGGAACGCCAGCAGCACGATCAGCGTCATCGCCACCAGCGAGCCGATGGCGGAGGCGCCGACGTCCTTGTACAGGGCGTCCGTCTCCATCACGCGCTGGCGGATGCCGCCGCCGACCTCGGCCCGCATCCCGGGGTGGAAGTCCTTCGCCTGCAGGGCGATACTCGCGTCGGCCGGGAGCTCCTGCAGGCCGGGCCAGCGGCGCAGGTCCCGGCAGTCCGAGCCGGTGCGCGTACCGATCAGGCACTCCGCGCGGTAGACGACGTTCTCGAGGCGGTCGACGTCCACCGAGCCGACCCGGAACCGGATCATCATCGCCGTGACCCACTCGGTCCGCGTCGTCCCGTCCGGCTGCTTCGCCTCGAGCTCCTTCTCCAGGTAGAGGAAGTCGCTCGACTCCGGCTCGTCGACCTCCGTCTCCGTCCCGCGCTGCATCACGCTGCCCAGCTCGCCCTTGTAGCGCTCCTCGTACTTCGCCCGCAGCCCGGCCGGCAGCACCTCCGGCGCCGGGTCGTCGCCGAGGTCGATGTAGGCGGGGTTCGAGTGCACCTTCTCCCAGTGGAGGCGGCGCTCGAGGTTGTCCCGCACCCGCTCCATGTCGGAGAGGTCGGCGTACAGCAGCCGCCGCTCCTTGAAGTAGCGGATGTCCAGCCGATACAGGATCAGCGGCTGCTCCGGCCACCGCGCCACGACCTCGGCCACCGTGTCGAGGAACCTGCGGTTGGCCCGGGCGTCGGGGGACTGGACGGAGACGTACAGCGCGTCGGTCGAGCCCAGGCGCCGCGAGACCAGCTCCAGGTGGCGCACGCTGTCCGCGTCGGTCGGCAGGACGGCGCCGAGGTCGGCGGAGATGCTGAGGTTGCGCATCGCCAGCAGCGCCAGGGCGCACACGACGGCGGTCCCCGCCAGGACCCGCCAGGGGTGCCGGGCGGACCAGCGAGCGTACCGTTCGAGGATCGCCTTCATCCGCGGCCGCGGGCCTCCGTGTCTGCGCTGATTTACCACAGCCGGGCGTGCCGAACCAGCATGCGGAGTCCGGCGTGCCTCCGCGGGAAGACGCCGATTCCGGGCGGCAGGCTTCGCTTGCTCCCGGTACCCGCGGGGAATTAAACTGCCGCGCCATGACGGCCACACGCACCCACTACTGCGGCGACCTCCGGGCGGAACACGCGGGTCGGAGCGTGACGTTGTGCGGCTGGGTCCATCGCAAGCGCGACCTGGGCGGCTTCGTGTTCCTCGACCTGCGCGACCGCGCCGGCCTCGTGCAGGTCGTGATCGATCCCGCGGCGTCGCCCGAGGCGGCCGCGGCGGCCAAGGACGTCCGCGCCGAGTTCGTCGTCCGCCTGGCGGGCACCGTCGCCGGCCGCGGCGACAACGTGAACCCCCGGCTGCCCACCGGCCAGATCGAGGTCCGCGCCACGGCGCTCGAGGTGCTCTCGCGGTCCCAGCCGGTCCCGTTCCCGATGGAGGACGAGGTCGACGCGCTGGAGACCACGCGGCTGACCTATCGGTTCCTCGACCTGCGGCGCCCCGCGCTGCAGCGGATCATGATGCTGCGGGCCCGCGCGGCGAAGGTCGCCCGCGACGAGCTGACCGAGCGGGGCTTCCTGGAATTCGAGACGCCGATCCTGACGAAATCGACCCCCGAGGGGGCGCGCGACTACCTGGTGCCGTCCCGCGTCGCCCGCGGCTCGTTCTACGCCCTGCCGCAGTCGCCGCAGCTGTTCAAGCAGCTGCTGATGATCGCCGGCTACGACCGCTACTTCCAGATCTGCCGCTGTTTCCGCGACGAGGATCTGCGGGCCGACCGGCAGCCGGAGTTCACCCAGATCGACCTCGAGATGAGCTTCGTCGAGCCGGACGACGTGATGGCGATCACCGACGACCTGCTGGCGCGCGTGTTCCGGGAGACGATCGGCGTCGAGGTCCCGCGGCCGATCCCGCGGCTGGCCTATGCCGAGGCGATCCGCCGCTACGGCGTGGACAATCCCGACGTCCGGTTCGAGCTGGAGCTGACCGACGTCGGCGACATCCTCGGCACGACCGAGGCGCGGTTCCTGCGCGAGCCGTACGAGGCCGGCGGGCGGGTGGCGGCGCTGCGCGTCCGCGGAGCGAGCCTCTCGCGCAAGGAGCTGGACGAGCTGAACGAGGTGGTCAAGCCGTACGGCGCCAAGGGCGTCGCCAACGTGCGGCTCGCCGCCGACGGCTGGCAGGGCGGCCTGGCCAGGTTCCTCGGCGAGGGACACCGGGCCGCGCTGCGCGAGCGGCTCGAGCTGGCCGAGGGCGACCTGGTGCTGGTGGTCGCCGACGCCGACCCCGCCACGGCCTCCACCGCCGCCGGTCGCCTCCGCCAACACCTCGCCCGGCGCCTCGGCCTCGTCCGCGACGGCTCCTGGGGCTTCGTCTGGGTCACCGATTTCCCGATGTTCGAGCGGGATCCGGAGTCGCAGCGCTGGGCGGCGAAGCACCACCCGTTCACGCATCCCCGGCCCGAGGACGTGCCGCTGCTGGCGACCGACCCGGGGCAGGTCCGCGCGCTGGCCTACGACATCGTGGTCAACGGCGTCGAGGTGGGCGGCGGCTCGATCCGCATGCACGAGCCGGAGATCCAGCGGCAGGTGTTCGCGGCGCTGGGGATGGACGAGGCGGAGGCGCGGCGACGCTTCGGCTTCCTGCTCGAGGCGCTGGCGCACGGCGCCCCGCCCCACGGCGGGCTGGCCCTCGGCTTCGACCGGCTGGTGATGTTCCTGGCGGGCACGGACTCGATCCGCGACGTGATCGCGTTCCCGAAGACGACGCGGGCGGCGTGCCTGATGAGCGGCGCGCCGTCGGAGGTCGACGACGCGCAGCTCGCCGAGCTCGGCGTGGGCGTCCTGCGCGAGAAGTGAGCCGCGGGGAGGCGCGATGACGGACGCGGCGCTCTACGACCTGGTCGTGATCGGCGGCGGCGTCAACGGCACCGGCGCGTTCCGCGACGCCGCGCTGCGCGGCCTGCGCTGCGCCCTGGTCGAGCAGTCCGACTTCGGCGCCGGGGCCACCGGCGCCTCGTCCGGGATGATCCACGGCGGCGTCCGCTACCTCCTGGACGAGCCCCGCGTCACGAAGCTGTCCTGCGAGGACTCCGGCCGCATCCAGCGCATCGTGCCGCACCTGCTGTTCCGCATCCCCTTCCTGTTCGCCGTCTCCCGCTCGAAGAAGCTCGCCGGCGGGTACCTGCTCGGCCTCGACGGCTTCTTCGAGGCCTACGACCGCTACCAGCCGCGCAAGCGCGGCCTGCCGCACGAACGGCTGACGGCGGACGAGGCGCGACGGGTCGAGCCGGGGCTGTCGCCCGACGTGGCGGGCGCGGTGACCTTCGACGAGTGGGGCATCGACAGCCACCGGCTGTGTTGGCTCAACGCGCGCTCCGGGATCGAGGCCGGCGGCGAGTGCGCGAACCACGTGCGGGTGCAGGCCCTCGAGCCGCGCGCCGGGGGCGCACCGGGCTGGGTCGTCCGCGGCCGCGGGACGCTCGACGGCGCCCCGTGGCGCGCCGAGGCCCGCGCGGTGCTCAACGCCGCCGGCGCCTGGGGCCCCGGCGTCGCGGCCCTCGGCGGCGCCGACTACCGGCTGCGTCCCAGCAAGGGCGTGCACCTGGTGCTCGACCGCCGCATCGGCAACTGGTCGATCACCTTCTCCGCCATCGACGGCCGCTCGTGCTTCCTCGAGCCGTGGCAGAACGTGACGATCCTCGGCACGACCGACGACGACTACTACGGCGACCTGGACGACGTCCCGGTCACCCAGGACGAGTTGGAGTACCTGTTGGCTTCGGCCGAGACGGTCTACCCCTCGATCCGTTCGTTCCGCCGGATCGATGCCTGGGCCGGCATCCGTCCCACGCTCTACCGCTACGGCCCCTACGAGGACGACCTGTCGCGCGAGCACCAGGTGTTCGACCACGGCGCCCGCGACGGGCGCCCGGGCCTGTTCTCGCTCGCGGGCGGGAAGCTGGCGTCGTTCCGGGCGATGGCGGAGGACGCGGTCGACGCGGTCGCGGCCTTCCTCGGGCGCCCGGCGACAGCGTGCCGGACCGCCGAGCTGCCGCTGCCGGGGGGCGAGGCGCCGGCGGACGAGGCGCGGTTGGCCGTGGAGTTCCGGCTGCCGCGCTCCGCCGTGCGGCGGCTGGCCTATCGCCACGGCGCGTTGGCGGCCGAGGTGCTGGCGCCGACGGCGGACCACCCGGCCTGGCGGCGGCTGCTGTGCCGCTGCGAGCCGGTGACGGAGGCCGAGGTACGGTACGCGGCCCGCGTCGAGCGCGCCGCGACGCTGGAGGACGTGATGCGCCGCACTCGGCTCGGGACCGGGCCGTGCGGCGGCCTGCGGTGCGCGCTGCCGGCGGCCCTGGCGCTGGCGGACGAGTCGGGACGCGATGCCGGCTGGGCGCGCGCGGAAGCCCGCCGGTTCCTGGAACATCGCTACCGCTCGCGCCGGTCGGTGGCCGACGGCGCGCAGTTCCGCTACGAGGCGCTGCTCGCCCGGGCGGCCCGGGAGCTGTAGACTCCCTCGACTCCCTGTTGCCTTTCGCGCGGTTCCGCATGAAGATGCGAAGCCGGTGGCGACGGGGGCGGGGGCGGCGCCTGGGGCGTGCCTGCAGGCGGAGGTGTGACCGTGGCCGATCCGGTTTCGAGATTGAAGCGCTTGGTCGAGGCGGCGCGTTCGCTGCAGTCCTCCAGCGACCCCGACGACCTTTGCGACGCGGTGGTGCGCTGGGCGCGGGCGATCTTCGACCTCGACAACTGCGCGGTGCTGCTGTTCGAGCCGGACGGCGAGACGCTGCGGATCCGCGCGGCGCACGGCTACGACCCGAAAGTCGTCGAGTTCTACCGCGGCCGGCGGGGCAAGGGGCTCACGGGCCGGGCGGCGGACAGCGGCCACTTGGTGGTGGTGGGCGACGTGAGCCGGGATCCGTCCTACGTGGAAGGGGTGCCCGGGGCGCGCTCGGAGCTGGCCGCGCCGCTGCTGGTCGAGGGGGCCGCGATCGGGGTGCTGGACATCGAGAGCTCGCAGTCCGATGCCTTCGGCGACCTCGACCTGGCCCTGTTCTCGTCCTTCGCCGACCAGGCGGCGGCGGCGCTGCACAGCGCGCTCCTGCGGACCGAGCTGGACCGGCGGCGCAAGCAGGCCGAGCGGAACGCGTACGAGATGACGGCGCTGGTCACGGCGGCCCGGAAGCTGGCCACGCTGCTCGACCTCGACCAGTTGCTGGTGGAAATCCTCGGGGTCGTGCGGGAGACGCTGCACGTGCCGCGGTGCGCGGTGCTGCTGGTGGACCGCAAGGTCGAGGCGCTCGTGCTGCGCAAGTCGGTCGGCTACGTGGTCCCCGAGGGCCTGCGCATTCCGCTGGGCAAGGGGGTCACGGGGATCGTGGCGGCGACGGGCGAGCCGCTGGTGGTGGCGGACGTGTCGCAGGACCCGCGCTACATCACCGGCGTGCGCGGGGGGCGGGCCGAGGTCGCCGTGCCGATCCGGCTCGACCAGCAGGTCGTCGGCGTGCTCGATGCCGAGTCGCTGGAGACGGGGGCGTTCAACGCCGACGACGCCCGGCTGATGTCGGCGCTGGCGGACCAGGTCGCGGTGGCGCTGCACAACGCCACGCTGGCGGGTCGGCTGGGGCGCCGCGCCCTGCGCCTGGCGCTGCTCAATCGCGCCGGCCGCCTGATCTCGTCGGTGCTCGACCCGGACCAGGTGCTGTACCGGATCCTCGAGCTGGCCTCCGAGGCGCTGGGGTTCAAGCGCTGCGCGATGCTGCAGCAGGACCCGTTCGGCGACGACCTGCTGGTGCGCGCCGCGATCGGCTACGGCGACGTCGTCGGCAAGCGCATCCCGGCGGGGCAGGGGATCTGCGGCACGGTGTTCCGCACCGGGCGCGCGGAGGTGGTCGGCGACGTGACGCGGGACCCGCGCTACGTCCCGGGGTTGGAGGGCGGGCGCACGGAGATGGCGGCGCCCCTGCGCCTCGACGGCTCGACCATCGGCGTGCTCGACGCCGAGAGCCCCGAGCCCGATGCGTACGATGCGGACGACCTGGAGCTGTTCAGCGGGTTCGCGGCGCACGCGGCAATCGCGATCCAGAACGCCAACCTGCACGACGAGCTGGAGCGGCACACCGCGGAGCTGGACCGCCGCGCGCACCGGCTGTCGGTGCTGCACGGCGCCAGCCAGGCCCTCGCCACGGCCCTCGACCCCGACGTCGTGCTCCAGGAGATCCTTCGCCTGGCCGGCACGGCGCTGGCCTTCTCCCGCTGCGCCGTGCTGCTGCTCGACCGCGACAAGAACGAGCTGGTGGTGCGGGTCTCGGCCGGCTACGGGGAGATCGTCGGGCGACGCATCCCCCTGGGGGGCACGAACAGCGGCGAGGTGGTGAGCTCGGGCAAGGGGATGCTGGTCAAGGACGTGACCAGGGACGCGCGGTACGTCCAGGGCAGTGCCGGGGCCCGGTGCGAGCTGATCGTGCCGATGAAGGTGCGCGGCGAGGTCGTCGGCACGCTCGACGCCGAGAGCCCGGTGGTCGGTGCCTACGACGAGGCGGACCTCGAGCTGCTGGAGGCGTTCGGGGCGCACGCGGCGGCGGCGATCCACAACGCGCGGATGTTCCAGCGCGTCGAGGACGCGAACGCCGCGCTGCGGGCCAACATCAAGGAGATGGAGCGCCTCAATCGCGAGTTGGAGCAGTACGCGCGCCAGATCGCGTCCGTCAACGAGGTGCTCGAGCGGCAGGTCAAGCAGCTGATCGCCCTGCATCGTGCCGGACAGACCATCACCTCCAGCCTGGACCTCGACACGACCCTTCAGCACATCCTGCTGATGACCCGCGACATCCTCGACTCCTCGACCACCACGATCAAATTGCTGGACCAGGAGACCCACGAGCTGCGCGTGCGGGCCTCCGCCGGCGTGCCGCAACCCGCCGGCTCGGGAGCGACGCTGGTCGACCTGCCGCTGCGGGTCGGCGACCGCACGATCGGCGTGTTCGAGCTGGCGGCGGAGAAGGCGGTGGGCACCGAGGAACGTCGCATGCTGGAGACGCTCGCTTCCCAGGCGGCGATCGCCATCGAGAACGCGCGGCTGTTCGAGGAGACCCAGCGCACGTACTACGACACGCTGCGTTCGCTCGCCGGCGCGCTGGAAGCCCGCGACAGCTACACCCAGGGCCACTCGGAACGCGTCGCCCGGTTGTCGATGCGGATCGCCGAGAAGCTCGGGCTGCCGGAGGAGGACCGCAAGGAGATCTACTCCGCCGCGCTGCTGCACGACATCGGGAAGATCGGCATCCGCGACGAGGTGCTGCTCAAGCCCGGGCGGCTGACGGACGAGGAGATGAACATCATCCGTGGGCACCCGATCTTCGGCGACGCAATCCTCGGGCCGCTCAAGTTCCTGGGCAAGGTCACCGGGATGGTCAAGCACCACCACGAGCGGTGGGACGGCACCGGCTACCCCGACAAGCTCAAGGGCGAGGACATCCCGCTGGCCTCGCGGATCGTGGGCGTGGCGGACGCGTTCGACGCCCTGACGTCCGACCGGCCGTACCGCGACCGCCGGACGCTCGGCGACACGCTGCGCATCCTGCGGGAGGAGTCCGGTCGCCAGTTCGACCCGCGGGTCGTCGAGGCGCTGTTCGGCGTGCTCGGGGACGCCAAGGACGGTGGAAGCGAAGGTGTCGGCACGGGCTGATGACGGCATGCCCGGGAGCGGGCCCGAGGGGACGGGAGCCGCATGAGCTTCGACCCGCAAGGCCAGGTCCTCGAGGGCAAGTACCGCCTGCTCCGGCAGCTCGGTGAGGGCGGCATGGGGGTCGTCTGGGCCGCCGAGCACGTCCGGCTCGGGCGCCCGCTGGCCGTCAAGCTGCTGCGCGGCGACCTGGCGGACAACCCGCGCACGCTCCAGCGGTTTCACCAGGAGGCGGTGGCCGCCAGCCGGATCGGGAACCCGCACATCGTCGAGGTGATCGACCTCGGCACCGCGCCGAACAACGCCCCGTTCATCGTGATGGAGCTGCTCGAGGGCCAAACGCTCTACGACCTGCTGCAGGACCAGCCGGTGCTGCCGGTCGGCCGGGCCGTCGACATCCTGTGCCAGGTGCTGTCGGGCCTGGCCGCCGCGCACGCCAAGAACATCGTGCACCGCGACCTCAAGCCGGCCAACGTGTTCCTCACGCGCTACGGCAACCGCGACGACTTCGTCAAGCTCGTGGACTTCGGCGTGTCCAAGATCCTCGGCAGCGACGCCCAGCTCACCCGTTCCGGCGCCCTGCTCGGCACGCCGACCTACATGGCCCCCGAGCAGGTGCTCGCCCGCCGCCGCCTCGACCACCGGGTCGACCTGTGGGCCGCCGGCGTGATCCTCTACCTGGCCCTCACCGGCCGCCGGCCGCATGAGGCCTCGACCCGCAACGAGCTGCTGGTCCGGATCGTCAACTCCGACGTCAAGCCGATCCGGCCGCAGCGGCGGGAGGTGGACGAGCCGCTGGAGCGGGCCGTCCTGAGGGCGCTGCAGCGCGACGTGGACCGACGCTGGCCGAGCGCCGAGATGTTCCGGGACGCGCTGCTGCCCTACCGCGTGCAGGGCTCGATCGTCCCCGCCGCCGGTCGGGCCACGCCGATCGGCGTGCCGACCGGCGCCGCGCGGCCCGGCGCCCGCGCGTCCTCCAGCCCGACGTCCTCCGCCCCGCCGCCGGAGGACCAGACCGTGTCGACCCCGGGCCTCGTGCCGTCCGGCGTGTCGTCGCTCGGCAGTGCGCCACGGACGCCCTCGTTCAGCGCGCCGTCCGCGCTCCCCGAGCCCCCGGGGCCGCACCCCGCCGCGGCGGCGGTTCCGGCCGCACGGCCGCGCCCGGCCCGCGACTCGGCCTCCCAGGTCCCGACCGAGCCGCGGCTGGAGCGGGGCGCGATTCCGACCGGGCCGGTCGCCGCCGCGCCGCCGGAGGTCGATTCCGAACGGGTGTCGGTCGTCTGGGAGATCGCGCCGGCCGCACGCCCGACGTTCTCGCCGACCACCAGCAGCACGACCATCGAGCGCCGGGACGGCGGCTGGCGCTGGATCCTGGCCGCGCTCGTCCTCGGGCTGGGACTGATCGCCGCCGTCTCGATCATCACCTACTTGGGCCGTCGCGGCGACGGCGGCGCCCCGCCGCCCGCCGACGCGGCCGGCGCGGCCGATGCACCGTGAGGCCGCGCCTCCACGGGCATCCGGTCATTCCGGTTCGTAGGGCTCGAGCGCGATCAGGTCGGCGCTGCTCCAGCCGGTGACCCACAGTCGGCTGCCGTCGGCGTTGATCGTCAGCCCCGACGGCTGGTCGATCCCCGCGATCCGCACCTGGCGCGCCCCGAGCGTTCCGAGGTCCACCACCGAGACCTCGTGCGAGCAGTAGTCGGCCGCGTACAGCCACGCCTCGTCCGGCGAGAAGACGATCGTCTTCGGACATTCGCCCACGCGGATCACGTCCACGATCGCCAGCGTCTCGGTGCTGAGCACGTAGACCGCGCGCTTGCCGATCGAGCTGACGTACAACCGCGCGCCCGCGCGGTCGAGCAGCAGATGGCGGGGGAACGAGCGGTCGACCAGGTTCTTCGTGCGCAGCACGGTCAGCGTCGCGATGTCGACCTCGTGGACGTCGTGCGAACCGTGGTTGCCGACGTAGAGCTTCGTGCCGTCCGGCGTCACCGCCATCCCGCGGGGCTGCGAGCCGACGCGCACCCGTCCCAGCGACTCGCCGGTCGCCGTGTCGACCGCCTCCACCGTGCCGTGGGCCCAGCACGAGGCGAACAGCTTCGAGCCGTCCGGGGTGAGCACCAGCACCTTGGGGTGGTGGTCGACCTCGACCTTCTTCGCGACCTCGTGCGTCGCGGGATCGATGAACAGCACCTGGTGGTTGCGGAAGTCCGAGACGTAGACCGTACGGCCGTCCGGGGCCCAGACCGACTCCACGACGTTCGCGCTCTCCAGGTCGAGCGTCGCGGTCTGCTCCAGCGTCTCCGCGTCGTAGAAGTAGATGTTCTTGCCCTCGCGCTGCCCGAAGTTGGTGACCAGCAGCGTCTTCCCGTCCGGGCTGAGCGTGACGCCTTTCGGCTGGGCGCCGGTCGTCGCACGGGTCACCACGCGCAATCGTCGCGCCGGCGCCCGCGGCGCCGGCTCGGCCGCCGCCAGCTCGAACGCCCCCGCCGCCGCCGCCGTCCCCAGGACGACCCACAGCCAGCGCCGACCGCCATCCCTCATCACCCCACCTCCCGTCGGATCGGGAACATAGGTCGGGCCCTTGGACGGTGCAAGTGCTCGGATCTTCAATGGCCGCGGCGACCGGAGGGTCGGCCGGCGTCGATCAGCATGTGGAGGACGCGACGTAGACGTTGCCGTTCACCGTCAACGTCCACTCGCCGCACCCCGGCGTGCCTCCGCTGAAGAACCGCACCTCCACGTACACCGTGCGGTCGTCGTTCAGGATCGGCGTGTCGTCCCAGCGGATGTCGATCGTCTCGGTGGAGCCGGTCCCGAGTCGGCTGCTGAGGTAGCTTCCCGAGCATCCGGAGCCGGTGCAATAGGCGTAGAGGTCGTAGTCCACGTCGGACGGCACGGTGAGCGTGATCCGGGCGCTCATGTAGACGCTGGACGTGCTCTCCTCGGTGAGGGTGAACTTGTACCACATCTCGCCCCAGAGCGATCGCGTCAGCGTCCCGCTCCCCGTGTCGCCGGCGATGCTCCCCATGCTGACGGCGCCGCTGCAGGTGCCGACGTTGTCGTCGATGTCCCGCTCGCAGCCGTTCGAAGCCACGTTGTCGCACTCGGCGTACCCGCTCAGGCAATCCGAGATGACACAGCTTCCCGACGAGCAGCTGGTCGACGAGACATGGGGCAGGGTCGTGCAGTTGGTGATCGACGAGCACGAGGTGCCGCAGCTGGTCGAGGTGTTGAGGCTGGTCTCGCAGCCGTCGGAGGTCACGCCGTTGCAGTTGCCCCAGCCCGAGCTGCAGCTGCTGAGGACGCAGGTGCCGGTGGCGCACGATTCGCTGGCGTTGGGCAGGCTGCAGGGGACGCCGCAGGCGCCGCAGTTCGTCAGCGAGGTCAGCGAGGCCTCGCAGCCGTCGGAGGCGACGCCGTTGCAGTTGCCCCAGCCGGAGTAGCAGGTGCCCAGGACGCAGCTGCCGGTGGCGCACGATTCGCTGGCGTTGGCCAGGTCGCAGGTGCGCCCGCAGGTGCCGCAGTTGGTGAGCGTGGTGAGCGAGGCCTCGCAGCCGTCGGAGGTGACGCCGTTGCAGTTGCCCCAGCCGGAATCGCAGGACGTGATGCTGCAGGTGCCGGTGGCACACGACTCGCCGGCATGGGCCAGGTCGCAGCTCCGCCCGCAGGCGCCGCAGTTCGCGAGCGACGTGAGGGAGGTTTCGCAGCCGTCGCCCCAGCTGCCGTTGCAGTTGCCCCAGCCGGAGTTGCAGGTGCAGGTGCTGCTGCCGCAGAAGGCGTTGCTGCCGCAGCGGTTGCCGCACGACCCGCAGTTGTTGCCGTCCGACGTCGGGTTGACCTCGCAGCCGTCCGACCAGCTGCCGTTGCAGTCGAGGTACGGGGACAGGCAGCTGCAGCTGCCGCCGCCGCAGGTCGCGTGCGTGCCGCAGCTGTTGCCGCAACGGCCGCAGTTCGCGGGGTCGGACGACGGGTCGACCTCGCAGCCGTTGCTCCACAGGCCGTCGCAGTTCAGGTACGGGGACACGCAGCCGCAGGTCCCCGCGCTGCACGTGGCGTGGACGCCGCACGAGTTGCCGCACGAGCCGCAGTTGGCCGGGTCGGTCGCCGGCTCGACCTCGCAGCCGTCACCCCACCCGCCGTTGCAGTTGAGGTACGGAGCGATGCAGGTGCAGGTGCCCGACGAACAGGTGGCGTGGAGGCCGCAGCTGCTGCCGCAGGCGCCGCAGTTCGACGGGTCCGCCGCGCCGTTGACCTCGCAGCCGTTGCCCCAGTTCCCGTCGCAGTTGAGCAGCGAGCCGGTGCAGGCGCACGCCCCGCCGCTGCACGTGCTGCCGGGCCCGCAGACCTGGGCGCAGGTGCCGCAGTGCGCCGGGTCGGTCGTGGAGTCCACGCACGCACCGCCGCAGCAGATCCCGCCCGGACACGCGCTGTCGTCCGCCATCACCGGGAAGTGGCAGCGCAGGTCCGTCCCGCACTCGTTCCGCGTGCACGGGTTCCCGTCGTCGCATTCGGACGAGTCCGTGCAGCCGCAGTCCCCCTCCTCGTCCACCTCGCCGTCGCAGTCGTCGTCGAGCCCGTCGCACGTCACGTCCACGGCCGCCGACGGCCGCCCCGGCTCGCACAGCGGCATCCCGTGCCTGCACACCGAGTCGCGGACGCAGACGCCGACCCCGCACTGCTCCGACACGTAGTCCTCGTCGGTCCACCCGTCGCAGTCGTTGTCCACGCCGTTGCAGGTGTATTCCGACGGGTCCGCGTCCGGGACGCACGTCGTCTCGCAGCCGTCCGCGAAGTCGCCGTTGATGTTCGACCACCCGGCCTCGCAGGCGAGGTCGCAGTCCCCGAGCACGCAGAGCGGGAAGGCGTGCTCGTAGGAGCGGCAGACGACGCCGCAGGCGCCGCAGTTCAGCGGGTCGAAGTCCGTGTCGAAGTCCTCGTCGGTCAGCCCGTCGCAGTCGTCGTCCCGCAGGTTGCAGAACTCGGGGACGCACGTCGAGCAGTCGGGGTCCGTGGCGTCGGTGCGCGTGTCGCAGTCGTTGTCCAACCCGTCGCTGCAGGTCCCGTCCCCCTCCTGCTCCGCCGCCGCCGTCGCCGTGCAGGCGTACTCGCAGCCGTCGACCGCGCTGCCGTTGGCGTCCGCCCAGCCGTCCTCGCACCGCAGGTCGCAGATCCCGTCCGTGCATGCCGGCTCGGCATTGAGGCCGCCCTCGCAGACGGTGCCGCAGGCACCGCAGTTCGCGGGGTCGGCCTGCAGGTCGAAGTCCTCGTCCGTCTCGCCGTCGCAGTCGTCGTCCAGGCCGTTGCACGTCTCGTCGCCGGTCGGCACGCAGCTCGCGTCCACGTCCGTGCGTCCGTCTTCCGGTGGCGTCGCGTCGACCTCGACGTCCCCGACGTCGCCGTCGGCCGGCGTCTCGAACGGCACGTCCGTGGACGGGGGCGTTCCATCGGCACAGCCGAGGCCTGGCAGCAGGGCCAGCACCAACAGGAGCCAGGGATTTCGCGCCATCCGTGCACCTCCCCGTCGTCGCGCCCACCCCTGCCGCGTCGCGGCGCGCATGCCGACGGCAAGGAAATGGTACGCCGGACGGGGTGCGGCGGCAAACGGAACCGGAAGCCGCCTCCGCGGGGACCACGCCACGCCGTGCGTCGGCCGCACGCCGTGCGGTCATCCGAGCCGGTCGGGCAGCTCGGCGACCGTCTCGACCAGCAGCTCCGGAGCCTCGGCGCGCAGCAGCGCCGGGTCGGTGTAGCCCCCGAGCACGGCGCAGCACGGCATGCCGGCGGCCCGGGCGGCCCGGAGATCCTGCAGGCCGTCGCCGACGACGAGCGTCGCGGCGGGCGGCGCGCCGAGTCGCCCGCCGAGGACCCGCAGCGGGCGGGGGTCCGGCTTGCGCCACGGCAGGTCGTCCTCGGCCACCAGGTCTGCCAGGTACGGCCGGAGTCCCAGCCCCTCGACCACCAGCTCGACCAGGCGGCGCCCCTTGTTCGTGCACACGCCGAGCGGTCGCGGGGCGAGCCGCGCGAGCATCGCCGGAACCCCCGGATACGTCCGGGTGTCGTGGAGCGGCGCCGCGGTGTAGCGCTCGCGGAAGTCCCCAAGTACCCGCTCCAGCACCGCCGCGTCGTCGCCGGCCTCCCCGAGCGCGCGGCGGCAGAGCAGTCGGGGACCGTCCCCGACGATGCCGCGCACGCGGGCCGCGTCGACCGGCGGGAAGCCGGCGGCCGCGAGCGCCGCGTTGAGCGCGGCGGTGATGCCGCCGAGCGAATCGACCAGCGTGCCGTCGAGGTCGAAGATCACCGCGGCGACGTGCACGGTGCCCCTCCGTCGCGCCTGCGCCCCGGCTCGTGCACCAGCTGCTCGGCGAACAGCTCGGCGAAGGCTCCGCCCCGGGCCGCCAACTCGTCGAACGTGCCCTGCTCCGCCACGCGGCCGCCGTCGAGCACCGCGATGCGGTCGGCCAGGGCCAGGG
>JAFGHH010000151.1 GCA_016930215.1 Deltaproteobacteria bacterium
CGGACCGCGCCGCTGCTTCGATGCCGGCCGTTCGATGCCGCCTCGCCGGCGGGCCCGGCGGGCTCGGCCCGCGCTTCGCGCGGCCCAGCGCCGCGCCGCTACCTCCACGGCCGGCGCCGTCCGGTCTACTCCTGCGGCCGGATGATCACCTTGATGCAGTCGCGCCCGGCGGCGACGAGCGCGAAGCCGCGGGGCGTCTCGGCGAGCGGCAGGCGGTGCGTGATCAGGTCGGCGACGCGCACGCGCCCCGCACGCAACAACTCGAGCGCCTCCGCGGTCTCGCGCGGCGGCCCGGCGTAGCTCGAGGTGAGCGTCACCCCGTCGCGCCACAGCTCGTACAACGGCAACGGCACGTCGCGATCGGGGGTCGGCAGCGCGAACACCAGGACCGTGCCGCCCCGCTCCACCGAGGCGAAGGCCTGCCGGTAGACCTCCGGCGCGTCCGCACAGACCACCACCAGGTCGGCGCCCGCGCCGCCGTTGGCCTCGCGCACGAGCCGCGGGACGTCGTCCCGGCCGTCGAACACCGCGTCCGCCCCGCTCTGCCGCGCCGCCTCGCGGCGGTTCTCGAGCAGGTCGGTGGCCAGCAGGCGGCCGGCCCCGAGGGCCGCGGCGAGCCGCAGGTGCAGCAGGCCGGCGAGCCCCGACCCCAGCACGAGCACCGACCGGCCGGGCGGCCCGCCGGCGAGGCGCTGCGCGCGCAGCACGCACGCCAGCGGCTCCGCGAACGTCCCCTCGTCGAACGACAGCTCGTCGGGGAGCCGGAACGTCCCGCGGTCGACGTTGAGCGCCGGCAGCCGGACCCGCTCGCAGAAGCCGCCCGGGTCGAAGGTCGTGGTGCGCAGCGTGTCGCAGGTCGAGGGATGACCGGCCAGGCAGTGGCGACAGGTGTTGCAGGGGACGTGGTGCGCGGCCACGATCCGGTCGCCCGGACGCCAGCGCGTCACCCCCTCCCCGACCGCCTCGACCGTCCCGGCGACCTCGTGCCCCAGCACCAGCGGCGCCTTGCGCACGCGGTACCACTCGACGACGTCGCTGCCGCAGATCCCGCTGGCCTCGATCCGCATCCGCAGCTCGCCCGGCCCCGGCTCCGGCTCCGGCAGCTCGGCGAGCCGGATGTCGTGATTGTTGTGGTAGACCGCCGCGCGCATCGTCGGACCCCCGGACCGGCGCGGCTCAGGCGTGCGCGGCGTTCTTCAGCTTCTCGAACAGCGCGAAGGCCTGGCCGGCGCTCTTCTTCTCGTGCACGATCGCCCGCACCGCGCGGAGCATCGCCACCGGCGCCTCGGACTGGAAGATGTTGCGCCCCATGTCCACGCCGACCGCGCCGTTCTTGATCGCGTTGTAGGTGACCTTGATCGCCTCGTACTCCGCCAGCTTCTTCCCGCCGGCGATCACGACCGGCACCGGACAACCCGCAACCACCTTCTCGAAGTCGTCGCAGTAGTACGTCTTGACCACGCTCGCCCCGAGCTCCGCCGCGATTCGGCTGGCCAACGCCAGGTAGCGGGCGTCACGCACCATCTCGCGGCCGACCGCCGTCACCGCCAGCACCGGCATCCCCCAGCGCATCCCCTCGTCCACCAGCTTGCCCAGGTTGAGCAGCGACTCGCGCTCGCCCTCCCCGCCGACGAAGATCGAATGCGCGACGGCCACCGCGTTGAGCCGCAGCGCCTCCTCCATGCACGTCGTCACCCCCTCGTGGCTCAGCTCCCGCAGGATCGAAGTGCCGCCCGAGACCCGCAGCACCACCGGCGTCGCGCTGCTCGGCTCGATGCACGACCGCAACACGCCGCGCGTCAGCATGATCGTGTCCGCGTACGGCAGCAGCGGCGCCAGGGTGGCGCGCGGCTGCTCCAACCCCGTCGTCGGCCCCTGGAAGTAGCCGTGGTCGACCGCCAGCATCACCGTGCGGCCGGTCTCCGGGCGAATGATCAGGTTGAGCCGGTTGGCGAGTCCCCAGTCCATCCACTCCTCCGTCGGGCGGGCCCCGCGTGCACGCGCCGGCCCAGGCTATACCATCGCTCGACGGGAGGTGACAACGCCCGACTTGACGGCCCGCGCGGAAGATGCGCAAGAACGGAGGATGGAACCGGCTCGTCCGCACGACGAGTGGGAGCTGCCGCCCACCGTGGTCGCCGACCACCCGACCCAGCGCTGCGAGTGGTGCGGCCGCCCGGTGGACGCCGCCGTCGAGGCCCGCGAGCTGGCCGCGGACGTGGGCCGCCGCACCCACCGCTACCTGCCGCGCCGCTACCGCGCCTGCGACGACGCCTGTCGCGCCGGCGTGGTGCACTTCGTGCGCCGCCACCTCTCCCTCGGCCCCCTCCTCTGGTCGCTCACCGTCGCCTCGTTCCTCACCGCGCTGGCCGGCCTGCTCGCGATCCTCCCGCCGCCGCTGCGCCTGCTGCGGCTGTCGCTCGACGAGCTGTTCGTGGTCCTCGGGATCCTCGGCCTGCTCGGCACCGTCACCGGCGCGCTGGTCGCGGCACTGCCCTACAGCTTCATCGCCCGACGGCCCGAGGGCGACCCGCCGACCGTGCCGCTGCGCCGCACCCGCACGCTCAACCGGATCCTCGGCCTGGTGATGGCCCTGTTCTCGGCCGTCGTCGCCCTGCGCGTGG
Source organism: Deltaproteobacteria bacterium (assembly GCA_016930215.1). Classification (GTDB taxonomy): domain Bacteria; phylum Myxococcota_A; class Polyangia; order DRWM01; family JAAZOP01; genus JAAZOP01. Next base: position 2,625 of record JAFGHH010000151.1, read on the forward strand.
CCCTCTGGCTCTGAGCCGCAACGACGTCACGCCGCCACGGACACCCTGACAAGCGTGTCCGGGTCCCCGCACATCGCCTCCTGCGCGTCACGACGGGGCGCCACGGGACCGACGCCTCCAAACCCCCCCGAACCAAGCGGGTTTCGCGCCGATCCACCGGTGGTCACGACGACACGTGCCCCCGCCAAGCCGCTGGCATCCCCCTTGCTCTCACCGGTATGCGACGGCGCGACCGCGAACGGCGCCTGGAGGAGTGGGATGACACAGCACGGCAAACGCGAACCCGGCAAGCTCCCGCACGGCAAGGTCCAATGCTACATCTCGAAGCAGGTCGTCGACGAGGCGGAGACCGTGGAGATGGTGTTCAACGGGATCCGGGTGCGGGTCCACCGCCGGTACCTGGGATGCGCGGGCGACCCCGCACCGATCCCGTAGCCCGACCTACCGCTTGAGCAGCGCGAACGCCTCGCGCAACCCCTCGTGCAACGCCTTCACGTCCTCCGGCTTCCAGGTCTTGACGTCCCCCCGCACGAACGAGGTCCGGTCGACGCGGTTGTCGAAGCGGGCCACCGGCAGGTGGTAGGTCCTGCCGTGCGCCTCCACGCGCACCGTGTTCGGCTTGTCCGACTGCTCGATCAACCACCCCATGTCGTCGCAACCGTAGTCGCCCCGCATCACCGCCTCCGGCACCCCGTGATGCAGGATCGACCCCGGGTCGTTGGGGTCGGTGCGGGCCAGGTTCTTGCGGCGCGATTCCTCCGGCGTGACCCAGATGTACAGGATCGAGGCCCGCTCGAGGATCTTCGGCGAGAGCAGGCCCAGCGAGTACAGGTAGCCGAACGGCGCCGCCAGCGGCATCGCCGAGCCCTCGGCACCACCGCGCGCGGCCTCGATGATGATCGTCTTGCCCTCGAGCGACGCCGGCCGGGCGGTCACCAGCCCGTCGAGCAGCTCGCGCGATTCCTTCTCGAGCTTCCCGGCCACCGCCGCCCGCGTCGCGCCGTCCAGCTTGGACAGGCGGGGCGGGATCCCGACCTTCATCGCCGCCTGCTCGAGCCGCATCATGATCGTCTCGCCCGCCCCCTTCTTGCGGGGCGGCGCGGGCACGTCGAGCGCCTCGCGGTCCTCGTTGATCAGCTCGATCAGCGTGCCCCAGTCGCGCCCCTCGCGGAACCCGCGGTCCGGCGCCTGGAAGAAGATCCGCTCCTTCCCGAGCGCCGCCAGCTCGTCGTCGACCCGCCGCATCAGGTGCACGTACGGGAAGTCGTCGAGCTGCACCGTCTCGCCGAGCCCGAAGTCGTCCCGGCACTTCTCGGGCGTCTGCAGCGCCAGGTACTTGCGCACCTCGGACTTCCCCGAGGCGGGCAACGCCAGCAGCAGGACCGTGTCGAGCACCTTCGTCATCACGTCACCTCCTCGAAATCGACCCGACCATCATGCCCAAGGCCGGAGGGAGGGGCAAGCGACAATTGGGTCGACGCTGCTTGCTCTCGGCGTTTCGCCGTTGACCGGGCCGTTCGAAAGGGGGTGCCGTCGGCCCCCGGCGGGGGGTGAAGGACGGGTCGCGTGATCCAGCGGGTAGGCGATTCCGGCCGTCGAGCGAAGCGCAACAGATGCGAAAGCAGCCATGAGTCGGGCGACTCGCCCGGGCGAGCGTTCAGGAACTGACCGGATGAGGAATCAGCAGGCTAGTTGGCGAGCAGGTACCACTCGAGGATCTCGCCCGCGATGCCGCCGGAGTTGTCCGTCGCAGTCAGGGTCCAGACCCCGCGGCCGTTCTCACCGGCGAAGTCGTCCATCGTGAGCGTCGTGTCGGCCACCGCGGTGAACGCATCGTAGACCGTGACGATGTCGTCCGCCGAGCCGCCGGTGTTGTCGTGGAGGTAGATCGTCGTCCCGTCGGGGCTCATCAGGGTAAGCTCGACGTCACCGATCCACCCGTGGGAGATCCGCACCCCGACCATGAGGTCGGCGAGAGTCTCCGGCCAGAAGGTCGCGGTGACGTTGATCTGGGCCGACGGTCCGGGGACCGTGTTGTCCGGGATGGTGACGGGATAGGTCGACGAGCTTCCGGCGGACGAGAGCGCGGAGACGCGGGAGAATCCGGCCGGATCGTGCCGCAGGTTCGCCGTGCCGGGCGTGCGGAACATGGCCCGGCCAAAGTCGGCCGAATTGTCGTCCGTGTCGGCGCCGTCGGGGTACCGCCCGGTGGAGGTCTCCTCGCTGCCGAAGATCGCGGCGGCCGGCGCCGTCTCGATCGCCCACGCAGGAAGGGAGGCCGTGCCCACGTAGGCCACTGCGTCGATGATCTCCTCGTCGGCAAGGCCGCGGTGCCAGTAGAGGACCAGCGCCTCTTCGCTGTTCTGGAGAGCCGTGGCGCTGAACGTGGACCAGTCGAGGTCGAGGTTCGGCGTCGTGGAGGGGCCGATCACGAAGAACCCGTCCGCCGGAACGGTGTGTCCGTCGAGCGCCGCCGTCCAGATGGGGCCGCCGGTCGAGCCGTTCACGTGGACGAGCGTGTACCCGTCCAGCGAAAGGCCGCCGCCCCGGTAGTAGAGCTCGACAAACTCCTTGTCGTCGGTGCCGTCGTCGTCGTACGCGACCTCGTTGATCGTCAGGCTCGGCGGCGACAACACGTTGATCGTGATGTCGTACGCGGACGTCGTCGTCGCGCTGTAGGCCTCGACGACCAGATAGACCGTCGTATCCGCCGTCGCCGTGTAGGTGATCGTCTCGGGGGAGTCGTGCGACTCGACGCAGGCCTGCGTCTCACTGCAACCACCCTGCATCATGCTCACCACCACGTCGACGAGCCCGCTCTCGGCAAGCTGGACCGTCTCGCCGGCGGAGAGGGCGACCTCGAAGACCGCCTCGGCCTGGGTGCCCGTCCGCTCGGCGCAGGTCGCCGCGTCGAGCACCATCGTATGGACCCAGTCCGCGGAGAAGTTCGTGCCCGTCACCCGGTAGCTGTCGCCAGTGACCACGATCGGCGTCGCGCAACTCCCCGGGATTCCGCAGGAGCCGACGCCGTAGCACTCCCGGTCGTCGCAGTCGGTGTCGCCGTCGCCGTCGTCGTCCAGGCTGTTGTCGCAGATCTCGGCCGTCACGACGTCGATCGTGATGTCGTACGCCGTGGAGTAGGGCGATGCGGAGTACGCCTCGACGAAGAGGGTGACCGTGATGTCGGTCGCGGCCGTGTAGGCGATGGTCTCGGGCGAGTCGTGGGACTCGACACAGGTCACGGCCGGCCCGCAGGCGGCTTCGCTCAGGCTGACCACGGCATCCAGCGTGCCGGTCTCGGCCAAGGTCAGCCGCTGCCCCGCCGTCAGGGCGACCTCGAAGATCGCGTCGGCCTGCGTTCCCGTTCGCTCGACGCAGCTCGCAGCGTCGAGGACCATCGTGTTCGTGTAGTCCGCCGTGAAGTCGGTGCCGGAAACCTCGAAGGGGAACGTCGTGACCACGGTCGACACGCAGGCCGGGCACGTCCCCACGCCGAGGCACTCCATGTCGTCGCAGTCGGTCGCGCCATCGGCGTCGTCATCGATGCCGTTGCCGCAGTCCTCAGCCGAGACGATGTCGATCCGGATGTCGTAGGCCAGGCTCGTCGGCGAGGCGTACCACGCCTCGACGATCAGGTACACCGTCTCATCGACCGTCGCCGGGTAGTCCAGACCGCCACTCTCGTCGCTGCCGAGGTCTGAGGAGAACACGCAGGCCTCGGTGTCGCCGCAGGTGTTCTGCAACGAGAGCACCGCGTCCAGAGAACCCATTTCGCGCAGGAGCACCGTCTCGCCGGCCAGCAGGTCGATCGAGAACACCGCCTCGATCGAGCCGGTCCGGGCGGTGCAGCCGGTGCCGCCGAGCGTCTGGTCGTTGGTGAAGTCGGCCGTGAAGTCGGCCCCGGCCAGCGCGTAGTGGTCGACGGAAACCACGATCGGGTCGGCGCAGCTCCCGGTGCCCATCGGGTCGACGCAGGTCGCCGGCTCCGTGCTGTCGTCGCACTCCTGGCTGGTCGTCGCGCAGTCGGTCCCGGCCGTCCAGACGACGAAGCAGCCGTGCGCGTCCGCCGTGCAGGTCTCGATCACCGTGGCGTTGCACTGGGTCGCCCCGTCGGTGCAGGTGTCGGTGCAGCTCACGCAGGCGGCCGTGCCGCCCGTCGCGTCGCAGTAGTCGGCGTCGACCGTGCAGTCCGTGGTCTCCTGCCACAACAGGCAGCCGTCCACGTCCGTGCAGGTCTCGATCGCGTCGCCCGCCGTGTTGCACTGCGTGTCGCCCGCCGTCGTGCAGGTCGGCACGCAGGCCGTCTCGCAGACCGCCGGCTCCGCCGTGTCGTTGCAGACCTGGTCCGTATCCGCACAGTCGGTCCCGGCCTGCCACAGCAGGCAGCCGTCCACGTCCGTGCAGGTCTCGATCACCGTGTCCGAGCACTGGGTGTCGCCCGCAGTGTCGCAGTCCGGCGTGCAGCCCGCTTCGCAGACCGCCGGCTCCGCCGTGTCGTTGCAGACCTCGCTCGTGTCCGCACAGTCGGTCCCGTCCTGCCACTGGAGGCACCCGCCGCCCACGTCGGTGCAGGTCTGGATCACCGTGTCCGAGCACTGCGTGTCGCCCGCCGTCGTGCAGTCCGGCGTACAGCTCGAGGAGCACTCCGCCGTCGTCCCGGTCTCCACGCACGACTCGCTCGTGTCCGCGCAGTCGACGTCCTCGGCGAACGCCAGACACCCGTCGGGGTCCGTCTCGCAGGCCCAGACCACCGAGCCGCGACACTCGGATTCGCCCGCGGCGCACTCGTCCACGCACTCGCAGACCGGCGTCGTACCCGTGGCCACGCAGGTCTGGTGGGCCCCGCACGTCGTCGTCGAAGTCCACACCAGACAGCCGTTCGCGTCGGCGGCGCAACTCTGCACCGTCGTCCCGTCCGTGCTGCACTGCAGGTCGCCCGCGGTCTCGCAAAGATCCGTCTCCGGCACCCCTTCGCACGGATTGCCGTCGTCGTCGTCTCCACAGCCCACGGCCGCCAGGGCCGCCATCACTGATGCCAACACGATGATCTTCTTCACTTTTATTCCTCCTTCGTCTCCGGGAACCCCCCGGGAACGCCATGGGGTAGCACGCTCCCGGCAGGCTGGCAAGCCCCCACGCGTGCTTCTCGTCCTTCCCCCAAGCCGCCGGTTCGAAAACGAAACCGCGAACCGGAGCTCCTAGCCCGGGCCCCCGGCCGCCCCGAGCAGCCGCTCGTGGACCCGCGGCGCCCGCCGCTCGACCCCCGCCTCCACCGCCCGGGCGACCCGCAGCAACACCCGCTCGCACCAGGCCCGGCCGACGAGCTGCAGGCCGATCGGCAACCCGTTCGCGTCGTAGCCGGCCGGGACCGAGATCGCCGGCAGCCCCGTCAGGTTGGCCAGCGGAGCGAACCGCATGATCCGCTCGGTCGTCTCGAGGTCCGACTCGCCCGAGCGCAGCGCGTCGGTCCGCAGCGGAGGCGCGGTGCAGCCCGTGGCCGGCGTGACCAGGACGTCGACCTCCTCGAACAACGCCGCCACCGCCCCGCACAGCCGGGCACGATGACGCTGTGCGTGGATGTAGTCATAGGCCGTCAGCCGCCGCGCCAGCGCGAGGTTCAGCCGCGTGTCGGCCGCGTAGTCCTTGCGGTGCTTCCGGTAGTGCTCGAGGTGCGCCGCCGCCATCTCGGACACGATCGTCACCAGGTGCACCGGCCGGACCAGCTCCAGCCCGCAGAGCTCGCGCTCCACGACCGTCGCGCCCGCCGCGCGCAGCCGCTCCAGCGCCGCGCGGCACGCCTCGACGACCGCCTCGTCGGCGTGCTCGAACCACCCCGGCACGACCGCCAGCCGCAGCCCCGCCAACCCCTCGTTCGCCGCCCCCTCGAGCGACGGGGCGGGGTGCCCGAGCGAGTTGCGGTCCTCGGGGTCGGGGCCGGCCAGCACCGCGAAGCCGAGCGCCGCGTCGGCGACGGTGGCGCCGAGCGGTCCCAGGTGGGCGACGCTCCAGCACAACGGCGCCGCCCCGCGCTCGCTGACGCGCCCGAAGGTCGGCTTGAGGCCGACCACGCCGCAGAACGAGGCGGGGATCCGGATCGAGCCACCGCCGTCGGCGCCCAGCGCCAGCGGACACAGCCCGGCCGCCACCGCCGCCGCCGGGCCGCTCGAGGAGCCGCCGGTGGCGCGCGACGGGTCGTACGGGTTGCGCGCCGACCCGTGGTGCGGATTGAGCCCCGTCACCCCGAGCCCGATCTCGTGCATGTTCGCCTTGCCGACCAGCAGCGCGCCGGCGGACCGCAGCCGCTCCACCGCCGCGGCGTCGCGCGTCGCCGGCTCGCCGCCCAGGAACCGCGTGCCGACCGTCGTCGGATAGCCGCGCTGGTCGACCTCGTCCTTCACCGCCACCGGCACGCCGTCCAGCCGCGACAACGGCCGTCCCGCCCGCCAGCGCGCGGTCGCCTCCCGGGCCTGCGCCCGCACGTCGTCCGCGGACTGCGCGAGGAACACCCGCAACGGCGGCGCGGCCTCGTCCAGCCGCCGCGACGCGTCCAACACCCGCTCCGCCACCTCCTCCGGAGTGGTGCGCCCGTCGCGGTAGGCCGCCGCCAACTCCGCCGCCGTCTCGAAACGGAACCCCGGCCCGCAGGACGCCGCCAGCCGCTCGAGCACCCCCTCCGGGTCGGGGGCCGCGGCACCCTCCTCCCCGCCCCCCGCCACCGCCGGCGGCATTCCTGGCGGATGCACCGGATGCGGCTCCTCGACCGGCGCCGCGCGCAGCTCGAACACACCCGCCGAACGCAGCAGCGTGCCCGCCAGCAGCCCGCCGGTCAGTCGCCCCTCGGCCAGCCGCGCCGCCAGGCGCAACGAGCCGCCCGCGACCCGCGGCGCCTTCACCCTCTTCGGCCGATAGCCCATGCGTCCCTCCACAGACACGGGAGTCTAGCCGCGCGCGGCGGACCGGGGGAAGGGCCGCCGGTCGAGCGGCCCGTCAGTTCCGGCGCAGCACCAGCCAACGCAGCAGGGTGCGGACGAACGGGCCGATCGGCAGCGTCAGCGCCAGCCGCAACGCCTCGAGCGCCGACGCCTCCTCGTCGAGGAACCGGAGGACGCGGGCCGTCGGATTGCGCGAGAACATCGCGCCGAAGACCTCCGCGACGCGTTCGCCGTGCCGCGCCATCACGCGCAGCATCAGCGCGTCGAGGAACCGGTAGCTCCAGGACTCCCGCGGCAGTGCGAAGGGGTGTCCCCGGCGCTCCAGCGAGCGCACGATGGCGGCGGCGTCGCGCTGGATCCGCGTGTAGCCGTAGCCCGTCGAGGCCTTGAGCCGGCCGCCATGGACGCCGATCCACAGCACGCGCCGGCCCCGCCGCCGTCCCTCCCGCCGCACGCTCAACGGGCTCACCCCGTGCTCCTCGAAGGCGATCCGGTAGTCCCGCACCCCCAGCGTCTCCTCGAGGTAGGCCCGCAGGTCCTCGTCCGGCGCGTCGGGACCGTAGACGACGTACTCCACGAGCGCCCGGCGGGCCCCGTACGGCAACACGTAGCAGAACCGCGCCGCGCCGCGCTGCGGCACGCGGAAGTCGAAGAACGTGGGCGCCTCCGGGTCGAAGGCGTCGCCCGGCGTCTCGACGACCCAGCCCTTGAACCGCTGGCGCAGCAGCACGCCGCCGTCGGGTCGGCGGAAGTCCCCCGGCCCCGGCCGGCTGTCGAACACCCAGTCCGCCTCGACCCACCGCTCGCCGATACGCACCGCCGCCCGCTCGCGGCCGTCCCGCACCTCGCGCACGTCCCCCTCGATCAGCTCCGCCGTCGGGTGCGCGCGCAGCGCCGGCCGCACGGCGCGCTGGAAGTCCGCACCACGCACCGTGCGGTAGCGGTACGCCCCGAGGTCGACCCGCCGCTCGTAGCCCGCACCGCGCACCAGCCAGCGATCCCAGCTGCGGATCGCCAACTCGTCGAACGGCGTCGGCGCTCGCGACCAGTAGGAGAACGTCCGCTGCTCGTCGTCGTGCGGATTGCGGTCGACGACCAGCAGCGACCGCCCCGAGCACGGCGAGCGCAGCAGGGCGTGCGCCAGGCTCAACCCCGACAGGCCGCCGCCCACGATCACCAACTCGTAGCGTTCCCGCATCGACGACGATCCGCCCGGCCGACCGCCGTCGCGTCCCGCGTCCCACCCCGGGACATGACAGGCGGCCCTGACCCTGCTACATACCACGCATCCGGCCTGCCCGCCGACGCGGGCACCGAAAGGAGAGCGACGATGCGACGAGGATGGCTCGTACTGCTGCTGACGACCGCCGGCCTGGCCTTCGCGCCCGGCTGCGGCGACGACGACGACACCGACGTCCTCACGGACGTCCCGTCCGAGGACGCCGAGGGCGGCGCCGACGCCGATGCCGACGCCGACGCCGATGCCGACGCCGACGCCGATGCCGACGCCGACGCCGATGCCGACGTCGAGCCCGACGTCCCCGTGGACGTCCCGACCGACACCCCCGTGGACGTCCCGACCGACGGACCGGACGTGCCGCCGGACTGCACCACGATCGCGGCGCTGCGCGCCATGGCGGACGGCACGGTGAGCGCCCGACTGTGCGACGTGCTGGTGACGTACGTCTACGCGAGCGGCTACTTCGTCCAGGTGGACGCCGCGGGCCCGGCGATCGGCTTCTACGAGGGCGGCGACTGGACCCCGGACGTGGCGGTCGGCGATTCGATCACCGTGGCCGTGACCGAGCTGGGGTCGTACCACGGGACGAAGCAGGTCAACGCGCACGAGACGGTCACGGTCGGGTCCTCGGGCAACCCGGTCGACGGTCTGGTCCAGGACCTCAGCGCCGGCACCGTGCCGAGCGAGGATCTCGAGTCCGAGCTGGTCCGGGTGACGGACGCCACGGTGACCGCCGTCGCCGGCCCCGACGTCACGATCTCGTACGGCACCGCTACGGGCGTGGCCCTGCGGGTGACCGACTCGTCGGTGCTCTGCATCGGCGCGGTCCTCGACGTCCTGACACCCATCTCCGAATGGGACGGGACGTACCGCATCCAGTCGTACCGGGCGGAGGACCTGACCGGCATCGACACCGCGGCCTGCGCCACCGCCGGGCGCCCCCCGGTGCCGGGAGACCTGCTGCTCAACGAGTTCCTCGCCGACCCGCCGGCCGGCGCGGACGTCAACTGCGACGGCAGCGCCGACACGTCCGACGACGAGTTCATCGAGCTGGTCAACGTGAGCAGCGACACGCTGTCGCTGGCCGGCGTGACGATCTCCGACGAATGGGGGCTGCGGCACACCTTCGCCCCGGACGTCTCGCTGACGGCCGGCGCGGCGGTGCTGGTGTTCGGCGCCGGGACGCCGGCCTGCACCACCTGGGGCGCCGTGCGTGCCGTCGCCGCCTCGACCGGACAGCTCGGCCTGAACAACGGCAGCGACACGATCACCGTGGCCCTCCCCGCGGCCACGCTCCAGGCCTACACCTACGGCGGCGAGGCCGCGCACGACGAGTCCCTGACGCTCAATCCGGACCTCGACGACACCGACGCCACGCCGGCCGGGGTGGCCGGCTTCGAGGCGCACGCGACGGCCGACACGGCGGACCACTCGCCGTACTCCGCCGGCACGCGGATCGACGGGACCGCGTTCTAGCCGCCGCGACCTACTCCTGGACCACCACGCGATTGCGCCCGGTCGAGCGGGCGATGAACAGGCAGGCATCCACACGCGCCAGCAGCTTGTCGACGTCGCGCTGTACGTCGCGCCCCAGCATCCCGCTGGCCCCGCCGACGCTCACCGTCACCGCGCACTCCGCCGTCGCCCCCTCCTCGACCGCCAGCCGCAGCTTCTCGCCGACCGCCGCCACCGCGCCCGCCACCACCGGCGAGAGGAACACGATGAACTGATCGCCCCCGTGGCGCCCGAGCACGTCGGACTGGCGCAGGGCGCCCTGCAGGATCCGCGCGACCGACCGCAGCACCTCGTCCCCCCGCTCGTGGCCGTGCTCGTCGTTCACGCGCTTGAAGTCGTCGAGGTCCAGCATCAGGAAGCCGACGGTCTGCCCCGAACGCTGGGCCAGGTGGCAGAGCGGGAAGACCGTGTCGAGGAACCCGCGGCGGTTGCGGACGCCGGTCAACGCATCCCGATGACTCTGCAGCAGCAGCTGCTGGTTCTGGCGCTGCAGCGCCGTCAGCATCTCGCACGCCAGGTCCAGCTCGGGCCCCACCCCGCTCCGCCGCACCGCGGCCACCAGCCGCCCCAGCGCCTGCTCGGAGCTCAACTGCGGCTCCGACTCGCCGCTCAACCGCTGCGCCCACTGCAGCAGGTACTCGAGCGTCGGCTGGAGCAGCTGGAACTGCACGCGCAACCCCAGCACGAACGCCCACGACGCGCTCGACGTCGCGTCCAGACTCGCCCGCAACGCCGCGATCCGCGTCAGCACCGACCGCAGCTCCGACTCGACCTCCTCCTCGTTCGGGAACAGCGACGGCACCTGGCCCCGCTCCGCCGACCGCAGCAGCATCTGCCAGTGCTCGCGATGCCGGCCCTCCTCCGCCGCCAGCTCCCGCCACACGACCGCCAGCTCGGGGTCCGTCGCCCGCTGCGCGAGCCCGTCGTAGACCTCCCGGGCCTGCTCCTCGACCGCCTGGCACAGTTTCAAGATCGATTTCACGACGTTCTCCGGAATCCCGGGGAAACCCGCGATTCCCCCCCGCCGACGGAGGCCGCCAAGCGCCGCGGCCCGTTCCGCGCGCCCGCCGATCCGCCGGACCACCCCCTTCTTCCGCCGTCCGGGCCTCGCTTGTCAAGCCGGCACGCTACGCCCCGGCTCTCCCACCGGCCCGCCCGACTCGAAGTTCGACGAAATACGGACCGATTGCCTCCCGCCCGCGACGGTGTAAGCTTGGCACCGTTCGGGGGAAGACGACGAGGCAGATGCAACCCCAGGGACCCGATCGCTCGAAGAAGCACTCCCAGGACAAGGTCCTGCGGGCCTTCCTCGAGCAGATGACGGACACGGCCACGCCGGGCGCGCGGCCCAAGTCCGGGGCGCCCCCCGACTACGCCGCCCCGCGGACGCCCACCGACGGCAACGCCCGGCCGGGAGGCGCGGCGGCGATGGCGGAGACCCAGATCCGCCCGAGCAGCCCGCCCGGCACGATCCCGACGCCGCCCTTCATCGGGCGTGCGCCGGCGAAGGGTCCCGCCGTCATCCTCACGCCCGCCCCGGGCCCGCCGACGGCGATGGACACCAACCTCACCGGCACGATGCTCGCCGACAAGTACCGCCTGGTCCGGTTGCTGGGCCGGGGCGGCGTCGGCGAGGTCTATGAAGCGGTGCACGAGCTGATCGGCCTGCGCCTGGCGGTGAAGCTGATCCGGTTCGAGTACGCGGGGAACTCCGAGCTGGCGGCGCGGTTCCTCCAGGAAGCCCGCGCCGCCGCGTCGGTCGGCCACCCGGGCATCGTACAGGTCCAGGACGTCGGCACGAGCCATGACGGCCGCACCTACCTGGTGATGGAGTACCTCGAGGGCGAGGATCTCGAGAAGTTGATGCGGCGCCAGCGCCGCATGCCGGTCGGCGACATCGCCGCCATCCTCGGTGACGTGCTCGAGGCCCTCGACGCCGCCCACGCCAAGGGCATCGTCCATCGCGACCTCAAGCCGGAGAACGTCTACCTGGTCAAGAACCGCAAGGGCGAGCGGACCGTCAAGGTGCTCGACTTCGGCATCGCCCGGCTCACCGCCGACACCGGCCAGTCGGTCCGCCTGACACAGCCCGGCGCCGTGATGGGCACGCCGTACTACATGTCGCCCGAGCAGGCGCGCGGCGCGGAGAACGTGGACGCCGGCGTCGATATCTATGCCGCCGGCGTCATCCTGTTCGAGGCGTTGACCGGCCGGCTGCCGTTTGTCGGCTCGACGTTCCACCAGGTGCTCGCCCAGTCGCTCACCGCCGACTTCCCCTCGGCCCGCGCGCTGCGCGAGGACCTCCCGGCAGAACTGGAGCAGGTGATCTACAAGGCCACGGCCCGCGAGCGGGCGGACCGCTATGCGACGGCCGTCGACTTCGCGGCCGCCCTGGCGCCGTTCCGGCCGCATCGGGTGATGGTCACGCTGGTCGACGGCGAGCCGGCCGAGGAGGCCGACCACCGTTCGATGACCGGCCAGACGCCGCTGCCGATCCCCGCCCACACCTCGGCGCCGCCGCCCCCGCACCGCGCGACCACCGGGAAACGTTCCCTGCAGCCGAGGACGACCCCCGGTTCCGGCGCCCGCGCCTCCGGCACGCGCGCCTCCGACCGGCCGGCCCCGGCGCCCGCGGCGGCCCGCCCGCGCCGCACCGCCGTCTGGATCACGCTCGGGATCCTCGTGCTCGCCCTCGTCGCCGGCGGCCTCGTGCTCGGCCTGCGCCGGACCCCCGCGTCCACCGCGCCGCACGCGACGGCGACCGGCGACTCCCTCACCCGACCGGTACGCATCCGCCTGGAGGGCGTTCCCGCCGGCGCCGACATCCGCTGCGACGGACGCGCCGTCGGGCCGGAGTTCGAGTTGCGGGACGGTCCCGTCGAGCGGACGATCGAGATCCTCGTCCCCGACCGCCCGCCGATCCGGCGCGTGATTCGCGCGACGGAGGACCTGACGCTCGACCTCGGCGCCGAGTTCCCCGCGACCGCCCCGTCCGCTCCCTGACCCGCGGCCCGCCGGAAGACCGAACCCCCCGCGCGGGACTCGCCCGCTGGGCGCGCCGACGGCTCAGGCCCCCGCGGACGGTGTCGCCGGCGCGGGGGCCGGCGCCTCCGGAACGCTCGGGGCGACCACGGGCAGGGTCCCGCCGGTGTCCTGGACGATCTGCCCGTCGCGGATCTCGAGCCGTCGGGGCAGCTTGGAGGCCAGCCGATCGTCGTGGGTCACGACGATCATCGTCGTCCCGTGCAGCCGGTTGAGCGCGAAGAACAGCTCGTGGATCCCGGCCGCGGTCTGGGAATCGATGTTCCCCGTCGGCTCGTCGGCCAGCAGCAACCGGGGTTCCATCACCAGTGCCCGCGCGATCGCCACGCGCTGCTGCTCGCCGCCCGACAGCTCGCTCGGCCGGTGCGTCATCCGCTCCCCCAGGCCCACCTCGAGCAGCAGGCGCTCGGCCTTCGACCGCGCCTCGCTCCGCGGCATGCGGCCGATGATCGCGGGCAGCATCACGTTCTCCAGCGCGTTGAACTCGGGCAGCAGGTGGTGGAACTGGAACACGAAGCCGATCGTCCGGTTGCGGAACGCAGCCAGCGACCGGCCGTCCATCCTCGACACGTCGCGGCCGTCGAACTCGACGCAGCCCTGCGAGGGGGCGTCGAGCGTGCCGACGATATGCAGCAACGTCGACTTGCCGGCGCCCGAGGCGCCGACGATCGCTACCATCTCGGCCCGGTCGATCACGAAATCTACGCCCCGCAGCACGTGCAGCTGCTTGCCGCCGTGCACGAACACCTTCCGCAGGTCGCGCACCTGCAGCAGCGGCGCCCGCGACGCCGCCGCCGGTTCCGCCGGCGCCCCGCCGGTCGCGCCCGCGCCCTCGATCGTCCGTTCCGTCATTCGAACCTCAAGCCGTCCGCCGGCCGCAGCCGCGACGCGATCCGCGAGGGATAGGCCGTCGACAGCGTCGCTACCGCCACCGCCGCCACTCCCACGATCAGGAACTCCACCGCCGACATCGCCACCGGCATGCGGCTGATGTAGAAGACCTCCTTGGGAATCGGGAACGGGATCACGTAACGCACCAGGAGACACAACGCGACGGCGAGGATCGAGCCGGTGACCGCTCCGGCAACGCCGATCAGCACCCCCTGGAGCTGGAAGATCCGCCGCACGGACGAGTCGGACGTCCCGAGCGCCTTGAGCACGGCGATCTGCTTGTGCTTCTCGAACACCATCAGCGTCAACGTCGAGATGATCGAGAACGACGCCACCAGGATCGCCAGCGACAGCATCACGAACATCATCACCTTCTCGAGCTTCAGCGCGGCGAACAGGTTCTTGTTGATCGACTGCCAATCCTGGACCCGCAAGTCCGACGGCAGGATCCGCCGCAACTCCGCCGCCACGGCGGTCGCCCGGTCCAGATCCGGCGCCCGGACCGCGATCTGCGACGCCACGTCCGCCACCCCGAAGAACCGCTGCGCCTCCCCGATCGGGACGTAGACGTACTTCGAATCGTATTCGTACATCCCCGACTGGAACACGCCGGCCACCAGGAACGGCCGGCTCTTCGGCATCGGACCCGTCGGGCCCAGGTCGCCCATCGGCGCCACGAGCTGGATCTCGTCGCCGACCTGGAGGTTCATCGAGTCCGCGAGCTGCGCACCCACGAAGATCCCGCGTGACACCCGGTCGAACGCCTTCCCGCTCCTGCTCCGCAACGTCGTCGGACCGACCCCGGCCGGAAACGCGTGCGCGTCGCCGTCCGACCCGCCGTCCGCGTCGGCGCCCGGAGCCTCGCCCGGCGGTCCCCGCGGGCCGTCCTCCGCCCCGGAACCCGCCTCCGCGTCGACGACCGCTCCCGCGTCGTTCTCCCGCAGCCCGGCCCGCTCCGAGGCCGGCACGCGGAACGCACGCAGCGGGTCGTCCAGGTCCCCCACCCGCGCCCCGTCCTGCAGCGTCTGCTCGAGGTCGGTCGCCGAGCCGACCGACAACGGGTCGACGCCGCGCACGACCACCCCCGCCAGGTTCTGCGTCCTCGGCGACTGCACCAACGCCTCGCCGAGCACCAGCGGCGTCGCACCCTCCACGCCCGGCACCGCCCGCACCCGGGCCAGGACCGCGGCGTAGTCCGCGATCCCTTCCCCCTGCACCCGGTCCACCACCACGTGCGCGTTCGAACCGACGATCTTGTGCTTGAGGTCCTCCTGGAACCCGCCCATCACCGACAGCACCGTGTCCAGCGTGCACGAGGAGAACGACACCCCGAGGATGGACAGCAGCCCGATCACCGACAGGAAGCCGCTCTTGGGGCCGGCCAGCTGCCGCACCGAGACGAACAGGTTCGTCGACCAGCGCGCGCCGATCGCCTCGAACAGCCGCAGCAGCCCCTTCCACACCAGCAGGTTGAGCACGAGCGCGCCGACGACGAAGCCGACGATGACCAGCGGGGCCCACCACGCGAGCTGCATCGGGTCAGCCGTTCTCCCGCACCGGGCGGCGCAGCGGGAACAGGATCGCCTCCCGGATCGAATCGACGCCGCACAGCAGCATCACCAGTCGGTCGACGCCCAGGCCGAACCCGCCCGCCGGCGGCATCCCGTACTCCAGCGCCTGGACGTACTCCTCGTCGTAGCCCATCGCCTCCTCGTCCCCACGCCGGCGCGCCTCGAGCTGCGCGCGGAAACGCTCCGCCTGCAGCTCCGGGTCGTTCAGCTCCGAGAACGCGTTCGCCAGCTCCTGGCCCCCCACGAACAGCTCGAACCGGTCGACCCACGCCGGGTCGGCGTCCCGCGGGCGCGCCAGCGGCGAGACCGCCGCCGGATACCCCACCACGAACGTCGGCTCGGGACCGAGCGTCGGTTCGACCAGCGTCTCGAACAGCCAGTACACCCGCCGGCCGAGCGCCGGGTCGGACCAGGCCTCCCGGGCCGCCGCGTGCGTCCGCTCGAGGTACGACGTCATCGCCGACTCGTCGCCCAGCGCCTCCCGCGGCACCCCGCGCTCGAGC
>JAFGHH010000152.1 GCA_016930215.1 Deltaproteobacteria bacterium
CTGCCGCCGTTGACGGCGGACCAGGCGGGTCGGGACGAGCCGGACTGGCAGCAGGTCAAGCCGCCCGAGATCCGCCGGGCGCTGGACCGCGCCAAGCAGCTCCCCTCCGGCGGGTGGTACGTCGTCGATGCCTCGTACCGCATCGGCGAGCGGCCCGCGTTCTACTGGGTCGACGGCAAGGAGTACGTCGCCTGGCGTGCCGGCGGTCGGCTTCACATCGGGCCGAACGCCTGCCCGCACATGGGTGCGCCGCTGTCGGCCGGGCGGGTGTACCGGGACAAGCTCGTCTGTCCGTGGCACGGTCTGGCGCTCGACGGGTCGAAGCACGGCCGCTGGGAGCCGGCGGCGGCACACGACGACGGCGTCCTGGTGTGGGTCCGCCCGGGACCGGCCGATCCCGCCGTGCCCGCGCCGATCCTGCCGCCCCGCCCGTCGAACGCCCTGTCCGGCGTGTTGCGGATGGTGGCGCGCTGCGACCCGGAGGACGTGATCGCCAACCGGCTCGACCCGTGGCACGGCGCCTGGTTCCACTACCACACCTTCGCCCGGCTCCGGGTGCTGTCGGCGACCGACGAGCGACTGACGGTGCGCGTGGCGTTCCGTGTGGGCGGACCGATGTGCGTCGAGGTCGATTGCACGTTCCACTGCCCGGAGCCGCGCACGATCGTGATGACGATCATCCGGGGGGAGGGCGTCGGCTCGGTCGTGGAGACCCACGCCACGCCGGTGGTCCCGGGGTGGAGTGCGGTAGTGGAGGCGACGATCGCAACCTCGGAGCGGCTGCCGTTCCGGTTCCTGCTGCCGGCCAACCGGCTGCTGCGGCCGCTGATCGAGGCGCGGACGAGGCGACTGTGGGCCGAGGACCTGGCCTACGCCGAGCGGGCGCGGTTTCTGCGGGACGGGACGATGCCCGAGCCGCACGTGCCGACCGACTGGACGCGACCGCCGGGGAACCCCGAGCCGCGCTGAGTCAGGGCCACAGCACGCGGAGGGACGGGAACGTGTGGCGGATCGGGGCCAACAGGCCGCGCTCGGGCACCGACCAGACGTCCTCCGGCCGGACCTGCCAGCGGTCGAGCAGTCGGCCGGCGGCCAGGAAGCCCGAGGCGGTGGCGCGCTCCATCAGCGCCGTGGGGAACGGCAGCTTGACGAAGTCGCCGGCCAGCGCCAGGCCGGGAAACGGCGTCTCGACCGTCGTCCGGTCGGCGTAGGTTCCCGGGGCGAACGAGGCGCAGTCGCGCCGGAGCAGGAACAACTCGTGGAGCGGCTTCGCCGCGGCCGTCTCGGGGTACAGGTCGTGGAGCTGCGCGAGGAAGTCGGCCCGGATCTCCGCCTCGGTCACCCGCTCCTCGACGCCGTAGGCGTGCACCTCGACCACCGACCCGCCGGTCTGCAGCGCCCAGCGCCGGCTCTCTCCCTCGAACAGCTCGTAGACCGAGATGTTGTCCACGTGTCCCAGACCCGTCGTGCCGACGAACGGGTGGCGGTCGTGCCGGACGGCCCGGTCGAGGTACACGCGCCAGACGGCGAAGGGCAGGGTGACGTCCAGCCGCTCGACCTGCCGCCGCCACTGCGGGTCGTCGAGCTGCGGGCTGCGGGCCACGATCGCGCGCAGCGCCGGGACCTCGGTGCCCAGCACCACGACGTCGGCCTCCAGCGCCTCCGCGGAGCCGGCGAGCGCGACGCGCCAGCCGTCGCCGCGGCGCTCGAGGCGCTCGGCGGAGGTGCCCATCCGGAAGGCGACGCCGAGTCCGGCGAGGTAGCGCTGGAGCGGGCGCCAGAGCGCCAGCGAGAACGGCTCGTCGAGCACGTCGAAGACCAGGCCCTCCGGGTTCCCCATGAAATAGAAGTGGAACATCATCAGCATGTCGGCCGCGGACATGCCTTCCTCGGGGTTGAAGAACGAGTGGGCGAAGACGTTGAACAGCATCTGCCGGGCGTCGGGCGGGAAGCGGAGCGAGTCGAGGTAGTCGCGGGCGTTGCCGTCGTCGAGGTCGCGCCAGGTGGTGACGGGGTCGTAGGCGGCCATTTCCAGGGCCGCGGCGCCGTTGACGCGGAGCAGGTCGCGCAGGCGCAGCCGCGACGTGCGCCGGATCAGCGCCAGCACGTTGAACGGCGGCCGGCGCGGCAGGCCGGTGAACGACTCCTGTGCGCCGTGGGGTCCGAGCAGCGGGTAGTCGAGCAGGGGGGTGAGGTGGTGCAGGCCGGGATCGATGCGTCGCAGCAGGTTGCGCAGGTTGTAGTACTGGCGGAAGAAGGCGTGGAACCCGCGTTCCATCTCGAACGGTTGCCCGTCGGGCAGCCGTTCGGTCCAGGCGCCGGCGCGGCCGCCGAGGTAGTCGTTGCGTTCGAGCACCGTGACGCCGGCGCCGCGTTCGGCCAGGGCCGTCGCGGCGGCGCAGCCGGCGAGGCCGCCGCCGACGACGACGGCGCGCACCGGTTGCGGGACACGATCGCGGGTTCCCGAACCGGGTGAGGGGACCTTGCGGGCTTCGAATCCGTCCATCACGACCTCCCGACTACGTTCGGAACTTCGCCAGCAGCCGTTCGAGGAACTCCGTCAGTTCGATCCGTCCGGGACACGCGGGCACGGCGCCCGGCACCTCGGCGAGCAGGGTCGCGAGGCGGGCCGCGGCCTGCGTCGGCCCCAGCGCGCGGACGGCGTTGGGGCGACCGAGGGCCGTGTCGCGCCCCGTCGGCTTGCCCAGGATGCGCTCGTCGCCGGTCGCGTCGCGGACGTCGTCGGCAAGCTGGTAGGCGCGGCCGATGCGGCGTCC
>JAFGHH010000153.1 GCA_016930215.1 Deltaproteobacteria bacterium
TACCGCGAGGCCGGCGAGGAGGGGGTGCGGTTCGAGGCCCTGGTGGGCCGCTGGCCGGACGGCGTGCGGACTCCCGCGGCCGGCGGCTGGTCCGACGACGCTCGGGATCCCTACCTCGGCCTGCCCCCCGACGCGCAACGGCTGGCCGAGCTCACCCGCCGGCTCACCGACGGGTTGGACGACCCCCGCGCCCGGGCCGACGCGATCCTCTCCTACCTGCGCAACAACTTCCGCTACACGCGCAGCCGCAGCGCCAAGGCCGGCGAGCGTCCCATCGAGAGCTTCCTCTTCGACTGGAAGGAGGGGCACTGCGAGTACTTCTCCTCGGCGATGACGCTCTTGGCCCGCGCCGCCGGCCTGCGGGCCCGCAACGTCAGCGGCTTCCTCGGCGGCCACTGGAACGAGATCGGCGGCTACCTCACCGTACGCCAGTCCAACGCGCATTCCTGGACCGAGGTCGAGATTCCCGGCGAGGGGTGGATCGTCTACGATGCCACGCCGCCGGCGCAGGCGGAGGCGGTCAGCCGCACGGGGGGATTCCTCGGCTGGCTCGGCGACCTGGTCGACGCGATGCGCACCGCGTGGCACGATCACGTGGTCGCCTTCGACGTCCCCCGGCAGGTCGGCATCCTGCACTCGGTCGCCGAAGGGTTCCGCCAGGTCAAGCGCGTGCTGCTCGCCGTCGTGCGCGACGTCCGCACGCTGTTCCTGACCGTGCTCGGGGCCCTCGCCGTTGCCCTGCTCGTCTGGCGGCTGGCCCGCCGGCTGCGGCGGCGCCGGGCCGGTCCCCGCGCCGGTTTTCGGCCGGGCGCCGCCGTCGACAGTCGCACGCTGGTCGAGTCGCGTCGGCTGCTGGGAGATCTCGAGCGGGTGTTGCGGGCGGAGGGCATCGAGCGCGCGCCGCACGAGCCGGCGGAACGGCTTTCCGAGCGCGCGGCGCGGCAGAGTCCGCGCCTCGGCACGGCGACTCGCGCCGCCGTCCTGCGCTATGCCGCCGCCCGGTTCGGCGGCCGGCCGCTGGGCCCCGCCGACCGACGCGCCCTGCTCCAGGGTGTCAGCCGCGCCACCCGCCCCTCCAGCTGAGGCGGAGCGAGCTCACCGGACCCGCGGGACCAGCGCACCGACAACGCATCCGAGGACGTCGGTGGCCGACACCTCGTCGCCGTGCGGTGCGCGGACCGGCCGGTGCTTCAACGGTAGCCGTCCGGCCCGGCTTCCCGGCAGGCAGCCGGGTCCTCGGAGCCGTCGCAGTCATCGACGGTCCCGTCGAGATCGCCCTCCTCCATCGCCGTGTCGATCTCCCGCGAGTCGAGCCCCGGGCCGCAGCCGCCGAGCGAGGTGGCGGTCATCGAGGCGGCCACGAGCAGGCCGCGCAGGGTCGTGCGCGGGTAGACCGCTCCCAGGTACTCCCGCATGGGCTTGAGCTTCATCGCGTATCGCGCTCCCTTCTCCGGCCGCTCCGGCAGGTGCCGTTGCCCGGGGCCTGCGGCTCCCCGTCAGCCTAGCGCTCCGGCGAGGCGGCTCCAAGGACGTCTTGCGGCCGCGGCCCGTCCGGCCGCCCTCCCCGCTTCAGCGCCGCCGGACGGAAGAAGGTTCATTCGCCGAGCGGCGTCCGGGGACCGTCCCGACGACCGTTGACCGTCCGGCCCGGCCCGGACGACGATGGGTCCCGTGGAACGCCTGCTCCGCCGGCTGGCCGACCCCGACGCTCCGCTCCGGCAAGTGCTGGACGCGGCGGCAACCGGTCTGCTGCTCGCGCTCGCCGCGCCGGGCATCCTCGGTCCGGCCCCCTTCGCGCTGCTGGCCTGGGTCGCCTTCGTGCCACTGTTGCTGCACGTTCCGCGCGTCCGGCCCGTGCGCGCGGCGCTGCTCGCCTGGACGGCCGGGATGGTCCTGTTCCTGGTCGCGTGGTCCTGGTATCCCGGACTGCTGGCGCGCTTCTCCGGCCTGCCTCCGGTCGCCGCCGTCTCGCTCACGTTGGCGCTCGGGGCGTACCAGTCGCTCGGGTGGGCCGCCTGGGCCGTGATCGTGCGGGTGGCGGCCCCGGTGCTGCCCGTGGCGCTGGTGGCGCCGGCCGCGTTCGTCGTGGTCGAGCGGTTCCAGCCGGCGATCTTTCCGTTCTCGCTCGGCATCACGCAGTACCGTTTCCCGCTGCTCGCGCAGGTCGCGGAGCTCGGCGGGCCCTGCGTGCTGACGTTCCTGTTCGTGCTGGTCGCCGCCGCGCTGGCCGGGGCGTGCCGGGCGCGCCGGGAGGGCCGGCCGCGGCCGGTCGCCGTGCTGGCGACGGCCGGCGGGCTGGTTGCCGCAGCGCTGTTGTTCGGCGCGGTGCGACGGGCCGAGGTCCGTGAGGCGCGCGCGGACGCCCCGATCCTGCGGGTGGCCGCCCTGCAGGCCGGCGCCCAGCGCACCGGATGGACCCCGCCGCCCGCCGATCCGGCGCGCCTGGGGCGCTACCAGCGCCTGACCGCGACCGTCGAGCGCGACGGGGGGCCGGTGGACCTGGTGGTCTGGCCGGAGAAGGCCTATCCGTTCCCGTTGCGGCGCGACGCGCGGCACGACTACCGTCCCGGACACGACCGTCGGATCCGCGAGGGTTTCGCGAGCGCGCTGCTGTTCGGGGCCGAGACGATCGACCCGCAGACGCGGGAGGTGGGCAACTCCGCGGCGCTGCTGTTGCCAGACGACACGCTGCGCGTCGTGTACGACAAGGTGCGACTGATCTTCTGGAGCGAGCGGCTGCCGGCATGGTTGGAGGGGCTGGCGGGCGGGCCGCGGCGCTACCGGCCCGGCGCGCGGCTCGAGCCGCTCCGGCTGACGCTGCCCGACCCCGGCGACCCGGACCGGGTGCGTCGCGTCGTCCTCGCGTCGTTCATCTGCTTCGAGGCGACGTTCCCCGAGCACGTCCGGGCGCTCGTCGCGCGCGGGGCGACGTTGCTGGTCAACCTGTCCGACGACTCCTGGTTCGGCGCCACGGCGGAGCCCGAGCAGCACCTGGCGCAGGCGGTGTTCCGGGCCGTCGAGTCGCGGCGCGACCTGGTGCGCGCCACCGGTTCCGGCGTCAGCGCGTTCGTGACGGCGACGGGCGAGGTCGTGCGTCGGGCGGAGGTCTCGCACCGCGTGGTCGGCGACGGCACGGCGCTGGTGGGCGACGTGCGCCTGCTCGCGCTGCGCGGGTGGTACGCGGACCTTGGGGACGCCTTCGCGGCCTGGTGCGGGCTGGTCGTCGCCGCAGGCCTCGGTTTCGGCCTGCGGCGACGCGGGTGACGGGCTACTCGGAGCGCTCGCAGCCCTCCGGGTTGCGGACTCCGCCCTCGGGGGGCGGCTCGACGATGTGGAACTCGACGCGCCGGTTGGTCTGGCGACCCTCGTCCGTGTCGTTCCCCGTGGCCGGGAGGTTCTCGCCGCAGCCCCAGCCGTCCAGCCGGCCCGCCGCGATCCCATGGTCGACGAGCCAGCGCACGACGCTGGCGGCGCGACGCCGGCTGAGGTCCATGTTGCGCGAGTCGCGCCCGCGATCGTCGGTGTGACCCTCGACGCGGATCCGCGTCAGCGACGGGTTGGCCGCCAGGACTGCGCGGACCTCCTCCAGCACCGGCTCGCTGCGCTCGAGGATCACGTCCTTGTTCGTCGCGAACTCGACCCGCTGCAGGATGTGGATCACGCCGGTTTGGCGATCGACCTGGACCGCCCGCGGGCAGCCCTGGTTGTCGGCCGGGCCGGGGTCGAGCGGGCAGTCGTCCTCGACGTCGAGGACCGTGTCGCCGTCGTTGTCCGGGTCCGGACAGCCGTTCCCGTCCTCGAACTGGTCCACGTCCTCCGGCTCGTTCGGGCAGTCGTCCTCGCCGTCCGGGATCGTGTCGCCGTCGTTGTCCGGGTCCGGACAGCCGTTCTCGTCCTCCCAGCCGTCGAGGTCCTCCGGTTCGTTCGGGCAGTTGTCCTCGCCGTCTAGGATCGTGTCGTCGTCGTTGTCCGGGTCCGGACAGCCGTCCTCGTCCTGCCACTCGTCGAAGTCCTCGGGCTCGTCGGGGCAGTCGTCGTCGTCGTCGAGGATCGTGTCGGCGTCACGGTCGGCGGGCGCCGTCGGCTCGGGCTCGGCCTCGGCCGGCGCCGCGTAGCCGATGGTGAGCAGCGCGCGGAGGTCGGGAGAGCCGTAGCCGCGCTGCAGGCCGGGGCCGATGCCGGCGCCGAGCCGCAGACCGGGGACCGGTTGGACCTTCACGCCGGCGATCGCCTCGATCGGCGAGCCTTCCCGATCGCCGAACTGCTCGAAGGTCGTCGTGCCGTAGGCCTCGAGGTGAAGGTCGAGCAGGTCCGGGAGGAGGGGGACCATCAGCCCCAGGCCCCAGGTCAGCTCGTGCCCCACGTCGAACGAGCCGAACGACTCGAGCTCGCGGAACCGGCCGCCGACGTTGGCGGTGATCGCGATGCCGGCCCCGGGCCGGAACTCGAACAGCGCCTCGGGGTGGATCGTCCAGAACCCGTCGCCGGAGAACGACTGCTCGTCGTTCGCCGCCTCGGCGGTGGGTGCGGTGCCGACGACCTGGAACCCGAGCGTGAACCAGTCGGTGCGCTCGCCCCAGATCCGCACGCGGGCGCCGAGCCACAGGTCGCCGAGCGAGGTGCCGTCGGCGCCCGGAGCGCCGGCGACCGTCTCGCCGGTCATCAGCAGGCTGAACGGCAGGCCGACGAACGCCACCAGCCGGTCCCAGGCGCCGAAGGCGAAGCCGAGGTTGGCGACCAGATGGTGCTCGACGATCGAGGCGGTTTCGGTGTCGGCCTCGCCCAGCCGGGTCTCCCAGACCAGCGGGTTCCAGGCGTAGTCGAGGTGCAGTTGGGCCGCCCAGCGCAGGTGCCCGAGGTCATTGGGCCGCGAGATCGCGAACCCGTCCTCGGGCGTCTCGGCGGCCCGGTAGGTGTCGAGGGTGACGGACTGGGCGGCGGCGGCCGCCGGGAAGGCCAGCATCGCGGCCGCCAGCAGGGCGGCCGGCCACGGATGCAGGCTGCGCTCCGCCGACGAACGGGTCATCGGGTCACCTCCCGGTTCGCCCCCGCGCGTCGGCGGCGCCGTGTGATCCAGGCCAGGGCCAAGAGCAGGCCCAAGCCGCCCAAGGTGCCGTCGGTTCCGCCGGTCGTGCGGCAGCCGCAGCCGGCACCGCCCGCCATGCCGCCGCTGGTCGGCGGCTCGCCGCCGTCCGGGTCGAGGTAGTTCGGGACGCCGTCGCCGTCACTGTCGCCCGTGCCCTCGTCGGCATCGAGCCGTCCATCGCCGTCCGAATCGAGGTCGAGGTACGCCGGGACGCCGTCGTCGTCCGGGTCGCCGCCCAGCTCGGCCACGTCCTCACGCTCGATGCGCGTGAGGATGCCGTCGCCGTCGTCGTCCGGGTCGAGGTAATCGGGAGTGCCGTCGTCGTCCGTATCCACGTCGACCCTCCCGGGCCGCTCGTCGATCGTCGGCACGCCGTCGCCGTCGTCATCCGGGTCATCGATGTCCGGCGTCCCGTCGCCGTCGGTGTCGGGGCACGGGTCGGTGCCCGGTTCGCACTCGACGTCGTCCGGGACGGTGTCGCCGTCACGGTCGGTGATCACGGTGTCGGCGTCGAGGTAGTTCGGCACGCCGTCGTCGTCGGCATCGTCGGTGCCTTCGACCGCGTCGAGCGCGCCGT
The DNA here is from genome assembly GCA_016930215.1 of Deltaproteobacteria bacterium. Lineage (GTDB taxonomy): Bacteria > Myxococcota_A > Polyangia > DRWM01 > JAAZOP01 > JAAZOP01. The sequence goes on from JAFGHH010000153.1 coordinate 5,664, forward strand.
CGCCGTCGGAATCGGTGTCGAGGTACGCCGGGACGCCGTCGTCGTCCGGGTCGCCGCCCAGCTCCGCGACGTCCTCGCGTTCGGTCCGCGTCGGGATCCCGTCGCCGTCGTCGTCCGGATCCAGGTAGTCCGGCGTTCCGTCGTCGTCGGTGTCGACGTCGACCAGGCCGGGCCGCTCGTCGATCGTCGGCACGCCGTCGCCGTCGTCGTCCGGGTCGTCGATGTCCGGCGTCCCGTCGTCGTCCGTGTCGGGACACGGGGTGGTTCCCGGCGCGCACTCCACGTCGTCCGGAACCGTGTCGCCGTCCCGGTCGCTGATCGTGCTGTCGGGATCGAGGTAATTCGGCACGTCGTCGCCGTCCGCGTCACCGGTGCCCTCGACGGCGTCGAGGGCGCCGTCGCCGTCGCTGTCGGTGTCGAGGTAGGCCGGCACGCCGTCGTCGTCGACGTCCCCGCCCAGCGCGGCCTCGTCCTCGACTTCGGTCCGCGTCGGGATGCCGTCGCCGTCGTCGTCCGGGTCGAGGTAGTCGTCGGTGCCGTCGTCGTCGGTGTCGCCCGGGCTTTCGTCGAGGTCGACGACGGAGTCGTCGTCGCTGTCGCAGGTCGGGCCGGGGAGGTACGACCACGCGGTGGCGGACTCGTCCGCCACGCAGCCGAGGCACGGGTCGGTCGGGTGCGCCGTGCCGTCGGCGACGCAGGCCGCGTCTACGGCACAGAATCCGGCGTCGACCTCCACGGCGCACGCATCGGCGTCCTCGTCGCACGAGTCGGTCGTGCAGGTCAGGCCGTCGTCGCAGACCCGCGCCGCGCCGGCCAGGCAGGTTCCGGCGGCGTCGCAGACATCGCCGTCGGTGCAGAACAGGCCGTCCTCGCACGCCGTCCCGGCCGCGGCGGGAACCCACGCGGTCGGGGACGCGCCGGCGTTGCAGACCTGGCAGGCGTTGGCCGGGTTCGCGTCGCCGTCGGCGTAGCAGGCGCCCTCGATGGCGCAGCTGCCGGTGTCCACCGTCACGGCGCAGGCGTCGCCCGCCTCGTCGCAGGAGTCGGTGGTGCAGGCGAGCCCGTCGTCGCAGTCCCGCGGCGTCCCGCCCTCGCACGCGCCGCCGGCGTCGCAGGTCTCGCCGGTCGTGCAGAACAGGCCGTCCTCGCAGGCGCTGCCGGCCGGCATCGGCGTGCTGCCGCAGGTCCCGAGGGTGCAGGCGTCGGTGGTACAGGCGTTCGCGTCGTCGCAGGACAGGCAGAGGTCGCCCGCCACGCCGCACGCGGCGGCGGTGTCGCCGGTCTGGCAGGCGGTTCCGTCCCAGCAACCGGTGCAGCAGGCGCCGGCCCAGCAGGTCCCGGCGGCGGTCCCGACGGCGCAGTCCGCGCCGTCCGCGGCGGCGGCGCACCCGAGGGCGTCGAAGCGCGGCGGAATGCTCGCCGCGTCGGTGCCCCAGACGTAGGCGAAGCGGAAGGTGACGGAAGCTCCGATGGCCAGCGCCGGCTCGCGGAACACGATCGACATCCCGACGTCCTGGTACGTGTCGTTCGGGTCCCGCGGGGCGGCCCAGGTGCCGGAGGCGTTGTCGTTCGGCAGACCGCTGGCGTTGAAGTGCGTGCGGGCGCGGGTATCGACGCTGCCCACGGCCAGCGTGTACGGACCGGGGGGGTTGACGCGGGCCGTGGCCAGCGTGCTCTCGTCCGTCGGCGGTTGGCGCACGACGTCGTTGTAGGTCTCGTAGTCGCCCGACACGCACTGCCCCTGGTCGGGGTCGCCGTTCATCATGAAGTACACGTTGGTGAGCGCGACGGTGCCGCTGTTGGTCAGACGCGCCTCCACCAGCACCGCCCGGTCGTCCACGCCGTAGGAGTAGGCGAGGTCCACCGTCAGCGCGTGCACGCCGGTCGTGCCCGCGAAGCGGCCCGACCAGTCGATCGAGCGCCCCGAAACGGTCGGACCGGCCGTGGTGGGGATCTGGGTCCCCGTGTACTGGTTCGTCCGCCGGAAGGTCACCGTGCCCGTCGCCTCCACGGTGATCTGGTGCACCGGCGTTCCGAGGAAGAACACGTCGCACGACGTCGTGCCGCCCGCGGTCTCGCGATACCGCATGCTGTGATCGGCGTCGTTGATCATGATGCCGTTGTCGCCGACGCCGAGGTAGTCGATGTAGGTTCCGGTGATCTCGGCCTGCGCCGACGCTCCCGCCGGCCACAGCAACGCCGTCGCGAGCAGCCCAACCCCGATCCATCGCGTCTTCAAGAGATTCCGGTCCATCGCTTCTCCCTTCCGTGCCCGTCGCGCCCCCCACGCTCATGGTCCGCGCAACCGGGGTGACTCTTACCACGAATCGTCGGTGATGCAACCTCGCGGACCTGCTCCGGACCGGCGGACCGTTCGCGATCGCACGGTTGCGGGGACGGCGGACCGCGGCCGGCGGAGACCCGGGGCGCCCCGGGGTGGAGGACGCCGGAGGAGGTTCGGGTTGACGCGCGAACCGCGATGCCGCAGGGTGGCGCCGACGAGCCGTTCCCGGACACGACAGGAGGCAACCTTGGAGACCCACTCGAGATTCCCGCGCTCCGTCCGTCTCTGGACCCTGGCCACGCTGGCGGCGCTGGCCGCCTGCGGCCCGACGCAGCCATCGGCCGTGACGCCGGTGGACGAACCGGCGTCACGCGGACCCGGCGACGCGGCCCGGGCCGTCGCCGACGTCCCGCTGATTCCCCGCCAGGTGCTGTTCGGCAACCCCGACCGGGCCTCGCCTGCGATCAGTCCCGACGGGACCCGGTTGGCCTGGCTCGCCGCCGTCGACGGCGTGCTCAACGTCTGGGTCGCCCCCGTCGACGACCTCGAGGCCGCCCGGCCGGTCACCCGCGACGAGCATCGCGGCATCCGCGTCTTCTTCTGGACCTACCTGCCCGGCCAGCTCGTGTACCTGCAGGACACGGACGGCGACGAGAACTGGCACGCGTATCTGACCGACGTCGAGCGGGAGGAGACGCGCGACCTGACGCCGCTGCCGGGGGTGCGCGCCGAGATCCAGGGGGTCAGCCAGCTGCACCCCGAATCGATCCTGGTCGGGCTCAACAACCGCGACCCGAGCCTGCACGACGTGCACCGGATCGACCTCGCGTCGGGCGAGCGAACGCTGGTCCAGCAGAACGACGGGTTCCTCGGGTTCGTCGCCGACGACGACTACGCGGTGCGGCTGGCGCAGCGGATGACCGACGACGGCGGTCTCGAGTTGTTGCGTCCCGGCGCGGACGGCGCGTGGGCGCCGTGGCTGCACATCGCCCAGGAGGACAGCCTGACGACCAACCCGCTGGGGTTCGACAAGTCCCGCCGCGTGCTGTACCTGCTCGACAGCCGCGACCGCAACACCGCGGCGCTGGCCGCGCTCGACCTGGAGACCGGCGAGCACCGGGTGCTGGCCGAGGACCCGCGCGCCGACATCTCGGAGCTGTTGTTCCACCCGACCGAATACACGCCGCAGGCGGCGGCGTTCGAGTACGAGCGGAAGGACTGGCTGTTCCTGGACGAGGCGGTACGGTCCGACTTCGCGGCGCTGGCCGCCGTGTCCCCCGGCGACCTCAAGGTGCTCGGCGGCACGCTCGACGACCGCCGCTGGGTCGTGGCCTTCGTCACGGACGACGGCCCGGTGCGTTACTACCTGTGGGACCGCGACGCGCAGGCGGCGCGCTTCCTGTTCGTCAACCGCAGCGCCCTGGAGGGGCTGCCGCTGGTCCCGATGGCGCCGGTCGTGATCCGGTCCCGCAACGACCTGCCGCTGGTCAGCTACCTCACCCTGCCGCCGGGAAGCGACCCGGACGGCGACGGCCGCCCGGCCGTCCCGGTGCCGCTGGTGCTCTACGTCCACGGCGGTCCGTGGGGGCGCGTCTCCTGGGGCTACGCGTCGATCGACCAGTGGCTGGCCAACCGCGGCTACGCGGTGCTGAGCGTCAACTTCCGCGGCTCGACCGGCTTCGGCAAGGGTTTCGTCAACGCGGGCGACCGCGAGTGGGCCGGCAAGATGCACGACGACCTGCTGGACGCCGTGGACTGGGCGGTGCGCGAACGGATCGTCCCCGCCGACCAGGTCGCGATCCTCGGCGGCAGCTACGGCGGCTACGCGACGCTCGTCGGCCTGACCTTCACCCCCGATGTGTTCGCCTGCGGCGTCGACATCGTCGGCCCCTCCAGCCTGGTCACACTGCTCGAATCGATCCCGCCCTACTGGGCCCCGATGATCGAGATGTTCGCCTCGCGCGTCGGCGATCACCGCACCGCGGACGGGCGCGCATTCCTGCTCGAGCGGTCCCCGCTGTCGCGCGTCGATGCGATCCGCCGGCCGCTGTTGATCGGCCAGGGGGCGAACGATCCGCGGGTCAAGCAGGCCGAGTCGGACCAGATCGTCGCGGCGCTGGACCGGCAGGGCATCCCGGTGACGTACGTGCTGTACCCCGACGAGGGCCACGGGTTTGCCCGGCCGGAGAACCGGCTGTCGTTCTGGGCCGTGACCGAGGCGTTCCTGGCCGAGCATCTCGGCGGGCGCTTCGAGCCGGTGGGCGACGACTTCGACGGCTCGACGATCGAAGTCCCCCACGGCGCGGAGCAGCTCCCCGGCCTGGCCGAGGCGCTGGCCGCGCGGCCCGTACCGGCTCCGGACGACGTGCAGCCCGGGACGACCGACGCACCCGCGACGGACGGCGACGAGACACCCGACGAGAGCACCGTGCCGGGCGCGGAGCCGGCGGAGGAGGCCCCGACCGTGACCCCGCCGAGCCTGGACGTGCCGGAGGACGCGGCCGCTCCGCCGCCCGGATCCTAGA
>JAFGHH010000154.1 GCA_016930215.1 Deltaproteobacteria bacterium
CGTCGTCGAGCGCCGCGTCGACCTCGTCGAGCACGTAGAACGGGCTGGGGCGCGCCCGGAAGATCGCGAACACGAACGCGAGGACGGTCAGGGACCGCTCCCCGCCCGACAGCAGGGACAGCCGGGTCACCTTCTTGCCGGGTGGTCGCGCCTCGACCTCGATGCCCGTGGTCAGCATGTCGTCGGGGTCGGTCAGCGTCAGCCGACCGAAGCCGCCGGGGAACATCACCGTGAAGATGTCCTCGAACTCGCGCGCGATGTCGTCGTAGGCGTCGGCGAACACCTGCCGGATGCGGTCGTCGACGGCGACCACGACCTCCTCGAGGTCGCGCTTGGACCGGCGCAGGTCCTCGAGCTGGTTGGACAGGAACGTGTGACGCTCCTCCAGCGCCTTGAACTCCTCCAGCGCGAGCGGGTTGACGCGACCCAGCAGCCCGAGCTTGCGGACCAGGACGTCCTCCTGCTCGACCAGGGCGGGCCGCTCGTAGGCAGCGGCGTCGGGGTGCTCCGTGGCGACGTCGGCCGCGGACAGCCCGAACTCGCGGGTCAGGCGCTCCGTCAGCTGCTCGATGTGGTGGTCGAGGTCGGCGCGACGCAGGTCGGCCTCGTGGCGCACCTCACGCACCTGGACCAGCTCGGCGTCGGCCTCCTGCAGCGCCTCGCGCGCCGACTGGAGCGCCTGGCGTCGGGCCCGCGCGGTGGCCTGCAGCGCGTCTCGCTCCTCGGCGGCCTCCTCGATCGAGGTCCCCAGGTGCTCCAGCGCCGTGGCGCACACGGCGGCCAGCGTGCCGCAGCGGGCGATCCCGGCGCGTCGTGCCTCGCGTCGGCGCGCCGCCTCGGCCAGGGCCACCTCGACCTCGTCGGCCTCGCGCCGCAGGTCGGCCGCCTGGGTCTCGAGGTGACGGACCTGCTCGGTGACCCGTTCCAGGGCCACCCGGATGTCCAGCTCGCGCTCGCGAGCCGACTCCACCGCCGCGTCGAGCCGCTCGGCCTCCAGGTCCGGCCCTTCGTCGACGGCGGGTTCGTCGGGCAGCGCGGGCCCGCGGGCGTTCAGCTCGGACAGCGCTTCCCGGTCACGGGCGAGCAGGTCGGTCAGCTCGGCCTGCTGTGCCGACACGACCTCGCGCTGGTTGGACAGGGCGACCAGCTCCTTGTTGAGCCGGGCCAGCCGCTCGGCCGCCCCGGTGATCGCGGCGTCGGATTCGTTGATCCGGTCGGTGGCCGCGGCCAGGTCCTGCTTGGCCTCGGCCAGCGACGCCGCCGACGCCGCGGCCTCCTCGGCCAGCTGGTCCAGCCGACGGACCAGCTCGCGGGCACGGGCCTCGGCGTCGGCGGCGGCGGTGGCCGTCACGACGGCCGACGCCGTGGGCGACTGACCGCCCCGGTAGCCGTAGGGCCCGGCCACGTCGCCCTCGGTGGTCACGAACGTCAGCGCCGGGTGACGGCCGTGGAGCAGGACGGCAGCGTCCCAGGTGGGCACCAGCCACGTGCGGGCCAGGATCCCCCGTAGCGCCTCGACCACCCGGCGGGCGGTGTCGTCGTCGCGGGCCGCGGTCAGCACGTCCGCGAGCGGCGTCGCCCGCCCCGCCTCGAGCTGGGCGCGGGCGTCGTCGTCGAGGTCGACGGGGTCGACGCGCTCGCCGCGGGTGGCCAGGACGGTGGCGCCACCGGCCTCGGTGGAGCGCAGCCAGGCGATGGCCCGGCGCGCCTGGTCGGGCGAGGTCACCACGACCGCCTCGCCGAGCGGGCCCAGGGCCGCCGCGACGGCGGCGCCGGCGCCGTCGTCGACGCGCACGTGGTCGGCCACGGGCCCCAGGAGGCCGTCGATGGGCGGCGCGTCGGCGTCCGGGTCGAGCAGCGCCGCGGTACCGCCGGCGCGCTCGGCGAGGGCCCCGCGCAGCGCCTCGGCCCGGGCGGCGTGCGAGGCCCGTTCCCGCTCGAGCTCGCGCTCGCGGTGCGCGAGGTCGTCGACCTGCGCCTGGGCCGCGGTCACGCGGGTCTCGGCCGCCTCCAGCGCCTCGGTGAGGTCGACCTCGCGCACGTCCAGGGTCTGGATCTCGGCCTGGACCTTGGCCACCTCGCCCTCGGCCTCGGTGACCCGGTCGTCCAGGGACGACAGCTGCGAGGAGACCCGACCGAGCTCGGCCTCGGTGGCCGCGATCGACCCGCGCCGCGCGGACACCTCGCCCTCCCAGCGCAGGACGCGCTCGCGGGCCTCCGCCCGTCGCCGGGCCTCGGCCTGCCGCGCCTGGTCGTGCTCGCGTCGGGCGAGCTCGGCCCCCCGGCGGTCGGCGACCGCGCCCTCGAGCCGCTGGCGGGTCTGGTCGCGGTCGTCCTGGCGGGCGGCACGTTCGCGATCGGCGCGTTCGGCCGCCGACCGCAGCTCCTCGGGGGGCCGGCCGGCCAGGGGCTCCTCGACGTACTCGACCAGGTGGCGGCGACGAGCGGCGACCAGCTCGGCCGTGCCACGCAGGCGCTCGTTCAGCGACGTCAGCTCGTAGTAGGTGCGCTGGGCGGCGTCGACGGAGGGGCCGAGGCGGGCCAGCTCGCCCTCGAGGTCGGCGACCTGGGCACGCCGTTCGGCGACCGCCGCGTCGGCGTGCCGCTCCCGCTGGGCGGCGTCGGCGTCGGCCCGCCCCTGGCGCTCGCGGCGCTCGACGAGCAGCGCGAGGTCGTGGGCGGCCAGCCGCACCTGGACGTCGCGCAGCTGGGCCTGCAGCGCCTGGTACTTGTCGGCGGCCTCGGCCTGGCGCTCGAGCGGGCGCAGCTGGCGGCGCA
>JAFGHH010000155.1 GCA_016930215.1 Deltaproteobacteria bacterium
ACCGCGGCCCCACCACCATCGGGAACACCCACTCGTAGGCGCCCCGCTCCGCCGTCAGCCGCTCGAAGAACGTCAGCCGGATCGTCACCTCGCCCCCCGGCTCGATGTTCGCCACGCTCTGCGTGAAGACGTTCGGGCGTTCCTCGGACAGCAGGCTCGCCGTCCGCCCCTGCGCCCGCGCTTCGGCGTAGATCCGCTCCGCCTCCGCCCGTTCGCGCACGACGCCGACGATCGTTCGGCCCCCGACCTCCATCACGAAGTCGTGCACCGCGCCGAGCGCCGGGAGCGGGAAGACGTAGACCGCCTCGATGGGCTCGTCGTACGGATTCCCGTACCGCTGCGCCACCTCGGTGCACGCCACGTAGCCGCTGATCTGCGCCGCGACCTCGGTGTGCTCGAGCGGGAACTCTCCGACCCACTCTCCCGCCCCGTTCTTCGCCCGCAACGCGCCCTGCGTCGGCAGCGGCGGAGGGGGAGGAGGCGGCGGCGGCAGCACCGGCGGTCCGGACGGGGCGTCGGCTCCGCCGCCATCCCGCGCCACGACCACCAGCTCCGCGTCGTCCGGCTGGAACAGGAACGGGTAGGACACCTCGACCATCCCGTCGCTCGCCGGGAACGACATCCCGAGCACGACGCTCTCGATGCAACGCGCCAGCGCCTCGTCCCCCGTCGAAGTCGACGCGACGCTCGCCCGAACCACGGTGCCGTCCGGACCGATGGTGAACCGCACGTTCACGCGGCCCGCGGCCTCCGGCGCGCTCGCCAGCGCCGCCTCGTAGCAGACCCGGAACCTCGCCTGGTGCTGCCGCACGACCCGACGGATCACCTCCCGCGACAGGCCGCCGTAGGTCGTGGCGTCGCCCAGCCGCAGGTCGGGCGTCCGGCCGGAGCGGCCGCTCAGCTCGGGGCCGGCGGCGGTCCCGTACCCGTGGCCCGGCTCGCCGACGGCGCCGAGGCCGAACCCCGCCGCGTTCGCCCCACCGCTGCCCGCTCCCGCGCCGACCAGCCCGAAACCGCCGGTGCTGTAGGCGTCCCCGATGTCGCTTCCCATCAGGTGGCCGCGGGCATCGACCGGGTCGCTCCCCAGGGCCGTCGAGTACGCGTCGAACGGATTGGCGGCCGCGTAGCCGGCGCCCGCGTCCGTCGAGCCGCCGGCCGCCGCCAGGTCCGCCGCCGGCAACGGGGCGTCGAACGCCGTCGCCGCGTCCGACGACCAGGCGACGAACCTGCTGCGCGACGCGCCGTCGTCCGACCGGCTCGGCTCGAGCCGGTAGTGCCGGGGCTCCGCTTCCGCGGCCGACGCCACCGACTCGGGTTCGACGACGACCGCCGCCGGCTCGCGGCGACCGAAGCTCGTTCCGGGCCCGCAGCCCCCGACATCCCATGCCAGCAGCACCAGACACACCGCTCCCGAAACCCCTCGCATGCTCGTCCCTCCGTCGTCTCGGCGCCCCTCGCCGGGCCGGTGGTCGGCCCGGCACGTCCCGGGCGCCGGGAGCAAGAGACACTCGGGAAGGGCTGAAGTTCCGGTCAGGGAGGCGGCGCAGCGGGGGCGCGGGCGGAGGTCGTCGCCTGGGCGGGCGCGGGCGCTGCGGGCTGGCCCTCCGTCTCCACGAGCGGCTCCTCGGCCGGCGGCGGCGGGGGCGGAATCCAGGTCATCGGCACGACGGCGGGCGTGATCTCCACGACGGACCACGACTCCCCGGCCCGCACGGCCTGGATCGGGATCTCGGCCTCGAGGACGCCGTCGCCGTCGCGGTCGACGAAGGCGTTCAGATCGACCTGGACGAACAGGCGGAGGGCGGAGGCGTCGAGCATTTCGATCACGGAGCGGACGCCGCGCACGCGAACCGCGGCGCGGAGCCCCTCGGCGCCGTAGACCAGGGTGCCGCCGGGGTCGAAGTCGGTGCCGCGCACGACCTCGACCGGCAGCCCGGTGCGCTCGGAGTCCACCAGGTCGGCGACGAGCACGACGGCGACGCGGACGGACTCCACGGCCGCGGTCAGGCTCTCGACCCGGGGGACGCTCAGTCCGACGTCCTGGAGCATCGTGCCGGGGCGCCGGCCGGCCAGCTCGATGCGCAGCGTGCGCAGCTCGTGGATCGGGCCGACGATCGACTCGGCGCCGGTCACCAGCACCTCGTCCGGATCGGCCGCGCTCCGCTCGAGGTCCACGACGACGTCGCGGTCGGTGTCGCCGAGCTCGAGCGCGACGGGGACGACCTTGCTGGCGCGGCGTTCGAAGCGGAAATCGATCGCGGCGGGGTCGGCCCACAGCATCCGCACGCCGTCGGGGAGGTTGAACATGTCGCGCCGCAGCTCGAGCCGCCCCTCCTCGACCGCGGCCCGGATGGGCAGCGCGAGGGGGCCGATCTGGTCGGCGCGCAGTCCCGCCACCTGTCGCTCGGGCCCGCGCACGGCGATCTCGATCTTCCCCGGCAGCGGGGACACGCGCACGAGGTCGCCGAGGGACTGCTCGCCGATCGTCATCACGTCGACCTGCAGCGTGCGCTCGGCCGTCTCCTCGCGTTCGCGGGAGTAGAAGATCGCGAGGCCGATCACGAGCGCCAGGAACTTGAGCTCCAGGTTCTGGGCGAGCACGCGTCGCAGGAAGCCGCCGCCGCTCATTCGCCGGTTCCCTCCGCGACGGTGGGCGAGGAGCCGCGGGCGCCGGCCGGGGGCTCGCCGCTTCCGTCCGCGGCCTGGCTGGGCCGGATCGTCTGGCGTCCGACCTGCGACGCCCGTTCGGTGCGCGTGGGCCGCTTCCGCCCGAACAGGCGGTCCAGCAGGCCCGGCTCGCGCCGCAGCCCGTGCTCGAAGCGGGCGAGCAGGATCTCCCGCAGCTCGAGCGGGCTGACGTCGAGGGTGATGGCGCCGTCCTCGCAGAACGAGATCGCGCCGCGCTCCTCGGAGACCACCACGCTGACCGCGTCGGTCACCTCGGTGATGCCGATCGCGGCGCGGTGGCGGGTACCGAGCTCCACGGCGAGGTCGGTCATCTTGGTGCTGGGGAGGAACACGCCCGCGCGGGCGATGCGCAGGTTCTTGATCACCACGGCGCCGTCGTGGGTCGGGTTGCGGAAGGCCGGGACGAAGATCGCGTACAGCAGCTCCTTGGTCACGGCGGCGTCGATCTCGATCCCGCTCTGCGTGAACGGCTCGACCTTCGCCTCGCCCTCGAACACCAGGATCGCCCCGATGTGCTCCCGGGCCAGCTGATCGACCGCCGCCACCGCGGCCTCCACGGTCTCGGCCTCCTGGATCCGCGAGAGCCGCCGCCAGCGCGTCATGCGGGCCAGCCCGCGCCGGATGTCGTCCTGGAACAGCACGATCATGAACACGACCAGCGGGGACAACGTGGAGAACAGCGTGTCGAACGTCCGGCTGACCGTGCGCAGCTCGAGCCGTTCGGCGAGCATGAACACGGCCCAGATGACGACGAAGCCGATCGCCACGCGCAGCGAGGCGGTGCCGCGGACCAGCAGCAGCGCCCAGTAGACGATGGCCGAGACGAGCACGATGTCGACGAAGATCCAGAAGACCTCGAGGACCGTGGCGCCGTGGAACGGCTCGAGGAGGAACTCAAGCATCGGCGGCCCCCGCCCGACGCGCCCCGCGGATCGCCGCGGCGACGTCCGCGGCCTGCCGCGCCTCGCGGACGTCGTGCACGCGTACCAGCTCCGCGCCTCCCAGCACCGCCGCCGCCACCGCCGCCAGCGTTCCCGGCAGCCGCGCCTCCGGCCCGGCACCCGTCAGCCCGCCGATGAACGACTTGCGCGACGGTCCCACCATCACCGGTCGTCCGAGCCCCGCGCGCAGCGCCGGCAACCCGGCCAGGAGCGCCAGGTTGTCCTCCAGCCGCTTGGCGAACCCCAGCCCGGGGTCCACGATCGTCGCCTCGACCGGTACGCCCCGCGCCGCCGCCCGCGCCAGCGCCTCCCCGAGCTCCCGGACCACCTCGGCCAGCACGTCGTCGTAGCACGGGTCCTGCTGCATGTCCTTGGGACGCCCGCGGGAGTGCATCAGCACCAGCCCCAGCCGCCGGTCGCGGACCACGTCGGCCAGCTCGAGGTCGAAACGCAGGGCCGAGACGTCGTTCACCAGCACCGCACCCGCTGCCGCCGCCCGGTCGGCCACGACGGCCTTGGTCGTGTCGATCGACACGGGCACGCCCGCGCGCCGCGCCAGCTCCGTCACCACCGGCAGGACGCGCCGCAGCTCCTCCGCGACGTCCACGGGCTCGCTTCCCGGCCGGGTCGACTCGCCGCCCACGTCCAGCAG
>JAFGHH010000002.1 GCA_016930215.1 Deltaproteobacteria bacterium
CGGCAGGTGCGTCACGCACAGCACCTGGTGGTGGCGCGCGACCTCGCGGATCGCCGCCGCGACGCGGCGCGCCGCCTCGCCCGAGACCCCCGCGTCGACCTCGTCGAACAGGTACGTCGCCAGCGGCTCGCGGTCCGCCAGCACCCGCTTGACCGCCAGCAGCAGCCGCGAGAGCTCGCCGCCCGAGGCGATCCGCGCCAGGGCCCGCTGCCCTTCGCCGGGGTTCGGCGCGAACAGCAGCTCGACCGTCTCCGCGCCGTCCGGCCCCAGTCGCTGCGCTCCGACGACCAGCCCTTCGGCTCGCGGCGCCAGCCGGACCTCCACCGTCGCCCCGTCCATGCCCAGCCCCGCCACCGCCGCCGTCACCTCGCGGGCCAGCCGGCGCGCGGCCTTGCGCCGCGCGGCGCCGAGGGCGCCGGCCGCGTCGACGGCCGCGCCTTCGGCTTCGCGCGCCGCCCGCTCCGCCGCGGTGCGGTGATCGTCATGCCGGTCGACGAGGTCCAGCTCCGCGCGCAGCTCGTCGAGCCGGCCCCGGGCCGCCTCCTCGCTGCCGCCGTGGGCCCGCACCAGGCGGCGCAAGAGGTGCAGCCGGTCTTCCAGCGCCTCGAGCCGCGCCGGGTCGAAATCGTGGCGGTCGCGGTAGGCGGCCAGCTCCGCCGCGGCGTCGTCGGCCACCGCCCGCGCCTCCCCCGCCTCGTCCGCCAGGCGCTGGAGCCGCGGGTCGAGCGTCGCCGCCTCGCGCAGCGCCGCCTCGGCCCGCGCCAGCCGCGCGGTGGCTCCCGGCGCGCCCTCGTCCCCGGCCAGCTCGGCCGTCGCGCGCTCCAGGGCCCCGGTCAGCCGTGCACCGGCCTTGCGCGCGGCCAGGTCCGCCTCCAGCTCGGCCAACTCGCCCGGACGGAGGCGGGCCTGCTCCAGCTCCCGCACCCGGTCGCGCAGCCAGTCGACCCGCTCCAGCCGCTTCGCGTGCTCGCCGACGACCGTCTCGAGGTCGCGGCGCGCGGCGGCCAGCCGCCGGTGCGCCTCGGCCATCCGCCCGCGCAGCGGGTTCGCGCGGGCGAAGGCGTCGAGCAGTCCGGCGTGCGTTTCCGGGTCGGAGAGTGTCCGCTGCTCGTGCTGGCTCGAGACTGCGACCAGGCCCGCGGTGACCTCGCGCAGGATCGCCACCGTGGCGAGCCGGCCGTTGAGCGTCACCTGGCCGCGCGCGCCGGCCTTGGCCGGGACGGTGCGCCGGACGAGCAGCTCGTCGCCGGCCGGATAGTCGCGCTCGGCGAGCAGCGCGCGCGTCGGGTGCTCCGCCGGCAGCTCGAACAGCGCCTCCAGCTCGGCCCGCTCCGCGCCGACGCGGACCAGGTCGGGCTCGGCGCGTCCGCCGAGCAGCAGGCGGGCGGCCTCGAGCAGCGCGGACTTGCCCGCGCCGGTCTCCCCGGTGACCACCGTCAGACCCGGGCCGAACGACAGCTCGATCCGCGGGATCAAGACGAAGTCGCGTATGACGAGGGACCGGAGCATCGGTTTCGCGGGGAACGTCGGGAGCGGGCCGCGCACCGCCGCGCCCGAGCTTATAGCGCAAGCCCGCTTCCGCGTCATCTGGCATCGGCCCGGCGCCCGACCGAGGACCCGCGATGGGTTGACAATTCCAGCCCGTAGGCTAAGCCGCGAGTCGGCTGCCGGGAGACCGAGAAAGCGAGGATCGAACATGGCAGGCAAGAGCGCGTTCAACCCGTACGACATGGCCCGGGCGCAGTTCGACAAGGTCGCCGACCTGCTCGACCTGGACCCCGGAACCCGCGAGCTGCTGCGGACGCCGCTGCGCGAGTACGCCTTCGGCATCCCGGTGCGGATGGACGACGGCAAGGTGAAGGTGTTCCGCGGCTTCCGGGTGCAGCACAACGACGCCCGCGGACCGACCAAGGGCGGCATCCGTTTCCACCCGCAGGAAACGGCCGACACCGTGCGTGCGCTGGCGATGTGGATGACCTGGAAGTGCGCCGTGGTCGACATCCCGCTCGGCGGCGGCAAGGGCGGCGTGATCTGCGACCCGCACAACCTCAGCCCCCGCGAGCAGGAGGGGATCTGTCGCGGCTGGATCCGCCAGCTCGCCAAGGACGTCGGCCCGCTGGTCGACGTGCCGGCGCCGGACGTCATGACCAACGCCCAGCACATGCTGTGGATGCTGGACGAGTTCGAGGCGATCCACGGGGCGAAGTACCCCGGCTTCATCACCGGGAAGCCGGTCGGCATGGGCGGCTCGCTCGGGCGCACGGAGGCCACCGGCTACGGCCTCGTGTTCACCCTCCGCGAGGCGCTCAAGGAGCTCGGCATCCGTCCCGACCAGACCTGCGCCAGCGTCCAGGGCTTCGGCAACGTCTCGCAGTACGCGATCGAGCTGTACGGCCAGCTCGGCGGCAAGGTCGTCTGCGTCGCCTGTTGGGACCAGGCCGACCAGACCTCCTACTCGTTCCGCAAGGCCTCCGGCATCAGCCTCGAGGAGCTGCGCTCGATCACCGACCGCTTCGGCGGGATCGACAAGGGCAAGGCGCGCGAGCGCGGCTACGAGGTCCTGCCGGGCGAGGCGTGGCTGACCCAGGAGGTCGACATCCTGATGCCCTGCGCGCTCGAGAACCAGGTCACCGGCGACAACGCGTCCGGGATCCACAAGCGCGTGCGGGTCCTCGCCGAGGGCGCGAACGGCCCGACGACGCCCGACGCCGACCAGGTGCTGAAGGCGCGCAACGTCTTCGTCATCCCGGACTTCCTGGCCAACGCCGGCGGCGTCACCTGCAGCTACTTCGAGCAGGTGCAGAGCAACATGAACTACTTCTGGGAGAAGGACGAGGTGCTGGGGAAGCTGGACGTCAAGATGACGTCGGCGTTCCTGGCCGTCAGCGAGCTGGCCCGGCGCAAGAAGCTGTTCATGCGCGACGCCGCCTACGTGATCGCCGTCAACCGCGTCGCGCAGGCCTGCAAGGACCGCGGCTGGGTCTAGGAGCGGAGCCGCTCGCCGGCGCCCCGCGTCCGGCCGGTGCGAGATGGAGCACGAGGCCCCCCGAACGTCCCCCGGCGGCCCGTCGTGGGTCACGCCGTTCGACCGCCGGTTCCTCGCGGGCGCCGAGCCGTTCACGCGGATCGGCGACGGCGCGATCGGCGGCAAGGCCCAGGGCTTGGCGCTGATCCGCGAGCGGATCCTCTCGGGACTCCCGCCGGGGACGTTCGACGGCGTCGAGGTCGTCGTCCCGACGCTGGCCGTCATCGCCACCGACCGCTTCGACGCCTTTCTCGACCGCAACGACCTGCGCGGCCCGGCGCTTTCCGACGAGCCCGACGACCGGAAGGCCCACGCGTTCCAGCGCGCCGACCTGCCCGCCGAACTGGCCGGCGACCTGCGCGCGCTCGCGCTCCAGCTCCGCTCCCCGCTCGCCGTCCGCTCGTCGTCCCTCCTCGAGGACGCGCTCGAGCATCCGTTCGCCGGCGTCTATGCCACCAAGATGATCCCGAACAACCAGCACGACGCCGATACCCGGTTCCGACGGCTCACCGAGGCCGTCAAGTTCGTCTGGGCCTCGACCTTCTTCCGGGAGGCGCTCGCCTATTGCCGCTCGGTGGGCGTCGACCCTGGGCGCGAGAAGATGGCGGTGATCCTCCAGGAGATCGTCGGCCGCCGGCGGGGCGAACGGTTCCACCCGGACATCGCCGGCGTCGCGCGCTCCTACAACTACTACCCGACCGGCCACGCGAAGCCCGAGCACGGCGTGGTCAACCTGGCCTACGGCCTGGGGAAGACGATCGTCGACGGCGGCACCGCCTGGACCTATTCCCCGGCCTTTCCCAAGGCCCCGCCGCCCTACAACTCGCTGCGGGACCTGCTGCGCCAGACGCAGACCGCGTTCTGGACGGTCCACATGGGCCGGCCGCCCGCCTGGGACCCGACCCGGGAGACCGAGTACATGCGGCGGCTGTCCGTGGCCGAGGCCGAGGACGACGACGCGTTGCGCTTCCTGGTCTCGACCTACGACGCCGGCGCCGACCGCCTCGTGCCGGGCACGGGCGTCGAGGGCCCCCGGCTGCTCGATTTCGCCCGCATCCTCAAGTTCGACGAGGTGCCGCTCAATGCCCTCCTGCGCCGCCTGCTGCAGCTCGCCGAGCAGGCCGTCGGCGCGGCGGTCGAGCTCGAGTTCGCCGCGACGCTCGACCCCCGCGAGGCGCTCCCCGCGCGGCTCGGACTGCTCCAGGTCCGGCCGATGGCCGTTTCCGAGGAAACCGTGGAGGTTTCCGAGACGGACCTCGAGCGACCGGAGGCGGTCGTGGCGGCGAGCTTCGTGCTGGGCAACGGCGCGCGCGACGACCTCGCCGACGTCGTCTACCTCAAGCCCGGGCGCTTCTCGGCCGACGCCACGCCGGCGATCGCCGCCGAGCTCGAGCCGCTCAACCGCGCGCTGCTCGAGGCCGGCCGGCCGTACCTGCTGATCGGCTTCGGGCGCTGGGGCTCCTCCGAGCCGTGGCTCGGGGTGCCGGTCAACTGGAGCCAGATCTCCGGCGCGCGGGCGATCGTCGAGGCGACCCTGCCGCAGATGAGTCCGGACCTCAGCCAGGGCTCGCACTTCTTCCACAACCTGATCGGCGGCCGCGTGCTGTACCTGTGCGTCCCGCACGAGGGTTCCGGGAGCGGCCGCATCGATTGGGACTGGCTCGACGGCCTGCCCGCCGTCGCCGAGACCGACCACGTCCGGCACGTCCGGACGCCGGTCCCGTTGCGCCTGCGCGTCGATGGACGCGGCGGGCGCGGGATGGTGCTGCGAGATGAGCGACCTGCCGCCGACCGATGAGAAGGCCCTGGCCGCGCTGCAGGAGCGCGCCAAGGAGCTGACCTGCCTGTTGTCCGTCGAGGAGCTGCTCCACGACACGGAACGGCCGTTGGAGGAGGTGTTCCGCGGCGTGATCGAGGCGATTCCGCCGGGCTGGCAGCACCCCGAGCTGTGCCGGACGCGGATCACCTACGAGGGACACGACTGGCAGTCGCCGGACTTCATCGAGTCGCCCTGGGGTCAGTGCGCGCGGATCCTGGTGCAGGAGCGCGCGGTCGGCTCGATTTGCGTGCACTACATCGCCGAGCCGCCGGTCGCCGAGGACGGGCCGTTCCTGGAGGGCGAGGTGCGGCTGGTCTCGACCATTGCCGACCGGCTGGGCAACTACCTGCGCCAGCGCAGCCTGGAACGGCTGCTGCTGGAGTTCAGCCGCGACGAGGCGCGGGAGTCCGAGCGGCGGCTGGCGGCCTGGCGCGGAGGCCTCGAGCTGGTCCGCCAGACCGACCAGAACCTCTACATCCGCCTGGCGCGCAAGATGGTCAACTTCCTGTGCTGGAGCGGCGTGCGCGAGGCCCAGGATCTGGTGGAGCGGCACGCCGGCGGCGACAACGGCGACGTGGAAGGGCTGGACAACTATCCGTGCCGCAAGCTGAGCCTCGCCCCGGACTTCTACCGCGGCACCGAGCCGTTCGAGCTGGCCTCGCGCTATCTCGGCGACGACGAGATCTTCTCGCGCATCCAGCGCTGGATGTTCGAGGACCGGGCCAAGTTCCTGGTCAAGGTGCTGGAGAGCCAGCAGTCGTCGCTCGGCGAGATCGCCGACGCCCTGCGGCGCTACCAGCAGCTCGTCCCCGAGGACTCCAGCCTCTCCCGCGCGACGCTCGAGGCGATGAAGGCCTCGTTGATCAACCGGTTCCTCACCGAACAGCTCGAGTTCATCAAGGTCGCCAAGCAGCACGTCGACGTCGGCGCGTTCCTCGACCTGCTCGACCGGATGATCTTCCCCGCCACCAGCCACGGCAAGCTCGGCGGCAAGAGCGCCGGTCTGTTCCTCGCCACCCAGATCCTGCGCCGCGCCGCCGCCTCGCTGCCGGGCGGCGCCGAGATCAAGACCCCGCGCTCCTGGTACATCGCCTCCGACGCCCTGCTGGCCTTCATGGAGTTCAACGACCTGGACGACGTGATCCAGCACAAGTACAAGGAGATCGATCAGGTGCGCCTGGAGTACCCGCACCTGGTCCAGCTCTACAAGAACGCCCGCTTCCCCCCCGAGCTCGCCAAGGGCCTTTCCGTGGCCCTCGACGACTTCGGCGACCGCCCGCTGATCGTCCGCAGCTCGAGCCTGCTCGAGGACCGCCTGGGCACCGCGTTCTCCGGCAAGTACAAGAGCCTGTTCCTCGCCAACCAGGGCACCAAGCAGCAGCGCCTCGACGCGCTGCTCGACGCCGTCGCCGAGATCTACGCCTCGGTGTTCGGACCCGACCCGATCGAATACCGCCGCGACCGCGGCCTGCTCGACTTCCAGGAGGAGATGGGCGTCCTGATCCAGGAGGTGGTCGGCACGCGGCTCGGCCGCTACTTCCTCCCCGCCTTCGCCGGCGTGGCGTTCAGCCGCAACGAGTTCCGCTGGTCGCCCCGCATCCGCCGCGAGGACGGCCTGATCCGCCTCGTCCCCGGCCTCGGCACCCGCGCCGTCGACCGCGTCAGCGACGATTTTCCCGTGCTGCTCGCCCCCGGCCAGCCGCGCCTCCGCGCCAACGCCTCGGTCGACGAGACCGTCCGCTACTCGCCGAAGAGGATCGATGTCATCAACCTCGAGACCAACGCCTTCGAGACGCTCGAGCTTCCCGACCTGCTCGCCGAGTGCGGCGCGGACTACCCCGCCCTGGCCCAGGTGTTCTCGGTCGTCCGCGACGACCGGCTGCACAAGCCCGTCGGCCTGCTGCTCGATCCGTCCCGCGAGCAGCTCGCCGCCACCTTCGAGGGCCTGATCTCCGACTCGCCGTTCGTCTCCCGGCTTCACGCGATGCTGCGGCAGCTCGAGCAGAGCCTCGGCACGCCGGTCGACGTCGAATTCGCCTCGGACGGCAGGGACTTCTATCTGCTGCAGTGCCGGCCCCAGAGCCACGCCGAGGACTCGGTCGCGTCGGCGATCCCCAAGGACGTGCCGCGCGACCAGGTGCTGTTCACCGCCCGGCGCTACGTCTCCAACGGCTTCGTTCCCGACATCACCCACGTCGTCTATGTCGACCCGCGGCGCTACGCCGAGCTTGAGGACCAGCAGGAGATGGTGGCCGTGGGTCGCGCCGTGGGCAAGCTCAACAAGCTGTTGCCCAAGCGCCAGTTCGTGCTGATTGGTCCGGGACGCTGGGGCAGCCGCGGCGACATCAAGCTCGGCGTCAGCGTCGGCTACTCCGACATCAACAACACCGCGGTGCTGATCGAGGTCGCGCGCCGCAAGGGCAACTACGTCCCCGAGCTGTCGTTCGGCACGCACTTCTTCCAGGACCTGGTCGAGTCCTCGATCCGCTACCTGCCGCTGTACCCGGACGACGAGGGGATCCTGTTCAACGAGCGGTTCCTGCTCGGTGCCCCCAACGTGCTGGCCGAGGTGCTGCCCGAGCACGCGACGCTGGCCGACGTGTTGCGGGTAATCGATGTCCCCGCCGCCACCGGCGGCAACATCCTGCGCGTGCTGATGAACGCCGATCTCGACGAGGCGATCGCGCTGCTCGCCGAGCCGGGTGCGCGCGAGCCGGGCCGTGCGACCACCGAGCTGGCCGTGCGCCGCGGCGAGGACGACCACTGGCGCTGGCGCTACCAGATGGCCGAACACATTGCCGCGGAGCTGGACCCGGTCCGGTTCGGCGTCGTCGCCGTCTACGTCTTCGGCAGCACCAAGAACGCCACCGCCGGCCCCGGCAGCGACATCGACCTCCTGGTCCACGTCCGCGGCGGCGACGTCCGCCGCGAAGCCCTCGTCAATTGGCTCGACGGCTGGAGCCTGTGCCTCGCCGAGATGAACTACCGCCGCTGCGGCTACCGCACCGACCGCCTGCTCGACGTGCACATCATCACCGACGACGACATCGCCCGGCGCGACAGCTTCGCGATCAAGATCGGCGCGATCACCGACGCCGCCCGCCCCCTGCAACTGGGCGGGCGCGTCGCGGCCCCGATCCCCTGACCGCCGTCACAGCAACTCGCGCGTCGCCGAACCCGGGTCGTCCGGGTCGAACCGCACCAGCGCCAGCTCCGGACCGTCGTGCGCCCCCCCGAAGGCCCAGGTCCGCCCCAGCCGCACCCGCCACTCCCCCGTCAGCCGGACCGCCTCGTGCACGTGCCCGTGCAGCGTCACCAGCGGCTGCCGGGCCTCGATGAACCGCCGCAGCGCGATGCTCCCCACGTGCACGTCCAGCGGCACGTGCTCGACCTGCCGGCCGTCGAGAGCGGCGCGGTCGAGCGGCGTGTCGTAGGGCGGGGCGTGGCACAGCAGGATCGCGTCCGACAGGTCGTCCGTGCCGGCCAGCGACCGCAGGTCGCCCTGGATCGTCGACCACTTCGCCTCCGCCTCCGACACCGGGACCGTCCGCATTCCCTCCTCGGGCGACACCGCGCCGGGGTCGACGTAGCGCGACACGTCGTAGCGCTCCCAGTCCTTCAGCGGGAAGGGCGACGGCGGGGCGTAGGCGTAGCCGTAGACCGCCCAGCGACCGAAGGCCACCCGCCGGTCGTGCACGTACTCCCAGACCGGGTCGGCGCCCGCCGCCGCGGCCCGCACCGCCGCCTCCTCGATCCGCGGGTCGTCGTTCCCCAGGATCGCGAACACGCGCGGTGCCTGCCCGCCCAGCGCCGCCCGCAGCCGCCGCAGCTCCACGACCAGGAAGTCGTCGACGAAGTCCCGGTGCCCGGGGGCCATCGTCGCCAGCCCGAAACCGCCGGGCAGCAGGTCCCCGCCGAGGAACAGCGCCGCCGGCCGCTCGCGCTCCGCCGCCGCGAACAGCTTGCCCCAGCGCGTCGTGTCGCCGTGCAGGTCCGTGGCGAAGAAACAGGCCGGCATCCGCTGCGCTCCCCCCGGCGTTCTACCGCAGGCGCGCCCCGGCGTCACCATCCCCGACGCGACCCGGGTCGCGCCGCCGGGCACGCCGCGGGCCGCTCAGATCGTGATCCGACCGCCCTCGATCAGGATGCGCTCCGAGCCGTCGAGAAACCGCACGCGCAGCGTCGGTAGCCGCACGAGGAAGTCGCGGTGCGTCCGGCTGTGGTTGGTGCCCCCGGGCATGCTGTCGTTGTTGCCGAAGGCGATGTGGGCCGTGCGGATCGCCTTCTCGTCCTCGAGCAGCTCGCCCGTGATGCGCGCCCCGGGGTTGAGGCCGATCCCCAGCTCGCCGATCACCGAGGCCTGGTCGTCGATGGCGGTCAGCGTCCGGACCCGGTCCGCGAACGCCAGGTCCGTGCACTCGATCTCCCGGATCCGCCCGTCCGCCACCGTCAGGCGCACCGGCGCCGGCACCTGCCCCAGATCGCCGATGCTGCCGTCGCATACCAGGATCCCGTCGGCCTTGGTTTCCTCGGGGCCGCACCACACCTCCCCGGCCGGGAGATTGCCCCACGAGCCGCGCTCGATCACCACGTCCGTCTGGAAGTCGCGGCGCTCGATGCCCAGCCTCAGGTCGGTCCCGCCGGGACCGGTCAGGTGCGCGGCGCGGGCCCCGGCCAGCGCGTCGAGCAGCCGCCGCGCGTCGGCCTGCATCTTCGCGTAGTCCACGTTCATCGGCCCCGCCGTCATCATGTCCTCGGTGATGCCCGGGCAGTGGCCGAGCCGCGACACGACCTCCATCTCGCGCTTGATCAACTGGATCCGGAACGGCGTTTCGTCGGCCAGTCCGCGGAAGGCGTTGATCGCCACGTTCTGCCCGGGCAACAGCGACAGCAGCTCGTCCGGGACGGCACCGAGCGGCCGGTCGGCGGGCAGAACGTAGATCGCCGCCGCCGCGCCGAGCGCCCGGCCGCCCTCGAGGAACGCCCGTCCCACCGGCTCCCGTTCCCGGTCCGTCACCACGACCAGCCGCTCTCCTTCGCGGACCGACAGTACCGCTTCCAGCGCGCGTCGGGCGGATTCCATCATCGTGCCGTCGTTGCCCATCACGAACCTCCTGACCTGGGACGGTCGCCCGCCCGGCGCCCCCACAGGTGACCCGACGACCCGGCCCGCGCACCGCCCTGTGCCGCTCCCGACCCGCCGCCCGGAGGAACCGCCGAGCGTCGCTTCGCGGGAGAGTGGGTCTGCTGGTTGGTCGTCGGTGACGTCACGGTCGTGGGCGAAGATCGCGTCTTCCACGGCCGCCGTCAAGACCCCGCAC
Organism: Deltaproteobacteria bacterium; assembly: GCA_016930215.1. GTDB lineage: Bacteria > Myxococcota_A > Polyangia > DRWM01 > JAAZOP01 > JAAZOP01. The sequence continues at coordinate 10,166 of JAFGHH010000002.1, forward strand.
AGCGGCCGCCCATCCCGCCAGTACGTCGGGTCCGCCACGATCGGCAGCATCCTGACGATGCGACCGGGACACCCCCGGGCCCCGGCCACCAGCCGCCGACGCTCGGCCCGCGGGAGGTCCCCCGGAAGCGCCTGCCCGGCGAGCCCGGAATCGAGCAGGGCCGCGAGGGCGCGGGGTCCGAGCGGCGGAACATCGATTTCGTGGTGCCCCAACCGAAGCTCCCGCAGGCGGGCGCGGTCGCGCGGCGTGTCCGCGTCGAAGGCGATCACGACGCCGAGCCCGGTGCCCCGCAGGGACCTCAGGTAGCCCCGCAAGGCGGTGCCCGCGGCGACGACGTGGTCCAGCAGCAGCAGGCCCGGACGGGCCTCGGCGGCCAGCCGGAGGCTCGCACGACGGCTGCGCGGCGTCCTGCCCCGAGCCGTCATCTCGGGATACGCCACGCCCAGCGCCTGCGTCGCGTCCCCGAGCGCGGCGACCCTCGGAGCGTAGCCGCAGGGCCGTCCCGCCTCGACGGCCTGCCGCCGAAGCTCGCACAGGAGCGTCGTCTTGCCGATGCCGACCGGACCCACGAGCAGGACCGTCCCGCCGGCCAGCGCCGCGTCCCGGAGCTGCACCAGCAGCTTCCGCCGCCCGGGGATCCGAGGTGCTGTCGACGTCGGCATCATGACCCGCTTCCGGGCGCATCGGACGGGTGACGGAGGCGTGCGAGATCGGCCCGCACGGCGTCCAGATCCTCGACACGACTTCTCGTCGGCGCCCGCAACGGCTCCAGTTGCGCGGCGAGCTGCTCCGCCAGACGGGCGATCGCCTCTCGGCTCCACACGTCCAGCCTGTTGCCGAACTCGTGCCCGGCCGCTTCGAGCAAGCGTCCGGCGCGGGCCTGGAGCTGGCGGGCCAGGCTGCGCTCGCGCCCGCGGCCGAAGGGTCGCGCCCACCAGGCCGGCCGCAACTCCAGCGTGTCGAGGGCCCCGGGCACGACCACCTCGGGCAGGCCGAGCAGATCCGCGTCCAGCGCCTCGACCGGCGGAGCGGGTCGGCCGGGGTCCGCGGGAACGTACGCCAGCAGATCGCGCAGCCGGTCGCGAACGGTCGTCAGCTCGTCGCAGGCGCGGACCCGGACCTCGCGGGCGGTGTCCCGCAGGGCCTCCCGGACGGCCGTGCCCGGACGGAGGGACGGCTCGCCCCGGCGCCGCGCGAGCGCGGCGGCCGACCGGGCGACGACGGGACTGCCGATGGCCCGGGCGGAGTCCGCGACGACGCGCATCCGCTTCTCGGTCTCCCGCAGCGCCGCTTCCGCGCGACGTGCGACGGCGTCGGCCGGTCGCGCGGCGGCGTCGCTTGCCGTCGCCGCATCCTGGCGGTCGAGCGTCGATTGGAGCCGGGCGATGACGCCCTCGCGGACGGCCTCGAGCTTCCGGCCCGCCGTTGCCAGGCCCCTGCTCCGCCCCTGGTCGGCCAAAGGCGCCAGTTCGCGCTCGAACCAGCTCCCCGCCAGGGCCGCGTCGGGACCGACGGTGCTGACCGGATGGACGGGCACCTCGACCGCAAGATTCCGCGCGATCTCCGCCCGCACGTACGCCTGCAGCTCCGGACGCTCCGCCTCGGCGACGAGGTCGATCTTGCTGACCAGTACCGTCGGTTCGATTCCGGACTCGAGCAGCAGGCGGAGCAGGTCGAGATCCTCGGGCGACAGGCTGCCCGCCGCGTCGACCAGGACCACGCCGAGATCGCACCGCGGCAGGTAGTGGTAGGAGGCTCGAGCGCCGGCGGTCGCGAGCGCGCCGACGCCCGGCGTGTCCACGAGCACCAGGCCGCCCCGCAGGCGCGGGGACGGCAATCGCACCGAGGCGCGCAGCACCCGCTGCGCGTTGCCGGGGTTGCCGCGCTCGGAGACGAACTCGGCCAGCCGGTCTACCGGGATCTCCTGGTCCGGACCGTCCGCGAACCGGAGCGTGGCGCCCGCTGCGGAGCCCGATTCGATCCGCGTCGGCACCGCCGTGACCGGAGTCACCCCGACGGGAAGGACGGCTTCACCCACCAGGAGGTTCAGGAGCGAGGACTTGCCGGAGCTGATGCGCCCGAAGAACGCGACCTCCACCGTGTCCGCCTCGAGTCGCTCGACGATCGCCTCGAGGGCGCCCTGGTACTCGACCAGCCCGCTCGACGAGACGACCTCGTGGACGGTCCGCAACAGGTCCAGATCGAACGGCAGGCGCGACAGTCGCTGGAGTCGCGCGCCGAGGTCCCGGGCGGCGCCCCGGGCGAGCCAGGCGTCGAGCCGCCGCAGCGAACGCTGGAGGTCCGCTCCGATCGCGACGACCTCGGCGGCGGTCGCATCGGCCAGTGGGCCGTAGCCGCGCAGGCAGGCCGGAGTTGCGTCGGCCAGCGCGATCTCGGCATGGGCGAGGGCCGTCCGGATCGCCCAGGCCGCGCCGGTCGTGGCCTGCGGCAACGGAATGTCGAGCGCGCGCAGCGCCTCGACCATGCGGCCCCGGATCGAAGCGACGTGTTCCGCGACGCCCCTTCGTTCCGCGGGCGACAGGTCCTGGACCGTCTCCGAGAACGGCGAGCGGGCGTCCGCGGCCACGGTCTCGACCTGGGTGAGCAAATCATCGATGTGATGCAGGGTGCTCCGCAGCATCCGCCGGTGGTTCTCGCCCAGTTCCATCCCGTCACCCGAACCGTCACCCCGGCCGGGGCTCAGTCGCCCGCTGCGGCCGCCGGCGCCCGTGGCTGCTCTCCGCTCGCGCGACCGTCCAGCTCCTCGAGCCGACGGGTCAGCGCCGCGACCCGCTCGAGCGCCCCCTCGACGGCCGTGCTGCCCTGCGCCTTGCGCTCCTTCGCCCGGTCCACGGCCTGCTCGGCGGACTTCAAGACCTCCGTCAGTGCCGAGCGGATCTCGAACTGGAAGCGGCGCCGGCTCTCCAGCACCCGCTGGTTCAGGTCGTTCTCGATGCGGGTGGCGTTCGTCTCGAGCAGCAGGCGGATGTGGGCGGTCGCCTTGCGGTCGACCGAACCCAGGATCGCCCGCCTCGTGCGGAGCAGGTCCAGCAGCCACTGCAGCCGTGCTCCGCTGTCGAGCTGCCAGAGGTCCTTGTAGAACAGACGGCTGTCCCAGCGGAAGCCGACCTGCGCGCCGACGGACTCGGGCAGGTCCGTCAGCGCCGACTGCTCGGATTCGCGGAGCTGTCGCAGGAAGCCGTCGGACAGCTCGACGAACCGCTCCATCGCCCGGCTGTACGAGGCCTCGGCCTCGGGTTCGGTCTCGGCGAGCCAGGTGTTCAGGCAGCGCGCGGCGAGGTCCTGCGCCAGCGCGGCGGCCGTCCGCCGGAGGGCGGGTCCCCGGCGCGCGGGAAGGTCGCGACTTCCCGTGGTGAATTCCGTGCAGGCCGCCGGCACCGACTGCTCCAGGAACGCGGTCTTCCGGGCCGCAAAACCCCGCGCCAACCGGTCCTGCTCGGCGACGAACAGGTAGTCCAGGTCGTTGAGCGACCGCTCCGCCCCCGCCACGCACGCGCGCAGCGACTCCACCCGCCGTTCGGACTCCTCGATCGGACGGAGCAGGGCGTCCCGCTCCTCGTCGAGCCGGTGTCGCAGCTGCCCCGCCAGCAGCGCGAATCCGCGCTCCTCGGCGGCCCGCACCAGGGCGCTCCCCGACTGGCGCGCCAGCCTGCCCAGCGCCTCGACAAGCGCCGGCCAGTCGCGCGGAGGCCCCGTCCGCGCCAGGCGCTCCGTCGCGCTGGTCTCGAAGACCGGCAGCTCCTTCCCGCCGAAGCGTTCCGAGAGCACGCGGCGCGTGAACGCGACCGCCGCCGCGCGCTCCTCGTCGGACACCCGGTCCGCCTTGTTCAACACGAACAGCAGGTCGGGACACTGCTTCGCGAGCTGTTCGATCAGGGCCAGCTCGTCCGCCGACACCGGCGGGTCGGCGCCCAGCACGACCAGCGCGGCGTCGACGTGAGGCACGAACGCACGCGTGGCCTCGGTGTTGCCCGCGAAGATCGAGCCGATCCCCGGAGTGTCGACCAGGCACATCCCGTCGGCCAGCAGCGGGCTCGCCACGAACACCTCGACGGCCGTGACGTTGCGCCGGTTCTCCGGGTTGCGCTCCTCGGTGACGTAGTCCGTCAGCTCCGCCGGGGCGATCTCCCGCCATTCGACGTCGCCGACGCGCACGCGGGCGGTCGTTCGCGGCCCGTGCCGGATCACCGTCACCACCGCGGTCACCGGCGTCACGCCGACCGGCAGGAGGGGCGTGCCCACGAGCGCGTTGAGCAGGCTCGACTTGCCGCGCTTGAACTGCCCCACGCAGGCGACGAAGAACAGCCCCGCGCGGACCCGGCCGGCCAGCGCGTGCGCCTCCCGCACCAGACGCTCGGCCCCGGCCTCCTCGGCCAGCCGCGCCAGGGCCTCGAGACGGGAGCCGCCGGGGGCCGCACGCTCAATCATCGTCCTCCCTCCTCGAACGACACCGGGAACCTCGTGCTGCGGCGCGGCCGGCAGATCGCTGTCGCTGCCCTGCCCTCCGCCACGATCCGACCGGTCGGCGAGCAGGCCGCGGCGAGCGCGGAGTCGGCAGTCGGTCCCGGCACCCGGGTGCCGCCGGTCTCGATTCCCCCCGCGGTGAAGCCGCGCTTCATCCCACGGTCTCCAGGCGCAACCGCACGCCGACTTCATTTCGGGGCTGACCGGAGAGGCGACCGTCGTCGCTCCTGCGGATGGCCCCGCAGGAGTCATTGGCCACGCATCCCGCTGTGGCGGTTATCGGCGGACTCCACCGCCGTCGACGATCGGGTTGACGGGTAGCAGATCGGCAGAATGGTGTCAACGAGGCGGCGGCCCGCACGGTGGCCCGTACCGTGCTCAGGCCCGCTCCGGGGTCCCCGTCGCGAACGGCTCCGCCGCGCGTTCGACGACCCGCCGCGACTTCCAGCTCCCCCGCCGGAACCGCTCGTACAGGAACGCCGCCAGCACGACCAGGTACAGCGTGGCGCCCGCCCAGGCCCCCTCGAGGCCCCAGCCCAGCTTCGAACCGAACAGCCAGATCGCCGGCAGGAACACCAGCCACGACAGCGCGACCGACACCACCATCGGGTAGCGCGTGTCTCCCGCCCCGCGCAGCGCCCCGCCGCAGACGATGCCGACCGCGTCGAAGACCTGGAACGCCGCCCCGAACAGGAAGATCCGCGCGCCCAGCTCCGCCACCGCCCCGTCGGCCGCCAGCCCGGCGGCCAGCGGGCCGCGCAGCAGCAGGAACAACAGCCCCATCCCGCCCATGTAGCCCAGGCAGACCCGCAGCGTGGCGCGCGCATACCGCTCCGCGGCGTCCGGTCGCTCGGCCCCCAGTTGCTGGCCGACCAGCGTCGAGGCGGCGACCGACAGCGCGATGCCCGGCAGGAACGAGACGTGCACCACCTGCATCACGATGTTGTGCGCGGCGCCTTCGACCTTCCCCAGCGTCGCCGCGAACACCGCGAACGCCGTCCAGACCACCATCTCGAGCATCCACGAGGCGCCGACCGGCGCGCCGATCCGGGCGAAGTCCCGCATCCGCCGGGCCCGCGGCGCCACGTCGTGCCACGTCCCGTACGTCCGGCGCCGCGACGGCGACAGGAACGGCGCCAGGAACCCCGCCGCGCCCAGCACCGTCACCAACGCCGTCGCCCACGCCACCCCCTCCAGCCCCAGTGCCGGCACCGGGCCACCGCCGAAGACGAACCACCCGTTGAAGGCGACGTTGGCCGCGAGCTGGCCCAGCGTGACCCACAGGGGCAGCCACATCTGTCCCAGCCCGCGGTAGAATCCGACGATCGCGAAGGTCAGGAACAGGAACGACGAGGCGTACATCCGGATCTCGACGTAGCGCGCCGCCAGGACCGCGACGTCCCCGGGCGCCCCGGAGAGCAGCAGCAGCTCCCGCGCCAGCGGCCCGGTCAGCGGCAGCACCGCCGCGAACGGCAGCACCGGCCACAGCGCCTGCCAGACGTAGCTGCCCGTCCGCTCCGGCCGCCCGGCCCCCAGCTCCTGCGCCACGAAGGTCGAGACCACCGACAGCGTCCCGGTGAACAGCGAGAGCAGCGTCCAGGACATCACCGCGCCGAGCCCCACCGCGGACTGCTCCGCCGTGCCGACCCAGCGCATGAACAAGACGTCGGTGAGGCCCATCAGCGACTGGGCCCCCATGCTCGCCACCACCGGCAGCGCGAGCCGAATCACCTCGCGCGCCGGTCGCTCCCCGGCGGCGACGGCGGGAGTCGCCCCCCCGCCGGTCCCGTCGTCCGTCAACTGTCGCCGCCTCGCAGGCGGCGCAACAGGCCCGCCGCGCCGACGCCGACCGCGGCGGGCACGGCGCCCAGCACCCACAGGCCGGCGACGGCAAGCTCCGAGGCCATCGTCGAGTCCCGTCGTGGCCGGTGCCTGCCGCGCAGGCGGTCGAGCAGCATGTCGACCGTGTTGCCGGAGAGGTTGGCGATGCGGATCGCATCGACCAGCGCCGCCAGCGCCGCGACCTCCTCGGGCAGGAAGTGCCGCTCCAGCGCCGCGTCCTCGGCCGTGGCGTCGGGCACTCCGAAACCCGCCCGCCGCAGCGCGCTCACCACGGCGGCCCGCTCCCGCGGCGGAAGCTCCTGCCAGCGCCGACGTCTCAGCGCCGCCAGCTCGTCCTCCGCCACCCCCGCCCCGCGCGCCAGCTCGCCGTGCGCGGCCCGGCAGTAGCGGCAACGGTTCGCCTCCGACACCGCCAGCAGCACGATCTCCCGCAGCCGGGGGTCGACACGGCGCGGCCCCGCCGTCGCCAGCAGCAGCCGCGGCAGCCGTGGCAGCAGCTCCGACACCGCGGATGCCAGCTCCACGGCCGTGAACGTCGGCTTCGGGAACACCGGTCGCTCGGACGACACCACGCCGCTCCTCGCCTCCCCCGCGCGTGACCGCCGAGCCTACCTCAGCAGCCGGGGAGACGGTAGGGGGAGTCGAGAGAGTCGAGGAGTCGAGAGAGTCGAGGAGTCGAGGAGTCGAGGAGTCGAGGAGTCAAGGAGTCGAGAGAGTCGAGGAGTCGAGGAGCGCGGCGCGCCGGGCCGCCGCCGCGCCGTGATCCGGCACCAGCTCGAGCACCGCGTCGTAGGACGCGCGCGCCTCCGCGAGCCGACCGAGCCGTTCCTCGGCCAGCGCCAGGTTGTACCAGGCTTCGACGTAGTCCCGGCGCCGCTCCACGGCGCGTTGCCAGGCCGCGACGGCGCCCTCGTCGTCCCCCAGCCGTGCCCGGCGCCCGCCCACCGCGTAGTGGAGCTCGGCGGCGAAGTCGACCCGGTCGGCCGCCGTCTGCACCGGCCACACCGCCGGCACCAGCGCCAGGCCGGCCGCTGCGGCGGCTGGCCACGCCCGCCGTCGCTGCCGCCACAGCTCGAGCGTCCCCCAGGCCGCCAGCACGCACAGCAGCGGCGCCAGCGGCGCCCGGTGGCGCCCGCTGACGAAGAACACCACGGGCCCGGCTCCCAGGGCCGCCGCTGCCCAGACGGCGAGCCGCCCCCGGCGTCCGGCGCGCCACGCGAACCAGACCCCCGCCGCCGCCAGCGGCAGCAGCAGCACGTACGGCAGCGCCAGCGGCCCCGCCCGCGCGGCCAGCACCTGCAGCACCGGGCTCTGGTCCCGTACCACGTCCAGGCTTTCGTTGCGCGGGAGCTCGCGCGCCGCCAGCAGCAGCCGCGTCTTCCACAGCAGCCCGCCGAGGCACGACACGGGCGTGGTCGCGCAGTACGCCGCCGCCTTGCGGGCGAAGTAGGCGTCCTGACCCCCCGGCGTCTCGATCCCCAGCCGGAACGGCTCGTTGACCAGTTGTTCCCACCCCGCGCCGGGCCGCACGGCGGTGGTGCGGTCGGCGTCGGGGTTGTTGCCCAGCCACAGGTTGATCCCCGCGTTGGCCGAGATCGGGATCCACTCGCCGGCTCGTACCCGGTTGGCCGTCGCCGTCGCCAGCACCGGGACCAGCGCCGCCATCGCCAGCACCGCGGCATGCCGTCTTCGCGGCCGGGCGGCGTGCCAGGCGAGCGGCGCCGCCAGCAGCAGCAGCGGTCCGGCCGCCGTCGCCCCCAGGCCGGCGACGCCGCCGGCCGCCGCCGCGCGTCGCCACGAGCCGTCGCCGTCCACCGCCAGCAGCAGCGCCAAGGCCCCGAGGAACGTCGCCGTCGTCGTCGCCAGCAGTTCGCCGCCGTAGAACACCAGCGAGCCGTGCAGTGCCACCAGCAGGCCGGCCGCGACCCCGACGAGCGCTCGTCCCGAGAGCCGCGCCCCGATCCGCACCGCGAACGCCGCGGTCAGCGTGCCCAGCAGGAGCTGCAGCAGCCGCGGCCAGAGCAGGTCGTGCCCGAACGCCGCGTACAATCCGCCGAGCAGCAGCGGGTAGAGCGGCGGCTGCCAGAACGGACCGGGATCGAACCCCTCGCCCGCCGCGAGCCGCGCTCCCAGGTAGTCGTAATAGTCGCCGTCGACGATCGGGTCCTCGAACGACGGGCCGTCCGCCGTCGCGAGGTACAGCAGCCGGACCGCCAGTGCCGTGCCGACCACCAGCAGCAGGCGACGGTCAAACCACCCCGGCGGCGGCTCCGGCCCTTCCTCCGGCCCGTCGCCGTGCCCCGCGTCCGGCCGCGGTCGCCCCCGCCCGGAAGCCCGACCCCTGCGCTTCGTCATTCTTCCGGCGGTATCACATCCGACGTTCGTCGGTCCAGGCGGGCAGGGTGGTCCGGCAAGGTGTCCGTCGCTGCTCCTCGCGCCTCGGCGGGCTGCCGGGCACCCTCCACGTTGCCTCCCCCTTTTTCTTGACTCGCGTCGCCCATCGGACAAACTCGGGCCGGGGAATGCGCTCGGCGGGGAGCGGTTTGGAGCAGGGCGATGATGCGCAAGACCGGATGCGACGAGGGACGTCGGAACGTGTTGCGGGCGCTGGCGGGTGTCCCGCTGCTGCCGGGCGTGCTCGCTGCCGCCTGCAAGAAGGGTGAGGGCGAGCGGCGCGTGGTGGAGCTGTCCGGGGACGGTGCCGCCGCTCCGGCGGCCACGCCCGAGACGGCGGCCGCCGTGGCGGGGGCGACCGAAGCGGTGCCGGCGGCGTCCGGGCTGCCCTGGGCCGGGAAGTTCCCCGAGTACGACCTGGCGGGGCGCGTCGGTTTCGCCGCCCTGCGCCGGGAAGGGCTCTGGATCGATTTCGGTACCACCGACGCCGCCAAGTACACCCTCGGCGGCTGGCGGACCGGCTGGGGGCGGATGCACGAGCGCGACGGCGTGCGCTACGCCCACGCGGTCACGAGCACCGCGCGGGTGTTCTTCCCGTGGGAGACCGCCGAGGAGCTGGTCGTGCGGATGCGCGTCAAGCGCTTCGGCGCCACCTACGGCTCCTCGTATCTCAACGACAAGGACATCATCCGCGTCGACCTGCCGTCCGACGACTGGGACGTGCGGACGTTCCGGCTGCCGGCCGACCGGGTCATTGCCGGCGAGAACCAGTTGATGTTCCGGTGGTCCGGGACGCGGGAGGTCGCCGGCGAGGAGCTGGCGGCGGCGTTCGACTGGATCCACATCGCCCCGGCCGCCCGGGCCGAGGCGGCGGCCGCCGAGCCGCTGACGCAGGCCGAGGTGCGGGGGTTGCCGCCGGCGGAGGGCGGCGGTCCGCGCGTGCTGGTGCCCGCGGGCGGCGGCCTGTCGTTCCCGATCGAGGTTCCGGCCGGGCCGTCGGTGGTCGGGCTCGTCGTCGCCGCGGCCGGCGCGGGCGCCGCGACGCTCACCGTGCGCGCCGCCGCGGACGGCGCGGCCCCCGGCGACCTGGCCCGGGAGCAGGTCGCCGCGGGCGACGCGCCGCGGCCCGTCGCCATCGACCTGACCCCGCTGGCCGGCAAGGTGATCCGCCTCGACCTCGACGCCGCCGGCGGCGGTGTCGCGCTGTCCGGCTCCGGCGTGTTCCGCGACCCGCGCCCGGGCGACCCCGCAACGCTCGCCCGCCTCGGCCGGGCCAAGGCCAAGAACGTGATCCTGGTCATGATCGATACCCTGCGCGCCGACCATACGCCCCCCTACGGGCCGACCCGCGTCCAGGCTCCGGTGCTCGGGTTGGTCGCCGAGCGGGGGGCGCTGTTCGAGCGGTTTTCGGCGGTCGAGGACTGGACCAAGCCGTCGTGCGCCACGATGCTCACCGGACTGTACCCCAACACGCACAAGGCGCAGACCGACGACGGCAAGCTGTCCGCCTCGGTGCGGATGGTCTCCGAGGACCTCCAGCAGGCCGGGCTGGCGACGGCGGCGTTCATCGCGAACGGCTACGTCTCCGACAAGTTCGGCTTCAAGCGCGGCTGGGACCACTACGTCAACTTCATCCGCGAGTCGAAGCCGACCAACGCCGACAACGTCTTCGGCCGTGCCCTGGAGTGGATCGAGCAGCACAAGGAGCGGCCGTTCTACGCCTACGTCCACACGATCGACCCCCACGTGCCGTATTCCCCGCCCGAGGAGTTCCTCAGGCTGTACGACGACCGGCCGTACGACGGCCCGATCGATGCCCGCAAGACGCACCTGCAGATCGAGCAGATCAAGAAGAAGACGATGCAGGTCACCGACCGCGACAAGCAGCGGGTCGTCGCGCTGTACGACGGCGAGATCTCGTACCACGACGGCCACATGGGCAGCTTCCTCAAGCGCCTCGACGAGCTGGGCCTGCTGGAGGACACGCTCGTGGTCGTGACCTCCGACCACGGCGAGGAGTTCTGGGAGCGCGACTCGGTCGGCCACGGTCACTCGATCTTCCAGGAACTGATCCACGTGCCGTTCGCGCTGATGTGGAAGGGCTTCGTCCCCGGCGGCCGCCGTGTCGCCGACAACCACGACCACACCGTGATCGTCCCGACGATCTTCGAAGCGCTCGGCCTGCCCCCGCCCGACTACTGCGAGGGCCGCTCGGTCCTGGCCAAGGCGCTCGGCCGCGAGGAGCTCGGCCCGCACGCCGGCTTCTCCACCCACCAGGGCGACCGGATGGCCGTCTGGAGCGGCCGGCACAAGTTCCAGCTCTCCGGCCCCGTCCGCGGCGCCCTGTTCGACTTGGAGGAGGACCCGGGGTGCAAGACCGACCGCGACGACGAGCGGCCGATCGTCGTGCGCTACATGCGCACCCTGCTCGGCGCCTTCATGGGCGCCCCCGACAAGCGCTACTGGCGCCATCCGGACCTCAGCCGGGCCAACGTCGGCGACATCACCGCCGAGCAGGCCGCGATCGATCCGGAGCTGGATCGGCAGCTCGAGGCGCTCGGCTACCTGCGCCCCTGAACGCGGCCGCCGCCGTCTCGAGGATGCCGGGGAGGCGCGAGCCGGCTGCCGCGCCCCCTCCGCCCCGCTCGTCCCACCTCAGTCGGGTTGGCAGTAGACCTGGTTGGGGTTGGAGGTGCCGGGGCAGCTGATGCTGTACCCGCTGCTCGTCTGGTGCCAGCCGGAGGGGCAGGAGTAGCCGCAGGTCCAGAAGCTGCCCGTGTTCAGACCGCAGTAGACCTGGTTGGGGTTGGAGCTGCCGGGGCAGCTGATGCTGTAGCCGTCCTGGCTGACGTGGTAGCCGGTCGGGCAGGAGTAGCCGCAGGTCCAGAAGCTGCTGCCGCAGTTCGGTTGGCAGTAGACCTGGTTGGGGTTGGAGGTGCCGGGGCAGCTGATGCTGTAGCCGTCCTGGCTGACGTGGTGCGTGGAGGGGCAGGAGTAGCCGCAGGTCCAGTACGAGGTGCAGCTGCTGCTGCAGCCGGTGCAGGCGCCCCAGTGGCAGCAGCTGTCGCAGGTCTTGGTCTGGCAGGTGTTGGAGCAGCCGGTGGACGAGACCGTGCCGCGGGGGCAGTCGAGCGTGCCGCTGCACTCGCAGCCGTTGCTCCAGCTTCCGTCGCAGTTGATGTACCCGCTGTTGCAGACGCAGCCGCCGCTCACGCAGGTGGCGCGGGTGCCGCAGCTGTTGCCGCAGGTCCCGCAGTTCGTCGAGCTGGTCATCAGGTTCGCCTCGCAGCCGTTGGTGGACCAGTTGCCGTCGCAGTTGCCGTAGCCCGAGTCGCAGAGGCACGAGCCGGAGTTGCAGGTCACGTGCCCCGTGGACGGTCCGCAGCTGTTGCCGCAGAACCCGCAGTTGCTGCGCGTGGTCAGAAGGTTGGTCTCGCAGCCGTTGGTGGACCAGTTGCCGTCGCAGTTGCCGTAACCCGAGAAGCACTGGCAGGTGCCGCTCGCGCATTGCGAGTGCCCGGTGCTGGCGGGGCCGCAGCTGTTGCCGCACGTGCCGCAGTGGAGCTGCGTGCCCTGCAGGTTGGTCTCGCACCCGTCGGACCAGTTGGAGTTGCAGTTGCCCCAGCCCCAGTTGCAGGCGCAGGTGCCGCTCGCGCAGTACGCGTTGGCGTTGCAGCGCGTGCCGCAGGTGCCGCAGTTGTTGTTGTCGAAGGCCGCATTGACCTCGCAACCGTCCGACCAGCTGCCGTTGCAGTTGAGGTAGCCGGTGTTGCAGCTGCAGGTCCCGCCGCTGCACGAGGCGTTGGGCCCGCAGCGGTTGCCGCAGGAACCGCAGTTGTTCGAATCGGAGGTGGGATTGATCTCGCAGCCGTCGTACCACGAGCCGTTGCAGTCGAGGTACGGGGCATTGCACGCGCAGTGGCCGGAGGAGCACGAGGCGTTGGGTCCGCAGGAGATGAAGCAGGCCCCGCAGTGCGACGGGTTGCTGCCCGGGTCCACCTCGCACCCGTCGGCCCAGGAGGAGTTGCAGTCGAGGTACGGGGCGATGCAGGCGCAGCTGCCGGAGTTGCAGGTGGCGTGCGCCCCGCAGCGGTTGCCGCAGGTGCCGCAGTTGTCGGCGCTCGTGGCGCCGTTGATCTCGCAGCCGTCACCCCAGCTCGCGTTGCAGTCGAGGTACGGGGCGACACACTCGCAGTGCCCTCCCGCGCAGACCGTGTGCGGCCCGCAATCGTGCCCGCAGCTCCCGCAGTTCGCCGCGTCCGTGGCGCCGTTGATCTCGCAGCCGTTGGCCCAGTTCCCGTCGCACGAGAGGAGGTAGCCGTCGCAGACGCACGCCCCGCCGCTGCAGGAGCTGCCCGGCCCGCAGACGGCCGTGCAGCTGCCGCAGTGCTCCGCGCTGCCCAGGTGATCGACGCAGACGCCCGTGCAGCAGATCCCCGCCGGGCACGCCGTGTCGTCCGCCGCCGGCGACGACAGGCAGCTCCGCGTCGGCTGGCAGACGTCGACCGTGCACGGGTTGCCGTCCTCGCAGTCCTCGTCCGTCACGCACGTGCAGTCGCCGTCCTCGTCCGTCTCGCCGTCGCAGTCGTCGTCCAGGCCGTCGCACGTCGTGTCGGTGGTCGACGGCGGGGTGCGCGGCGTGCAGCTCTCGACGCCGCGGATGCAGGTCGATTCGCGCTCGCACAGGCCCGTGCCGCAGGTCGTCGGCACGTAGTCCTCGTCCACGCGGCCGTCGCAGTCGTCGTCGACGCCGTTGCAGGCCGTCTCGTCGGAGCCGGTCGGGATGCACGGCGCCTCGCAGCCGTCCGCGGGGATGCCGTTCGTGTCGGACCAGCCCGCCTCGCACAGCAGCCCGCAGTCGCCCAGCTCGCAGACCGGTGCGGCGTGCGACCGCGCCGGGCAGACAATGCCGCAGGCGCCGCAGTTGTAGCGGTCGAAGTCCAGGTCGTAGTCCTCGTCGACCAGCGTGTCGCAGTCGTCGTCCTCGTGGTTGCAGAACTCGGGCACGCACGGCGAGCAGTCCGGGTCGGTGCCGTCGGTGCGCGTGTCGCAGTCGTTGTCCAGCCCGTCCTCGCACGTGCCGTCCGTCGGCCGCTCGCGCGTCGTCCCGGCGGGAGAGGGGGTGCAGAGGTACTCGCAGCCGTCCACCGCGCTGTGGTTGGCGTCGGCCCACCCCGCGTCGCACGTCATCTCGCAGACCCCGGCGACGCACGCGCCGACGGCGTGGTCGGGGTCGCAGACCGCGTTGCACGCCCCGCAGTTCAGCGGATCGCTCGACAGGTCGAAATCCTCGTCGACCAGCGTGTCGCAGTCGTTGTCCAGCCCGTCGCAGATCTCGTCGCCCGTCGGGACGCAGGGCCCCGCATCGACCTCGGCCCCGTCCGCGTCGGCATCCTCGGCGTCCGCGTCGGTCGGCGGCAGATCCCAGTCGCCGTCCTCCGCCCAGCCGTCCCCGCCGGTGTCCGCGGGCGTGCCGTCGCCGTCCCCGCAAGCAGCCGCCGAAACGGCGACCCAACCCAGCAGCGCGGCGACTTGCCAGCGTCTCATCGCATGCCTCCCGGCGACCTCGAACGTCGCCCCACGATACCCAAAGGGTAGCAGGGGCCCGGCGGACGGGCAATCGGTCCCGCCCACGCGGACTCTCGACGGGATGCCCCCGGATCTGGCAGGCTGCACCCATGCCGGTCGTGGTGCAGAAGTACGGTGGCTCCTCGGTCGCGGACCTGCCGCGGATCCGTCGCATCGCCGAGGAGGTCGTGGCGCGCAGACGTGCGGGCTACGACGTCGTGGTCGTCGTGTCCGCGATGGGCAAGACCACCGACCAGCTGCTGGCCCTGGCCCGGGAGGTCGCGCCGTCCCCGCCGCGGCGGGAGCTGGACATGCTGTTGTCGACGGGCGAGCGCGTGACGATGGCGCTGCTGTCGATCGCGATCCAGGAGCTGGGCGAGCAATCGATCTCGTTCACCGGGTCGCAGGCGGGCATCACCACCAGCGACCGCCACTCGGACGCCCGGATCATCGAGGTCCGGCCGTTCCGCGTGCAGGACGAGCTGGCGCGGGGCAAGGTGGTGATCGTGGCGGGGTTCCAGGGGGTGTCCTACAAGCGCGAGATCACCACGCTGGGCCGCGGCGGCTCCGATACCACCGCCGTGGCCCTCGCCGCCGCCCTCGACGCCGAGGCCTGCGAGATCTACTCGGACGTCGACGGCGTCTACTCCGCCGACCCGCGGGTCGTTTCCGGCGCCCGGCACCTGCCCGAGATCGGCTACCAGGAGATGCAGGAGATGGCCCAGGCCGGGGCGAAGGTGATGAACGCCCAGGCCGTCGAGTTTGCCAAGCAGGCCGGGATCGCGATCTATGCCCGGGCGGCGTTCCAGCCGGGCCGGGAGACGGTGATCCGCAAGGGCGCCCCGCGCGAGGAGTTCACGCCGCGCGCCGTCGTGTCGTCCAAGAACATCGTTCGCGTCCGGCTGATCGGTCGGGCCTGCCGGGATCGGCTGCGCGAGGTGCTGGAGCGGGCCGGACGGCTGCAGATCCCGCTGCGCGAGGTGTCGTTCGCCTCGCCTCGCGCCACCCCCGCCTGGTCCCGCGCCTCGTTCCTCGTCCCGCTCGAGAACGCCGTCAACTACCCGACCTTCAAGCAGCAGCTCCGCGACACGCTCGGCGACGCCGTCGAGCTCGACGAACACCTCGGGGCCGTGTCGGTGATCGGCGAGGGGATCACGCGCAACGAACGGGTGCTGCTGTCGAGCCTGGCCCGCGTCGAGTCGCTCGGCGTCCCGCTCGAGGGCCTCGCCACCACCTCGTTCCGCATCTCCCTGCTCGTCCCGCTGGCCGAGGTGGACCGGTTGGTGCGGGACCTGCACGCCGTGCTCGTGGAAGCCCAGGAACCGGTGCTCGCCGCCGACGGCGTCCGGCACCAGGCCCCGGGCCCGGGAGGGGACCGATGAGCTACCACATCCTGGTCGTCGACGACGAGAAGAACATCCGGCGCACGCTGGAGCTGGTGCTGACCGGCGAAGGGTACAAGGTCAGCGCCGTGCCCACGGCCGAGGAGGGCCTGGGGCTGCTCGAGCGCGAGGAGATCGACCTCGCGGTGCTCGACGTCAAGCTCCCCGGCATGAGCGGCATCGATGCGCTCAAGCGCATCCGGGAGCGGCATCCGGACGAGCCGCAGCTGCCGGTGGTGATGATCTCGGGGCACGCGACGGTCAAGGAGGCCGTCGAGGCCGTGCAGCTCGGCGCCGCCGACTTCTTCGAGAAGCCGATCGAGCGGGACCGCGTGCTGATCTCGATCCGCAACAGCCTGGAGAAGTGGCGCCTGCGGCGCGAGGTGTTGTCCCTGCGGGCGCGCGTCGAGCCGCAGCTCGAGATGATCGGCAGCTCGGAGGCGATGAAGCGCCTGTTCGACGAGATCCGCAAGGTCGCGCCGACGAAGGGCCGCGTGCTGATCACCGGCGAGAGCGGGACGGGCAAGGAGCTGATCGCCCGCGCGGTCCATCGCCTGTCCCCGCGCGCCGAGGCGCCGTTCGTCAAGGTCAACTGCGCCGCGATCCCCGGCGAGCTGATCGAGAGCGAGCTGTTCGGGTACGAGCGCGGGGCGTTCACCGGCGCCCAGGGCCGCAAGCGCGGCCAGTTCGAGCTGGCCGACGGCGGGACCCTGTTCCTCGACGAGATCGGCGACATGTCCCCCTCCGCCCAGGCCAAGGTGCTGCGCGCGCTGCAGTCCGGCGAGATCACCCGCGTCGGCGGCGAGTCCGCGCTGTCGGTCGACGTCCGCATCCTCGCCGCCACCAACCGCGCCCTCGACGAGGAGGTCAAGGCCGGCCGCTTCCGCGAGGACCTCTACTTCCGCCTCGCCGTCGTCCCCCTCCACTCGCCCCCGCTGCGCGAACACCCCGAGGACATCCCGCTGCTCGTCGATACCCTCGTCGGACGCTTCTGCGACGAGAACGGCTTCCGACGCAAGACCGTCGAACCCGCCGTGCTCGAGGCGATGATGCGCTACCACTGGCCCGGGAACGTCCGCGAGCTGAAGAACGTCGTGGAGCGGATGGTGATCCTCAGCGAGTCCACGATCCGGCCGTCCGACCTGCCCGACGAGGTGCGCGGAGCGACTCCGGTCGCCGTCCCCGCCTCCGGCTTCCGTCCCGGCGTGCCGCTGCGCCTGTTCCGAGAGCAGGCCGAGAAGGCGTTCCTCCTCGACGCGCTCGGCTACTACGAATGGAACATCTCCCGCGCCGCCCAGGCCCTCGGCATCGAACGCACCAACCTGCACAAGAAGATCCGCGGCTACGGTATCACCCGCGACGGCCGCGGCGGCTCCGCCCCGACCACCCTCCCGCCCCCCGCCGACGACTGAACCGCCGCCGCCGCGGGACCACCGGTCCCGCGACCCGCCGTGCCGCAAACCGTTCGGGATACCTACGCCGCGTGCTCGTCCCAGGTCGCCTTGGTCCGCAGGTACTGCGTCAACTCCTCGACCTGGTACGGCTTGGCCACGAATCCCACCGCCCCCGTCTGCGAGTTGCGCAGCTGACGCTCCGACAGGTGGTAGGCCGACATCAACACCACCCGCACGCCCGGATGCGCGACCTTCATCTGCCGGGCCAGGTCCAGACCGCTCGTGCCCGGCATCATCACGTCGACCAGTGCCAGGTCGTACGACCCTTCGCCCAGCAGCCGCAACGCCGATTCCGCATCCGGCACGCCGATCGCGTGGAACCCCTCGAGCCGCAACGTCGCCGTCAGGAGCCGCAGGTGGTTCGGTTCGTCGTCCACGACGAGGATGCGGATCGCCCGGGTGGGCGGGTCGGCGGGTCCTCGCACTGCGATCTCCCTGGGCGCCGCGTCCGTCCCCCGTGGGACCCGACACTCCGGCGTTGCCACGAAGCGAAATCGCTGCCACCGGGATGGCTATGTGATTGCAAATGGTTACATCACCACGCGGCGACGGATGCCGCAGGAGTGCAGGCCCGGCCGTTTCAGCGCTGCAACGGTTCGCGGTCGGGCGGGGCGAAGCGCGTGATGCCGTGGCGGCGCATCTTGCGCCACAGGGTGGTGGTCGAGAGCCCGAGCGCCTTGGCGGCGTCGGAGAGGGTCCGCGTGTCGGCGATCGTCGAGAGGATCGCCTGCCGTTCGGCCGAGGCGACGACGTCGGCCAGGGTCTGGCCGCCGGCCGCCGGCGCCCCCTCGGGCTTGACCTCGATGTCGTCGAGCCGCACGACGCCGCTCGAGGCCAGCGCGACACCCTGCTCGATCAGGTTCTCGAGCTCGCGCACGTTGCCCTGGTAGTCGTAGGACAGCAGGAACTGCATCACGCCCGCGCCGAGGCGGACCGGCTTCTGCATCCGCGCCTGGGCCCGCGCCATGAAGTGCTCGACGAGCAGCGGGATGTCCTCGGGCCGCTCGCGCAACGGCGGCAGGTGGAAGCGGGCGACGTTGAGCCGGTAGAACAGGTCCTGGCGGAAGCGCTTCTCGGAGATGGCGAGCTGCAGGTCCTGGTTCGTGGCGGCGATCACCCGCACGTCGACCTTGACCGAGCGGTTGTCGCCGACACGGCGGATCTCGCCCTCCTGGATCGTGCGCAGCAGCTTGGCCTGGAAGGCGAGGGTGGTCTCGGCGATCTCGTCGAAGAAGAACGTGCCGCCGTCCGCCTCTTCGATCAGGCCCTTGCGGGTGGCGACCGCGCCGGTGAACGCGCCGCGCATGTGCCCGAACAGCTCGCTCTCGAGCAATTGCTCGTGGATCGCCGCGCAGTTCACCGGCACGAACGGCCGGTCGGAACGGCGCGAGTTGGCGTGGACCGCCTTGGCCACCAGCTCCTTCCCCGTGCCGCTCGGACCCGTGATCAGCACCGTCGCGTCGGTGGGCGCGATCCGGATGATCCGCGAAAGAACGTCGCGGATCGCCTGCGACCGCCCGATGATGTTCTCGAACTTGTACCGCTCGCGGAACTCCTGCGACAGCAGCGTCACCTCGTTGGCCAGCCGCTTGCGCTCGAAGGCCTTGTCGACCTTGACCAGCAGCTCCTCCTCGGTGAACGGCTTCTGCAGGTAGTCGTACGCGCCCAGGCGCATCGCCGCCACGGCGCTCTCGACCGTGCCGTAGGCCGTCATCACGATCACCTCGGTGGTCGGCGACGCCTCCCGCACCTTGCGCAGCACCTCCATGCCGTCGACTCGTCCCATCCGCAGGTCGGTCAGCACCAGGTCGTAGCTCTCCTGCCCCACCTTCCCGACGGCCGTCTCGCCGTCCGGAGCCTCGTCGGTCTCGTAGCCCGCGCCGCGCAGGAGGATCCCGAGCGTGGCGCGCATGTTGCGCTGGTCGTCGACGATCAGGATCCGGATCTTCCCGCTCCGCGCCATCCGCCTAGCTCCCGTCCTCGCCGACCGGGACCTCCAGCCGGAAACAGGCCCCCACGCCGCCGGGCGCCGGCTCCGCGGTCAGTTCCCCCCCGTGCCGCCGCGCGATCTGCCGGCACAACGCCAGCCCGAGCCCGACGCCCGACGCCTTGGTCGAGAAGAACGGATCGAAGATCCGCTCGACGTCGTCCGTCGGCAGCCCGGGACCCTCGTCGAACACGTCGAGCCGCAGCCGGTCACCCGCCCGCGTCGCCACCACCCGCACGCCGCCCCGCCCGTTGCTCGCCTCGATGCCGTTCCGCAACAACCCCACCAACGCCTCGAACATCCGGTCCGGGTCGAGCGACGCCGTGGCCGCGCCGCGCTGCACCGTCACCTCCACCCGCGCCCGATCCCCCGCCGGACAGCGCCGCCGCGCCTCTTGCACCGCCCGCTCCACCAGATCCTGGACCCGCACCTGGGTCCGGATCGGCGGCGCCGTCATCGCGAACGACACCAGGTCGTGCGTCAGCCGATCCAGCCGCCGGAGCTCCTCCTCGAGGATCCCCAGCAGCATCTCCGCGTCGGGCTGCTCGGCCGGGACCGCCCGGCGCAGCCCCGTCGCCACGTTGTACATCACCGACAGCGCGTTGCGCACCTCGTGCGCCACCATCCGCGCCATCGGCCCGACCCCCTCGTCGCCCGGGGTCGCCTCCTGCCGCGCCGCCCCCGGCCCGCCCCGCCGGCTCGGTCCCTTCGCCTTGTTCCTGCCCGCGCCCGCTCCCCGTCGCTTCCCCCGCTCGACCATCATCGGTCTCCTCCCTGCCGGACCCGCACCGGGGCCGGCCGGCCGCGAACCTCCCGGTCCAGGACGGGCTCCGGCGCCCGATCGGCCAGGTACGGATCGTAGATCGGCGCGACCCAGTACACCCCCGGCTCGACCAGCGCCTCCGCCGGACAGTAGCGCGTCAGCTCCAGCCGCCGCTCGTACTTTCCCCCGCGGCGCAACCGCACCAAGAGGTCCGCCAGCGGCGTGATGCGCCACGGGTCCATCGCGCAGGTCCACGTCCCGGTCGGGCCCGTCACCTCGAACCGGAACTGCGTCGGATGGTCGACCAGCTTGAGCGACTCGTCCGTCCGGTTCCGTACCGCCACGCTCAGCCACACCTCGTCGCCGTCCGCCACGTCCGCCTTGCGCGCCTCCACCCGCAGCGGCTCGTCGTCGCCGCCCCCCGCGTCCTCCGGCTCCGCGGCGTCCGTCGGACCCAGCCGCACGGTCGTCTGCGCCTCGAGCCGTCCCGCACGCCCCACCGCCTCACCCAGTTCCGGGTCGACCAGCACCAGGCGGTACGTCACCCCCAGCTCCGCCGGGTTCTCACCCGCGGCTCGGCGTACGCGGTCCAGCCGGTCCCAGCAGTGGTACAGGAGGTCGAGCCGCACCTCGGCGTCGGCCCCTTCCTCGAGCGTCACGGTCTCGGCCCCGTGCAGGCCCGGGGGCGACATGTCCTGCGGGCTGGCGCAACGCACCCGCGTCCGCCCGGCACGCAGCTCGAGGTCGGCAAGCCGCGGGTCGAGCGCCACGGTGACCGGCTCGGTGCCGCCGTTGTGCAGCACCGCCCGTACCGCGGCTCCCCGGCCGGGACCCTCGTCGTCGTCGCCGGACTCCAGCCGGAGCGTCAGCCCCGCCGGGGTCTCCAGATCGCCCCACGTGCGGCCGCCCGAGCGGCTCCCGCCGCCGTCTTCCCCGGCCTCCCCGCCGCCGCCGCGGCCCGCTCCGCCCCGCCGTTCGACGTCGCCCCCCGCGAGCACCGGTCCGGCGGCCAGGCCGACCGCGAGCCACGCCAGCAGGACGGCGGGGAAGCACCGCCGTCCACCCGGATCCGGTCCCGCGCCGGAAACTGTCCGTCGAGGCTCCATCCGACACTCCGATCGACCGCAAGCTAGCCGGTGCAACGCGGCTTGGCAAGCCGTGCCGCTACCACGCCTGGGGCAGGTCGTTGCGCTGCAGCAGGGAGGCGAGGTCCATCGTGACCGCCACGGAGACGTGCACGAGGAACCCGCACCAGATCGAGCGGGTCCGCAGGGCCAGGGTGCCGAGCACGATCCCCGCCACGATCGCCGCGTTCGCCTCGAGAAACGGCTTGCCATAGTGGATCATGCAGTACGGCACCACCGCCGCGAAGATCGCGTAGGCCCCGAGCTGCCGGCGGAGCGACTGCAGCAGGAAGCCGCGGAAGAAGAACTCGAGCGCCAGGAACTGCCCCGCGTACAGCAGCTCCCAGGTCAGCAGCGTCCGCCAGTCCCAGATCGTCCGCGGCGTGTGCTTGAGGAACGGGTAGTAGTGCTTGAACTCCGGGTGGAACGAGACCAGCACGATCAGCGGCAGCACGAGCAGATACAGCACCACGTAGATCCACAGGTGCTCGGAGAACCCCTTGACCCGCAGGCCGTAGTCCGCCAACCGCTCGCCCGGCAGCAGCACCACCAGCAGCGCCGGCAGGATCCCGTAGCCGGTGATGCGCGCCCCGGCCCAGAACGCCAGCCGGTACAGCTCCACCCGCTGGGGGTCGCTCGCCGCCTCCGGAAACAGCTTCTGGAACGTCTCCCGGCCGCCGAAGTACTCCATCAGCGTCAGGAACACCGCCGAGGCCACGAAGATGATCAGCGGGCGCAGCGTGAAGGCCGCACGCGCCGGCTCGCCGCGCCGCGCCTTCCTTCCCCCCCGAACCCGCGCCCCCCGCTCGACCGCCTCGGGCTCCGCCGCCGCGTCGGCCTGGATCGCCGCCCAGGTCTCCAGGAAGAACCGCCGCGGGTGCAACTCGCGGAAGCGCAGGAATCCCGACATCGCCCCGCCGCCCTAGCAGGAACGGTCCCGCCCGGTCAACCGTCGCCGGCGTCCGGTGCGCCCGTCCCGTGCCGCGCGTTTGGCCGCCCGCGATCCGCATGCTAGGCTTGCGGCACGGGGGAAGGAGTGATCGCCGATGCCCCTCCGCTCCGCTCTCCTCCCGGCCATGCTGCTCGTTGCGGGCCTCTCGGCCTGCGGTAGCCTCGAAGCCGGCGACGACGACACGTTGCAGGACGTCGTCGCCGACGATGCCGCCGACGGCGCCGCCGACCTGTCCGCCGAAGCGGACGCCGGGGCCGACGCCGAGGCAGGCGCCGATGCCGATGCCGATGCCGAGACGCCGGCCGACGTCCCGGGCGATGCGGAACCGGCCTGCGGCCCCTTCCCCGGCGGCGGCTGCGCCGCAACCGAGGTCTGCGACATCCGCTCCTGCCTCGACGGCGCGTCCGGCGTCTGCGTCGCCCGCCCCGACGGCTGCTACGCGGTGGACGACCCCGTCTGCGGCTGCGACGGTGTGACCTACGGCAACGACTGCGAGCGCCTCCGCGCCGGGGCCGCGCTGGCCTACGCCGGCGCCTGCGGCTCGGGCAGCCTGTGCGGCGGCCTGGCCGGCTTCCGCTGCCCCGACGGCGAGGCCTGCGACATCCACGGCTGCTGGCCCGACGCCTCGGGCACCTGCGTTCCCGCCCACGGCAGCTGCGATACCCGCTACGACCCCGTGTGCGGCTGCGACGGCACGACCTACGGCAACGACTGCGCCCGCCTCCTCGCCGGCGCCGCCCTCGACCACGCAGGCGCCTGCGAGACCGCCCCGACGTGCGTCCCCGAATGCCGTCCGGCGGCCGACGGCGGCTCCAACTGGGTCGACCCGTGCACCGGCGCCCTGCTGTGCGAGGCCGCCTGCATCGGTTGCACGGCCGAATGCCAGGCCGTGGGCAGCTACTCCGAGGGGTGGTACGCGGTCTGCTCCGGAAGCGCGGGCGGCGGCTGCCGCAGCACCGGGTCCTCGAACCTGATCGAATGGGCCGATTGCGCACCATGACGGTCGGGCACACGATCGCCCGGCCCGCCCCCGGACTTCGCCCCGGGAACGGCCATGGTTGAATCCCGGACCCGCCTCGGACGCTTCCTCGCCGCCCTGCGCTCCAGGACGGGACGCCGCGTCCTGCTGCTCGGACTGGTCGTCGCCGTCGGCTTCGTCGTCTGGTGGTTCGTCGGCCGGCTGCCCGCCGAGGGCACCGTCGAGGTCCGCTGGACCGAGAGCCCCCCGTCCTCGGTCGCCGTGAGCTACATCAACGGCGACGGCGAAACCGTGCGCTACCGCCGCGAGGCGATCCGCCCCGGAACCGACCGGTTCCGCGACGTCTACGAGCTGTCGCCCGACCGGTACTGGCTGCGCATCGAGGTGCGACTGCCCGACGGCGTGCACACGGTGCGCCGTCGCGTGGAGCTGCCCTCGGCCGACCCGTACGTGCTCTACCTGGAGGAACAGTCCGAGCTGGGGCCGTGAGCGTCCCCTAGCGCAGGCGACGCACGCATCCGATCGGCAGCGACAGCGCGCCCGCCGCGATCCGCTCCCGCAGCCGCGCCTCGAGCCGTTCCGAGGCCGCGTCGTGGTAGCCGCTCGGCACCGGTCCCTCCCAGCCCGCCGCCGCCGCCAGGTCGTCCATCCACAGCTCGCGCACGTACTTGCCGAGAACCGACGCCGTCGCCACCGCCGGCTCGGCGGCGTCCGCGTCCCGCACGAACGACACCCGGCCCACCCCGGCCACCTCGTACGTCGACCGCGCACGCGACTCGAGCTCCACCTCCCGCACCCGCCCCTCCCACGCCGCGAACCGCGGCCCGTAGCGGTCCGTCCCGCCCACCTTGCCGCAGACCGTCTCGCATCCCTCTCCGGCATCGGCCCGCAGCGCCTCGACCACCACCTCGAACAGCCGCAGGTCCACCGCCAGCTTCGAGGTGCCGTCCGCCAGCGCGACGTTGAGCGTCCCCGGGCAGAGCACCGCCCACGCGACCCGTTCGACGACCACCCCGAGTCGTTCCAGCCCGGCCGTCACGTCCCGCACCTCGTTCGTCCAGCGCGGCAGCGCCCGGACGGGCAGGGCGGGGCAGCGCGCCTCCCAGGGTGGACCGGAGGGCGCCGCCCGTGGAGGTAGACCGGAGGGCGCCGCCCGTGGAGGTAGCGGCGCGGCGCCGGCCCCGCCGGGGCCGAGCCCGCCGATTCGGCCCGCAGCCGAAAGCGGACACGCCTCCGGCGGCGCCCACGGCAAGGCCGCCGCTCGTCCCGCGAGCAGCCCGACGGGCGAGGCGGCGGTCCGGACCCCGAGCACGCCCAGCGCCAGGGCCTCGCCGCGGCCCCGTCGTCCGGGCGCGAAGACCCGCTTCGAGTCGTCCAGCCCGGTCGCCGCCCGCAGCTCGGCCATCGACGGCGGCGCCCCCGCCAGCCGCAGGCGCACTCCGGTGACGACCAGCGGTCCCAACCTCGGTCCCAGGCCGTTCTCGTCCACGCCGATGATGCGTCGGGCCTCCACGGACCGCATTCAACGCCCCCGGGGCCGCCGTCCGCAAGCTCCCCGCCGGGCGGGCGCCGCACCGCCCGGATGACCGCCGCGGGCGTGGTGGCCTGCCTTCCTCCCCCGGGCCCCGGCGGGCTGCCCGGTCCTCCCCGCTCGGCTCCCTCGGCTCTCGACTTCCGCCCGTTGACTCGTCGCCTCCGTTGACCCTATGGTCCCGCTTCGATTCGATGGGGGGAGGTAGGGGTTTCGCCCGTGTCGCCCGTTCGCCGCGCTCCACAGTCCGCTTCGACGTCCCGCGCCCCGCGGGCGGTCCGGATTGCGGCGTGGCTCGGTGCGGCGGCGGCGATGCTGCTCGTGGCGGCGCCTTCGGCCCGAGCCGACATCGTCCCGCCGGACCTTCTGGCGCCGGAGCCGGGCACGGTCGAGGGCTCCGAGGAGAACGAGGAGATCTCGCGGTTCTACCTGCCGCCGCTCCCGTTCTACCAGGAGACCACGCCGACCTCGGGCTTCCGCCTGTTCTTCCCGCTCTACTTCGAGACCTGGGACGACACCGAGAACGACCACACGCTGGGCGTCCTGCCGTTCTACTGGCGCTGGCGCGGGGGCGACGAGCTGCACGAGACCGACGTGGTGGCCGGGCTGTACTGGCGCTATCGGCGTCCCGAGCGGTTCACCGACGTCGCGGGCCCGCTGTACGTGAGCCGCACCGCGGACGGCTACGACGTCGGCCTGCCGCCGCTGTTCATGCTCGGGGACGACGCGGAGACGAACTACCAGATCCTGGCGCTGTACTTCTGGCGCTTCGCCTGGCAGACGGGCGAGTTCGCCCTGGCGCCGCCGTTCTACTGGTGGCGCGAGGGGCGCAGCTCGCGCTACGGCCTGCCCCCGCTGCTGTTCGGCGGGACCGACGACGACACGGGGTACTCGGTGTTCTTCCCCGCCTTCTGGCACTTCTACGACGGGGACGCGAGCACCACGGTGATCCCGCCGCTGTTCGTCGACCTCGAGGAGAACGGCGACTGGTCCGCCGGGATCGCCCCGGTCCTGTTCTTCGGCGGCGGCGACGACTCGATGCACTTCACCCTCGCACCGCTCGTGCACTACGCCCGCGACGCCGATTCGATGCGGCTGATCACGCCGCTGGCCTGGTACGCCGACGGCCCCGAATCGCAGGGCTGGGGCGCGCTCCTGTACCACCAGTGGGACGAGGGTCCCGAGTGGTTCCGCACGGTGGCGCCCGTGTGGTGGGCCTGGGGCGACGAGGAGACCGGCACGCGCCGCGACCTCGTGCTCAACGTGTACCACGGCACCGACCCGGTGTCCTCGGACTGGGTCGTCTTCCCGTTCTGGTGGGACTTCCACGACTTCGAGAAGAACCGCCTGTTCGGCTTCATGCCGCTGTTCCTGCACGATACCTCGCTGGCCGAGGACCGCCACACCACCTGGGTCTTCCCGACCTTCCAGTACTCGGAATGGCCCCAGACCGGCGCCGAGCCGCCCGGATGGGCCTTCAACATGCACCCGCTGATCTACATCGGCAGCGAGGGCGACGACCACCACGAGGTGGTGTTCCCGCTGTGGTGGAACTTCTCGGACTCCACGGACCGGACCTCGGTGGCGTTCCCGCTGTTCTGGGACTTCGAGGACAAGGCGGCGCAGTCGCGCTTCTGGACCTTCTTCCCGCTGGTCTGGCACGACGAGGACCCCGACGGGACGTTCACGCTGGCGGTCAACAGCATCTACACCACCGAACGCCACGAGGACGGCACCGAGGGCTGGCACTTCCACTTCATCCCGCTGTTCGACTTCGGTCGCGACCGGCCGGAGGACGTCGAGTGGTCCGTGCTGTACGGCCTGTTCGGCTACGAGCGGCGGGGCCCGTACAAACGGGTCAAGGTCTTCTGGCTGCCGTTCGAGATCTGACATCGCCGCCGTCGGCGCCGCGCGCGACGCGCGGTCCGCGCGCTGCCGGGCAGCATCTCCACCCGTGCGATGTCGGGATGCAGTTGACGGCGGGCAGCGGGCCGAACCAGCCGACCGCGCCCGCGGGCCCCGTGGCGCAGTCGCACCCCTTCCGGCCACGCGCCGGCAACGCGGATGGACGCGGGACGAAACGAGACGCGGAACGGAAACGCGGAGCGGGGTTGCCCCCGAGGACTCCTCGGCCCACAATGAATAGAGGAAGGAAGCCGATGGGAACGAGGACGAAGCGCGCGACGGCCGACGGCAGGCCGAGGCGGTGCGGGGCGCCGCGACCCCGCCGTACCGCAGGGCCCACCGGGCTCGACCACCGGCTTCGAGTCGCCGTCGGGCGCGCCGTGGGGACGCGGCGCGTCCCGCCCACCGAGGCGGACGATCTGGTCGGGGACGTTCTGCTCTCGATCGCGAGGAGCCCTGGCGCGTGGACCGGTCGCTCGTCCTTTCGAACCTGGGTCTGGTCCGTCGTGCGCCGTCGAGCGCGGGACACGTGGCGGCGTCGTGCCGTCGAGCGGCGGGCGTTGCGCGAGTTGGCGAGCGCCGCGGCGGTCGCCCCGCGCGCCGACGGTACGCCCGAGCAGCTCGCCATCCACCGGGAGGCCTCCGGCCGGGCGCTCGCGCTCCTGCGAAGCCTGCCGCGCGCGGACGCGATCTGCTTCGTCCTTCTCCGCGTCGTGGACTGGAGCGCGGCCGACGTCGCTCGCACGTTGGGCACGACGCCCGGTGCGGTCCGCGTCCGGGCCTGTCGCGTCGCGGCCAAGCTGCGTGCAAGCTTGGAGGGACCCGGGTCGGGTCGCTCTGTACCCCCCCCCCTCACACACGGGCACACACTCGCCCACCACCGGCCGGCCGGAACGGCGCGCTGGCGGAGGTCGTGGCGTCTGCGGAGGCAGCGATGTGTAACGATCCGTCCGGTGGCGCTACTAGCAGGGTTGAGGCAAGCGGCGGTGATGGACCGGAGTGTCCGAGAGGCAATGGGACCGGAGGGCCAAGGGGTGTCGAAGCTCCTCCACCCACCGGACGGCGTCGTTCACAACCGCGCCGCACCGGCGCAGGCGCGGGCTCCCCCCGGCGATCCTGCGACTGTTCCCAGGAAACGTGGGTGGTGACCACGACGACGGAGGGCACCCGCTGTCGACGATGATGCGCCGGCGGGCGCCGAGATGCAAGGTCCCGGATGGGGACCTGGGAGGCAGGGATGAGACGGGGAAGGCATCATCTTCTGCTCGCGGCCGCGGTGCTGCTGCTTGCGCCCGCGGCTTCGCGAGGCGACGTGTACGGGACCGCGAACGCGGACGTGATCGTGTACGGCAGGGTCCATCACTGGGCCTGGAGCATCGGTGGCGGCGGGTCCTGGCGCTACGACGGCGAGGGTGGCTGCGTGTTCGAGTACGACGCCTACAACTCGCCGACCTACCGCGGCGCCTACGACTATCACGACGACGACCTCCGCTACGGGACCTGGTACGTCTACGGCGGCGCTGGCAACGACCACATCTACTCGCCGAGCCTGCACGACGGCGGCAGCCTGCAATGCTCGCTGCTGAGCAAGGTCGACACGGACACCGTGAACAAGTACGAGACGCGGATCCACGGCGACGACGGGTCGTCGAGCTCGGGCGGGGGAGACACGATCGACGGCTGTCCGAGCTGGCACTGCAAGATCTGGGGCAACGGCGGAGTCGACGACATCGTCGGCGGCAGCGCGGGCGACACGATCTACGGCGAGGACGGCGTCGACGAGATCCACGGCGGGGCGGGAGGTGACACGATCCGAGGAGGCATCGGCAACGACTGGCTGTATGGCGATGCCGGTGTCGAC
>JAFGHH010000156.1 GCA_016930215.1 Deltaproteobacteria bacterium
CGGCCTCGTCGCCGGCCGCGCCCTCCGCCGCCGGTCCCGCTCCCCGCGGTCGGGTTCCGGGGCGACTTGACCCGGCCCGCCGCCCGGCCTTTACTTGTCGCATGAAGCAGCGACATGCGGTGGGGCTCGGGGTGTGGTGCTTGGCGCTTCTGTCGGCCGTGGTTCCCGAAACGGCGACGGCGGCCAACGATGCGGTCTTCGTCTCGCAGACGGTGCCCGCGACCGTCGCGCGCGGGGCGCCGCTGACGGTCGAGCTGACCTTCCGCAACACCGGCGACACGACCTGGACGCGCGCCGTGGGGCACATCCTGGGCTCGGAGAACCCGCGCGACAACTCGACCTGGGGCACCAACCGCATCTGGCTCGCCGAGACCGACTCGGTGGCGCCCGGCGCGAGCGTCACCTTCCGCGGTACGCTGACGGCCCCGGCCGTGGAGGGGACCTACGACTTCCAGTGGCAGGTGCTGCAGGACGCGGTCGAGTGGTTCGGCGCGCCTTCGACCAACCTGCGCATCGCGGTGACGGCGCCGGTGTTCGTGTGCGACGGCACCGAGGTGGTCTGCCTCGACCTGACCTCGGCGGCGGCCGTCACGGCCTCCGGCGGCACGGTGGTCGGGGGCGACTTCACGGCGGCCGGGTTCCAGCCGTCGAACCGCGGCGGGATCGATTGGGAGTTCGACGCGGGCTACGATTTCTCGGCCGGCGAGCTGGAGGTCTCCGTGACGGGCCTGCTGCCGGTGCCCGGCGGCGAGCTGGAGGGCGGCAAAGTCTCGATCTTCGACTTCTGCGGGCTGGAGCCCGAGGCCAACGAGGGGGTCGGCCTGCAGAAGATGGACGAGGCGTACCGGGACGGGCACATCTTCCGCTACGGGATGGACGACGACGGGCTGGCCGACAACTGGGACGCGGTGATCATCACCGGTCGCGACTTCCGCTGCTACTACTCGATCAACGACCCGCCGTGGCAGGCGGGCGAGACCCACACCTTCCGCCTCACCTGGGACGCCGACGGCCTGGAGCTGTGGATCGACGCCACGCACTGCACCGGCCGCGGCAACGGCGACACGTTCGATCCGGCGTCGAAGGTGTTCACGCTGGCCAACCGCTGCACGCACTACGCGAACCAGCAGGCGGTCGCGCGTTTCACGAGCTTCCGGCTCTGGGCGCGCGGGACGCGCACCTGCGGCAACGGCGTCCTCGACCCCGGCGAGACCTGCGACGGCGACTGTCCGACCTCGTGCAGCGACGGCGACCCGTGCACGTCCGACACGCTTTCCGGCAGCGCCGCCGCGTGCAACGCCGCCTGCACCTTCCCCCCGATCACCGCCTGCGACTCGGGCGACGGCTGCTGTCCCGCCGGGTGCACGGCCGCGACCGACGGCGACTGCGAAGGTCCCGCGACCTGCGGCAACGGCGTCCTCGACGCCGGCGAGACCTGCGACGGCGACTGTCCGACCTCGTGCGACGACGGCGACGTCTGCACGCTCGACGTGCTCACCGGCAGCCCCGACACCTGCGACGTCGCCTGCCGGAACACCCCGATCCTGATCTGCACCGGCGGCGACGGCTGCTGTCCCGCCGGGTGCACGCGCGCGATGGACCCGGACTGCCCGGACGGGCCGTCCGACGCCGGCACCGACACCCCGGGCGTGACGGACCCCGGCGGCGACGGCTGCGACTGCGCGCTCGGGCGCCGCGGCCTGCCGCCCGTCGCGACCGGCCTCGCCCTCCTCGCCCTCGCCGTCCCGATCCTGCGCCGCCGTCGAGGCTGACGCCCGGCCGGAAGCGCGCGGACGCCGCGGGTTGCCGGATCCGGCCCGGCCGCGTAGGCTTGTCGTTCGCAGGGACCGAACCCGCCCAGGGCGCCGCCCCGTCGCCGGGGTGAAACGCCGCAGACCGGGGTTCGGAGAGGGAGGACGCGATGAGGATGCTCGGCCTGTTCGTGGCGCTGGTGATGCTGTCCGCCTGTGCGGAGAGCGGCACCGAGACCGACGACGCGGGAGGCGGCGACGACGGCCGGATCGACACCGGGGACGTGCCGGTCGAGAGCGACGGCGACGGCGACGTGCCGGGCGAGGTGGAGGCGGAGGCGGAGGCGGAGGCGGGTGCCGACGCCGATGCGGATGCGCCGGAGGATGTCCCGGAGGACGTCCCGGAGGACGTCGGTCCCGAGGACACCGGCCCCGACGGCTACGAGACCGACGACGACGGCGACACGGTGACGGAGGCGGAAGGGGACTGCGACGACACCGACGCGCGGGTCCATCCCGGCTCCACCGAGTTCGTCGAGGGCCTCGACTGCGACTGCGACGGCCGGCGGGAGTTCCGGGCGACGATCATCGTCACCGTGGACGACGAGTACGACCTGTGCGTCGACGGCGTGATGGTCGCGACCGACGTGGCGGAGCACTCCACGGCCGAGACCTACGAGTTGATCCTGGAGTCCGGGGACCACGTGATCGGCCTGCACGGGTACGACACGGTCGGCGTCACGGCGGCGATGGCGATGTACGTCGAGGTCAACGGCCGGCAGCTCAAGAGCGACGGCGTGCGCACGGACGAGCCGGACTCGACGCTGTGGCGGTACTACCCGAGCGAGGTGGAGGACCCGCAGGCCACGTGGTGCGACGTCCCGTTCGACGACAGTGCCTGGGGCCCGGCGCTGTTCAACGCCGAGCAGGACGACGGGGAGTGGCTGCAGAGCCCGAACGAGCTGCGGGGGCGCGACGTGGAGTGGGTCTGGGACGGCCGTCCGCGGGACCTGCGCGAGTCGTGGTTCCGCCGGCGCTTCTCGCTGCCGACGGCCGCGCCCGTCCACGCCGCCCCGGGAACCGACGTCTGCACCCCGATCGGCGCTCCGCGGACGCTGATGGCCGACGCCGCGCACCGCCTGCACAACGGCGTCGCCCTGGCCTGGACCGGCAGCCAGTACGGCGTGGTATGGAGCGAGTGGTACGCGCCGTGGCGCGAGGGCTGCGACGAGCTGTTCCTGCAGCGGGTCGGCGCGGACGGCGTCCCCGTCGGCACTCCGACCCGGCTGACGACCAGCACCTGGTTCAACACCTTCCCCGACGTCGCCTTCGGTGCCGGCACGTTCGGGATCGCCAACGAGGACTCGGTCGACGACCGCTCGGGCGACGAGATCTATTTCGTCCGCGCCGGCACCGACGGCGCGGAGCTCGGCAGCGACGTGCGGGTGACCGGCACCTCGACCTTCGCCGGCTACCCGGCGATCGCCTTCGACGGCACGCAGTTCGGCATCGCCTGGGAGGACGACGCGGACCGCGGGGCCGGCGCGTTCGAGATCGCCTTCGCGCGCTACTCCACGGCGGGCACGGCGGTGGGCACCCGCACGCGCGTGACGAACACCTCCGGCGCCTCCCGCACGCCGGCGCTGGCCTGGTCCGGCTCGCAGTGGGGGCTGGCCTGGGAGGAGGTGAGCGACGGCAGCTCCGAGATCTACTTCGCCCGTCTCGCCGCCGCCGGCACGCTGGTCGGCGCGCCGGTCCGCGTCACCACCGACCCGGACGCCTCGGCCGCGCCCTCCATCGCCTGGTCCGGCAGCGCCTGGGGCATTGCGTGGGAGGACGAGCGGGACGGCAACCGCGAGATCTACTTCGTCGTGGTCGCCGCGGACGGCACGGTCGGCGCGCCGGTCCGCATCACCGCGGACCAGGGCGTCTCGACGAATCCCAGCCTGGTGCACGACGGCACGGCCTGGACGGTGGCCTGGCGGGACGACCGCGACGGCAACGACGAGATCTACGCGGCCCGCTTCGCCGACGACGGCACGCGGCTCGCCGACGACTCCCGGCTGACCGACACCGCCGGGCACTCGTGGAACCCCGACCTGGTCTTCGACGGCACCGGCTACGCCGTGGCCTGGGAGGAGGAGACCGACCCGACCGGGACGCGGGTCTACTACTTCCAGACGGACTTCCTGCGTTTCTCCTGCCCGTAGCGCCCGGCGCGCGGCGTGACCGGGGCCCGGCTAGAACCAGTAGCGGAGGCCGAGGCCGCCTTCGACGAAGAAGCCGATCCCCGGCAGCAGGCCGAGCGCGGGAGCGATCTCGAGGAACAGGTCGAGCGGCACGGCGTTGAACTGGAACGAGATGCCGAACGGGACGCGGACGCCGAGGCCGAACCGGCTGTCGCCCCAGTAGTCCGACGTCCCCCAGTAGCGGTCGTGGTACGGCCCGTACCAGAACGCGAACGTCGGTCCCACCCCGATGTACAGCGGCAGGTCGAACGCCGCGTGGTTCGTCAGCATGACGTGGAACAGGTAGTCGGCGTGGACGTGCAGCGAGTGCCCGCCCATCCAGCCGGCGCCGATCGCGAAGTCGATCGCGTGTTCGGAGGCGATGTACCACTTGCCCGAGATGCCGGTGGGGTCTCCGAGGATGATCCCGAGGCCGAACGGGCGGCCGGAGCCGATGTCGGAGGCTCGGGCGGGTTCCGCGGAGGCGAACGCCAGGGCGGCGAACAGCAACGCGGACGGGACGAGCAATCGTCGGTTTGGGATGTGTCTTCGCATTGGAGGCCCTCCTTCCAGCGGCCGTACCATCCATTGTCCCCCCGGCCGGGCTTCTTACTCTAGGCCGGGACGCCCCGCAAATCCACCGTGATCGTAACGAGTTCGTCCGGTCCCGGCGGACCGCGGCGGGGCCCGGTTGCGCGGCACCACCGACACCGCTAGGCTCGGGCCCCCGGGCGACGGGGTCCGGCACGGGCCGGGCGGAGGCGAGGCATGGCCGAACGAACCCTGGTCCGCAAGAACACGTACCGCGATTCGGCGTTCCTGATGCGCATCGGACGCCGGGTCGCCGCCCTCCCGGGCCTCGCCGAGGCGGTCGTGCTGATGGCCACCGAGATGAACCGCCGGCTGCTCGAGGACGCCGGCTTCGCGCCGGAGGCCTTCGCCGACGCCGGACCGATGGACATCGTCGTCGCCCTGCGCGCGGAGAACGCCGGTCAGCTCGACGCCGCCGAGCGCGAGGCGTTGGAGCTGCTCGAGCGCGCCCCTGTCGCCGCGGGCGCGGCCGCCCGCACGCGACCCGGCTCGGTGCGCGAGGCGGTCGCCGAGCGCCCGTCGCTCAACCTGGCATCGATCGCCGTCCCCGGGCCGTACGCCGCCTTCCTCGCGCACCAGGCGCTCGACGCCGGCCGCCACGTCTTCCTGTTCTCCGACAACGTGCCGCTGGAGGACGAGGTGGCGCTCAAGCGGCGCGCCGCGAAGCTGGGCCTGCTGGTGATGGGCCCCGACTGCGGCACCGCGATCGTCGCCGGCACCGGGCTCGGGTTCGCCAACCGGGTGCCGCGCGGGTCGCTCGGGATCGTCGGCGCCTCCGGCACGGGCGTGCAGGAGATCTCGTGCCTTGCCGCCGCCGCGGGCGAGGGGATCTCGCAGGCGATCGGCACCGGCGGCCGCGACCTGTCCGCGGCCGTCGGCGGTGCGATGACCGAGCAGGGTGCGCGGCTGCTCGCCGTCGACCCGGGAACGAAGGTGCTGGCCGTGGCCGCGAAGCATCCGGCCGACGAGGTCGCCGCGCGGCTCCACGAGGTGCTGCGGGGCCTGGGGAAACCGGTCGTCGTCCGGTGGCTCGGCGCGAAGGACTCCGGCGCCCGCGACGGCGTGCACTACGCCGGGTCGCTCGACGAGGCTGCCGCCTGGGCCGTGGCGCTCGCCCGCGGCAAGACCCCCGCGCCGCTCGACCTCGCCGGGCCGGCCGTCGACGCCGCGAAGACGCTTCTCGACCGCCACGGCCCGGTCCGTGGCCGCGCCGTCGGCCTGTTCGGCGGCGGCTCGCTGGCCGCCGAGGCGCGGCTGTTGTTCGAGCAGGCCGGCGTGGCGGTCGAGGTCCCGACGGAGGAGCTGAAGCCCGGTCGCGCGCTCCCCGGCGCGGACCACCTGATGGTCGACGTCGGCGACGACGTCTACACCGTCGGCCGCCCGCATCCGATGGTGGACCAGACGGTGCGCTGCGGGCTGATCCGGGCGGTGGGCGCCGACGCGTCGGTCGGCCTGCTGCTCCTCGACGTCGTGCTCGGCGACGGCGCGCACCTCGACCCGGCCCCCGAGCTGGCCGCGGCGGTCCAGGCCGCGCGGCAGGCCCGCGGCGGGAGGCCGCTGGTGGTCGTCGCCTCGCTCTGCGGCACGCTCGCGGACCCGCAGGGGCTCGAACGGCAGCGCGGGATGCTGTTCGAGGCGCAGATCCACGTCGAGCCTTCGGGGGCCCGTGCGGCCGCGGCGGCCGCCGCGCTGCTCGCGGGCACGGAGACGGGAGGAGGCCGGCCATGACGACCGACCAGGCGCACGCGCTGCTCCGCGGGCCGCTGGACGTGGTCCATGCGGGCATCGACGAGGTGATCCGCGGGGCCGAGGCGGCCGGGGTGCCGGTCGAGCGGCTGGAGTTCGCCCCGCCCGCGGGCGGCGAACTCGACCGTATCCGCATGCTGCGCCGGCTGACCGGCGGCGCCCTCGGGGCGGCCGTCGACGCGGCCAACGCCGCGGCGCTCGAGCGGCTGCTGGCGAGCCGGCCGCACGTGGTCGGCGTCGGCCTGGCGCGCGAGGTGGTCCCCGGGATGAAGGACAACCTGTTCCTGCACGCCGGGCCGCCGATCGCGTGGGAGCGGATGTCGGGCCCGCTGCGGGGCGCGGTGGTCGGCGGCCTGCTGCTCGAGGGTCTGGCCGGCACGCCGGAGCAGGCGGAGACGCTGGCCGCCGCCGGCAGCGTGCGTTTCGAGCCGTGCCACCACCACGACGCGGTAGGTCCGATGGCCGGCCTGATCACGCCATCGATGCCGGTATGGATCCTCGAGGACCGCGCCGACGGCCCGCGCCGGGGGAATCGGACGTTCTGCACGCTGAACGAAGGGCTGGGCAAGGTGTTGCGCTACGGCGCGTACGCGTCGGAGGTGCTGCAGCGGCTGCGCTGGATGGCCGCGGAGCTGGCCCCGGCGCTGGGCGAGGCGTTGGCGGCGCGCGGTCCGATCGACCTGAAGCTGCTGATGGCGCAGGCGCTGCAGATGGGCGACGAGGGGCACAATCGCAATCGTGCGGGGACGTCGCTGCTGTTCCGGCAGCTCGCCCCGGCCCTGGCGCGGCTGCCGCGGGAGCGCGAGTCGATCGCGAAGGTGCTGTCGTTCATCGATTCGAACGACCACTTCTTCCTCAACCTGACGATGCCGATGGCCAAGTGCATGCTGCGGGCCGCGGAGGGGGTGGCGTTGTCCTCGATGGTGACGGTGATGGCGCGCAACGGGACCGACTTCGGCATCCAGCTTGCCGCGCTGCCGGGGAAGTGGTTCGTCGGGCCGGCGGAGCCGGTGCGCGGGCTGTACTTCCCGGGCTTCACCGAGCGGGACGCCAACCCGGACATCGGCGACTCGGCGATCACCGAGACCGCCGGCTTCGGCGGCTTCGCGATGTCCGCCGCGCCCGCGATCGTGCAGTTCGTCGGCGGTTCGGCCGACGAGGCGCTGGCGGCGACGCGCCGGATGCGCCGCATCACGCTCGGCCCCAACCCCGGCTGGGCCATCCCGGCGCTCGACTTCGCCGGCACGCCGACGGGGATCGATGTCCGGCGGGTGGAGGAGTTGAACCTGTTGCCGGTGATCAACACCGGCATTGCGCACAAGGATCCCGGCGTCGGCCAGGTCGGGGCGGGTCTGGTCTCGCCGCCGTGGTCGTGTTTTCATCAGGCGCTGGAGGCGTTCCACGCGCACGCGCGCGAGCGCTTCCCCCAACCGTGAAGGAGGAGCGGATGCTGCCGATCGAGCTGTCGATTCCCCTGGGCATCGGGACCCCGGCCTGGCCGACGTACGAGCCGCTGCAGATGAAGTATTTCAAGCGGCTGGCGCCGAACGGCGCCAACGGCCAGCTGCTCACCCACTCCAACCACGTCGGCACGCACCTGGACGGCGAGATCCACTTCCACACCCCCGGCCGCGACATCGCCGGCCTGCCGCTCGACTATTTGATGCACGAGGGCGTGGTGGTCGACCTCTCCGACGCCGCCGGCGACTACGACGTCTACACGTCGAAGATGGTCGAGGAGCGGGTGCACGTGAAGAAGGGCGACATCCTGATCCTGCACACGGGGTACCACCACTACGGCTGGGACCAGCCGGCGGCGGACGAGGTGCGGTACATGGTCAAGCACCCCGGACCGGACCGCGAGTTCGCGCTGTGGTGCCGGCGCAAGCAGCTCCGTTGGATCGGCGTCGATTGCGGCTCGGCCGACCACCCGATGAACACGATCATCCGCCAGTGGATGCCGCGCCAGACCAAGGAGGCCGAGGCGCACTTCCAGCGGCGCTACCGCCGGTCGCTCGAGCAGTTCTTCGACGACTCCAAGTACCAGCTGATGCACCTCGAGATGTTCAACCACGGGATCGTCCATGCCGAGTGCCTCGGCGGGGACATCGACCTGCTGCTCAACCGCCGCGCCGTGATCGGCTGCTTCCCCTGGCGGCTGGTCGACGGCGAGTCGTGCATCTCGCGCATCGTCGCCTTCGTCGACGACCGGGAGCACGCCGCATTGATGAAGAAGAAGGCGAAGGCCAAGAAGACGCGCTTCGGCGACATCGCCGGGTCGCTCAACCCGTGGCTCCACGAGGAGGGGCGGCGGCGTGCACGACGGTAGCGACCCGCCGACCGCGAGCCGCGGCCCGAGCGACGCCCGGACCTCCCGTCCGTCGCGCCCGGGCCGCGGTGTCGAGGAGCCCGGGGAGCGCCGCCGTCGGGTCCTGCGTTGGGTCTACTTCCCCTACACCTGGCTGGTGTTCATTCCGTTCCTCGCCGTCACGACGATCGTGATGGGTTGTCTCGCGATGGTCGTCGCGCGGTTCGCCCCGCGTGTCGCCTTCCACTTCGGCACCGTCTGGGCCTGGGTGCTCTGCCGGGTCAACCCGACCTGGGTGACGGTCGATGGCCGGGAGCACGCGGCGCGGGGCCGTTCGTACATCATCCTCAGCAACCACCAGAGCCACTTCGACATCCTGGCGTTCTACGGCCACTGGGGCCGCCAGTTCCGCTGGGTGATCAAGGAGGAGCTGCGCCGGGTCCCGGGGCTCGGCTGGTACTGCGCCGCGGGCGGGCACATCTTCATCGACCGTTCCAGCCGCGAGAGATCGATCGAGAGCCTGCGGCGCGCCCGCCCGCTGCTCGACGGCGGCATCTCCGTGATGTTCTTCCCGGAAGGCACGCGCAGCCGCGACGGCCGGCTGCGCGAGTTCAAGAAGGGCGGCTTCATGATGGCCCTCGACCTGGGCCTGCCGATCCTCCCGGTGTCGATCTCCGGCTCGCGGCACGTGCTCCCCGGCCGCACGTTGCAGCTGCTCCCGGGGCGCATTCGGATCGCGATCCACGAGCCGATCGACGTCGCGCGGTACGGTCCCGAGCGGCGGGACGAGCTGATGTCGGACGTGCGAAAGGCGATTGCCGCCGGGCTCACGCCGTGGGAGCGCGGCGAGGACCCGACGCCATGAGCGGGCCCGCATCGAGGGACGCGGACGCCGCCGTCTGGGCCGGCCGCCTCGTCGTCGGCCTCGCCACCTTCTGGACCTTCGTCCTGGCCCTCGGCGCCTCGTGGCTCCTCGAGCGCACCGAATGGCTGGAGGGCGCGGCGTTCACCTGGACGATGCGGGTGCTGACGGCGGTGGCGACGGTCGCGGCGTTCCTGCTCTCCCCGGCCCTCGGCCGCCGCGCCGGACCACGGGCGCTCGCGCCGCTGGCCGTCGTCGCCGGCCTCTCGGTCGCCGTCCTCCTCGCGTTCCTGTTCCTGGTGCTCTCGAACCGCGTCGGCGGGTCGTAGGGGAGGTCAGCCGGACGACCCGCGGGGGCGGCGGAGGAGCAGCGCGACGAACAGGCCGAGCAGGGGCAGGGCGCCGGAGCCCGACGAGGTTGTCGTCCGGCAGCCGCAGCCGTCGTCCTCGCCGCCGTCCGGCGGTCCGTCGGTGTCGCCGCGGGCGGCGAACTCCACGGGCTCGAGGTCGTCGTGCCCGGAGAGGCTCGCCTCGGCCAGGTTGGCGCCGGCGTTCACGGTCCAGGTCGCCGAGGCGATCCCCTCGCCGTCGGACAGCGCGCTCGAGGGTGCCACCGTCCCGCCGCCGCGGGTGACGGCGAAGGCGACGGCGATGCCGCTGATCGGGTTGCCGCCCGGATCGACCACGCGCACGCGCAGCGGCTGCGGCAGCGCCTGTCCGGCCGGGCCGAACTGTCCGTCGCCGGAGACCAGCTCCAGCCCGGCCACGTCGCCGGTCACCACGTCGAACGGGCCGCTCTGGCCCACGACGTCCCCGACCCGTGCGACCAGCCGCACGCCGGCGGCGACGCGGTCGACCGAGACGCTGGTCGAGGACAGGCCGTTCAGGAACGGCGTGCTCGTCGCGGGCGTCACCGTGCCGGCGGTCGCCTCGAACGTCGCCGTGCCGGTGAAGGCGGGCACCGGTTCGCCGGCCGCGTCGAGCAGCGTGAGGGAGGCGACGAACGGGACGCCGACGCGCTGGGGGCTGGAGACCGTCCCGACGCGCAGCTCCGCCGGGGCGCCGACGGTCTCGGCCCGCACGCGCAGGTCGTCCAGCGCGGGCGCCTCGGCGCCGTCGTCCGACCCGAGCAGCGCGCGGACGGCGATCCCGCCGTCGGTCCCGAGCTCGCCGATCGCCCCGTCGATCGGCCCCGGCTCGGCCCCCTCGCCTGCCGCGGCGGCGCGCCAGCCGCCGACGTCGGGCACCTGCCACGTCGTGCCGCCGTCGATCGAGACCTGGTAGCGCAGCGTCGTGCCGATCGGCACGCGCGTGTCGCCCAGCTCCTCGAAGCCGAGCCACCGGTGCACGCCCCAGGCGGGCGTCCAGACCGGCGTGGTCACGCTGCCGACGCCGGGCGCGTGCCGGGCCTCGAGGGTCCCGTACGACGCGAGCGGTTCGGGCGAGGCGACCGGGCGGAAGAGCTGCACCGGCCACAGGGTCTTCTCGTCCTGCGTCGCGCCGTCCTCGAACACCGCCCACACGGGCCCGTCGCAGACGAGCTGCGAGCCGGCGGCGATCGGCGCGCCGGAGACGGCGTCGCCGAAGAACAGGCGTGCCGGAACGGGCGCGGCCAGCGTGTCGCCCCGCTCGCGGTCGACCTCGGTGCCGTCCGGCGCGTACAGCACGCACTCGGTGCCCGGCCGGTCGGCGGCCACCATCAGGTACTGGGCGGCGAGCGGCACGACGAAGCGGCGGCCGAGCAGCGCGAGCGGGAAGAACGGGACGGCTTCGCCGCCGTCCCCGTCGCCGTAGGCGCCCGCGGCGAGCGGTGCGTCGGCGGTCAGCCGCACGGCGGTGCCGCCGCCCTGGGTGCCGTTGCCGGGCAGCGCCGCGCCGGCGCCCGCGGCCAGGGTCAGGGTGCTGACGGTGCCGTCGGAGAGCTGGACGCGGACCGTGGTCGCCTCGAGCGCCACGACGTAGCCGGTGCCGGTGTTGCCCCCGAGCAGCTCGGTGGCGGGCGGCAGCAGGTTGTAGCCGTCGTAGGCCGTCGTGGCGGGCGGGTTGAGCGCGTAGTGGTAGGCCAGGATCGGCGCGTCGGCCACGAGCACGGCGGCGTTCGTGGTCGCCACGTCGGCCTGGATGCACTGGGTGCCGCCGGCCGGGAGCGAGACGGTGGTGAGCGGGGTGATGCCGTCGCGGATCTCGACCTCGGCGTCGCGGAACGGGGCGGCGAGGCAGAAGACGTCGAGGTAGCGCGGGGCGATGCCGGCCAGGGTGACGGCGGCGATCGCCGCGGGGGCCGGGGCGTCTCCGCCGTCGCAGGTCGCCGCGGCGCCGACGGGACCGCCGACGCCGATCGAGCCGCCCACGGCCGGCTCGCCCGCGGCCAGCGTCAGCACCTCGCCCGCGGCCAGGGTCGCATCGACCGTGCCCGCGGTGACGCGCGTGGCGTCCTCGAGGGCGGCGACGGCGAGCGGCGCGGTGGGCGTCAGGTCGTCGATCACCCACAGCGCGGGCGTCGGCGCCGTGTGGCGGAACAGCTCGCCGAAGTCGTCGGGCAGGGCGTGTTCCGGCTCGCCGAAGTAGAGGTGGAAGCCGTTCGTGCCGCCGGCCAGCGCGGCCGGCCGGAACCACAGCGCGCCCTCGGCGGCGATCCAGTCGTAGCGTTCGAGCCACACCGCCAGCTCGGTCCCGTCGGTCTCGAAGATCCGCAGGTCGAGCCCGTCCCCGCGGGCCGTAAGGAACAGCTCGTCGGGGGCCGCGGCGAGGTCCAGGCGGACGGGGTAGGCGGTGCGCGGCAGGTCGGCCGCCACCCGCAGCTCGAGCCGCCGCCGCGCGCCGGGCGCCGCCCACTCGGGCGACCCGACGAGGACGAGTCGGGCAACGCCGTCGGCCAGGACGGCGCCGTCCGCGGCGAGGTACGTCCCGGCCTGCTCCGGGCCGGGCGCCTCGAAGTCGAAGACCGTGTCCGCCGCCGCGGGGCGGCCGCTCAGCCCAGCGGCGAGCAGAACAAGTCCGGAGAGACGAGCGAGTTGTTGTCCTCGTTGCATTCGTTGTTCGCTCCTACGCCCGTGCAGTCGCCGTCGTCGTCGTCCACACAGACCGTGATCCGGGCCGAGTCGGGTTCGATGGGTGCTCCCGGCCACCGGCACATGACCGTCTCGCAGCGGTCCGGATAGAGCACGCCGGTGGTGGACACCGGCCCGCCGCAATCCAGCTCCGTCGCCGCCGACGGCTCCCCGACATAGAACCGCACGCGCACGCCGGAGCCGACGCGCACGTCGCCCCGGTTGCAGACGCGCGCGTACACCAGCAGCGCTTCGGGGCAGCTCGACTGGTCGCCGCGCACCGATTCGACGGTCAGATCCGGAGCTGCGAACGGGCTGAAGTCCGGCAGGTTCTGCCGGAAGTTGTTGAAGCCCTCGACCTGCCAGTTGTTCCGCTCGCGCACCGGCAGCCGTCCGTCCTCTTCGATGTTCGTGATGTGGTAGGTGTGCTGGTTCCAGATCCGCCGCGTCGGCACCCAGCGGTCCCCGGCGTCGCCCCAGACCTGGATCCCGGCGACGTCCTCCCCCGCGCAACTGTGGCTGTTCTCGACGAACACGATCTCGGCGTTGCCGTCGTTGTCGACGTCGGCGATCACCGGGTACTCCACGCGGGTGTGCGAGCAGTTGCGGATGCTCACCAGCTCGGTGCCGTCCGAGCCGCGGAAGATCCGGAAGTACCGTTCGTCGTTGTAGACCACCTCGGACGCCCCGTCGCCGTCGAAGTCGAAGACGGAGGAGCCGGTGGTGCGCGAGCTGCAGTCGTTGTTGGGCACGGCCCACAGCACGCCGTGGGCGGCGCAGCCGGCGGGGACGGGGTCGCCGAGGCAGTCCAGGTCGAGCACGGCGTAGCGGGTCGAGGCGGCGACGCCGACCTCGGGCCGGCCGTCGCCGTCGAAGTCGGCGATCGTCGGCGGCCCGCCCTCGTTGTTGGCGCAGGCCGAGGAGTCCCACGGGATCGGGATGCGGTGCAGCAGCGCACCCTCGTGGTCCAGCAGGTACAGCGAGCCGGACGAGCCGATGCTCGCGGCGCGGATGATCGCGATCTCCGCTTCGGGGTCGTCGTCGAAGTCCGCAACCGCCGCGAACCCGTCGTTCGCCCCGCCGTCGCCGTAGTCGTACCGCCACAGCACGCGCCCGTCGGCGCGGTAGGCCGTGGCCCCGGCGATCACCTCCGGCCGTCCGTCGAGGTCGATGTCCGCGACCGTGCTCATCAGGCCCAGGAACGAGTTGCGGCCGATGCCGGCGGTCCCGCGCCACCTGGTGCGCCCGGTCGCGCCGTCGATCACCACCCGCCCGACGATCACCTCGCCGATGCCGTCCGCGTCGAG
This sequence comes from Deltaproteobacteria bacterium, assembly GCA_016930215.1. Taxonomy (GTDB): domain Bacteria; phylum Myxococcota_A; class Polyangia; order DRWM01; family JAAZOP01; genus JAAZOP01. Next base: position 13,844 of record JAFGHH010000156.1, read on the forward strand.
GTCGGCGAGCGAGGGGTACGGGTCGCGTCCGCCGCCGTCCGCGTCGGCCCCCTGCGGGTCGGGGTTGGTCCACTTGAGCGTCCCGTCGTGTTCGAAGGCCACCGTCCCGGTCGTGCGCTGCATCGCCACGATCTCGGGCAGCCCGTCGCCATCGATGTCGCCCACCGCCAGGCCCGCCGAGTTGCTCATCACGGGCGCGGAGACGCTGAAGTGCTCGAACATCGTCCCGTCCGGCAGGCACTCGCCCGAGACCACCCGCAACGTCCCCGGCTGGTTGCAGCACCCGGCCCCCTCGAGGTCGTACGACAGGAAGGCGATGTCCGGCATGTCGTAGGTGTTGATGCAGCCGTCGCCGTTGTCGTCGGTCAGGTTCGCCACCACCGGGGTCATCACGACGTCGTTGCGTTCGGGCTGGTAGGTGCTGCCGCGCCAGGCGCACTTGAGGACCGGGTTGAACTCCCCGGGCGGCGGGTGGAACAGGCAGGTCGGCTCGCCGCCGCCCCGTGGCCCGTCGGAGCCGGCCGGCGCGCAGGTATCCACCCCGGCGTCGAGGCCGTCCTCGCCGTCACCGGCGCCGTCGGCGTCGGCGTCCGCGCCGGTGCCGTCGGCGTCGAGGTCCCCGTCGCCGTCCGCGCCGGTGCCGTCGGCGTCGAGGTCCCCGTCGCCGTCCGCGCCGGTGCCGTCGGCGTCGAGGTCCCCGTCGGCGTC
>JAFGHH010000157.1 GCA_016930215.1 Deltaproteobacteria bacterium
ACGGCGAGCATCTGGGCGACCTGGTTGGAGTCGCCGTCCACGACCTGCTTTCCCGCCAGCAGCACGTCCGGCTTCTCCTCGGCCACGACCTTCTCGAGCACGTCGACCACGACGCTGGCGTCGAGCGTGTCGTCGGTGGCGTCGATCAGGATGCCGCGGTCCGCGCCCATCGCCAGCGCCTGGGTCACCTGCTGCTTGGCCTCGGCCGGCCCGACGCACACCACGACCACCTCGCCCAGCCGGGCGTTGTTGGTCTTGTTCTCGGTGATGCGCAGCGCGGCCTCCACGGCGTACTCGTCGAACGGGTTGAGCTTCCACTCCAACCCCTCCGACGTCACCTTCTTGCCGTCGGGCGAGATCTTCACCTTGTTCGCGTTGTCCGGGTCCGCGACCCGCTTGAGGGGCACCAGGATCTTCACGTCCTTCCTCCTTTCCTCTCCCGGCGCGGTCCCGGCGCCGGACGCTTGCGAATTCCCTCGATCAGGATCGTGGCGGCTCCCTCGGCCGCCCGTGCCAACCGCTCCGGAGCGCTCTTACCGATGACCCAGGTCAAGGTCAAGCCGTCGAGCGCCCCGAACATCGCGCAGGCGAAGACCCGCGGCGACACGTCGTCGCGGAACACGCCCTGCCGCTGGCCCTCGGCGACGATGCCGGCGATCAGGTCGAGATACCGGTTGAACTTCGGCGCGGCGAACTGCTTGAGGAACCGGTTCGACTGCCGCAGGTTGATCGACATCACCTCGGCCAGGTCCCGGTGCTTGCGGACCGTGCCGAGCTGCAGGTCGACGATCTTCCGCAGGCTCCGCGCGGGGTCGGCGAGGCCGGCGGTTTCCTTCTCGACCAGCGCGCACAGCGCGTCGATCCGATCCTCGAAGATCGAGATCAGGATGTCGTCCTTGTTGTGGAAGTAGAGGTAGATCGTCCCGTCGGCCACGCCGGCCGCCCGGGCGATCTGCGACACCCGCGCGACGTAGAACCCGTGCCGCGCGAACACCCGGACCGCCGCCTTCAGGATTCGCTGCCGCTTCTTCGCCCGGTCGACCAGTCGCATCGAGTCCGCCCGCTCCTCCCGGCCCCACGGTTCATGAACCGCGATTCAGCAACCGGACGTTTGCCACCCCGGCGCCGGCTTGTCAACGGGGAACCTCACCCCTCGGCCGCGCGGTTCGCCCGAGCCGGGTCCGGGCCGTGGCAGCCTGCCCCACCCGACCGGCCGACCCGCTTCCGCGTCGGTCCCGTTCCGCCGGGTCGTCTCGGCTCGCCGCTGTGCCGCGCTGTGCCGTACCGCGCCGTGCCGCCGCCGGCCGCCCGGGTTGATACCATCGTGATTCCAAGTACTTCGGAGGCATCGGCGCTCGCGTTCCGGTCGGCAAGCGACTTGCAGACGCTTCGCCCCCGGAGGAGTGTCCGACCATGCGACAGTACATCGAGAAGCTGGGCTACAAGCCGCGCACCTGCGTCTGGGAGCTGACGCTGGCCTGCAACGCCGCCTGCCGCCACTGCGGCTCCCACGCCGGCCGCCCGCGGGACGACGAGCTGACGACGGCCGAGGCGTTCGGCGTCATCGACGAGCTCGCCGCGCTCGGCTGCGAGCACGTCACGCTGTCGGGCGGCGAGCCGCTGTTGCGGCGCGACTGGCCCGAGCTGGCCGCGCGGCTCGTCGGGGCCGGGGTCCAGGTCGGGATGATCTCCAACGGCCTGGCGTTCGACCGACAGGCGGCCCGGCGGGCCGTCGAGTCCGGGGTGGCCGCCGTGACGTTCAGCGTCGACGGTCTGGCGGGGACCCACGACCGGATGCGCGGCCGCCGGGGCGGCTACGCGCGCGTCGTCGCCGCCTTCGAGACCGCGGCGGCGGCGGGGCTGCCGACCTGCGCCGCGACCCACGTCCACCGCCACAACATCGACCAGCTCGACGAGCTGCACCAGTGCCTCGGGGCGCTCGGCGTCCGCTCGTGGAAGCTGCAGCTCTGCAACCCGGCGGGCGAGGCGGCGCACCACCGGGAGATGATCCTCGACCCGCGCGACCTGCTGCGGCTCGTGCCGAAGCTGGTGGAGCTCAAGCAGCGGGGGCTGCCCTACGTCGAGGCGTCGGACAGCATCGGCTACTTCGGCCCCTACGAGCAGGCGTTGCGCGGGTCGTGGCGCAAGGACCTGGGGTTCTGGACCGGCTGCTACGCCGGCTGCCGCGCGATCGGCATCGAGAGTGCCGGCAACATCAAGGGGTGCCTGGCGCTGCCGTCGGCGCGCCACGGCACCGACGAGTTCATCGAGGGGAACGTGCGGGCGGCGGCGCTGGCCGACATCTGGTTCCGGCCCGGCGGGTTCGCCTACAACCGCTGCTTCGACCCGGCGCGCCTCACCGGCTTCTGCCGCACCTGCCCCTACGCCGCGATCTGCCGCGCCGGCTGCCACTGGACCGCGCTGGCCCACGGCGGCACGCTGTACGAGAACCGCTTCTGCTACTACCGCGTCTCCGTCGAGGCGTCGCGGGCGCGCAAGGGGCCGCGGCGCTGGTTCGTCGAGGGACTCGCGCCGGCCGCGATCGTCGCCACCCTCGGCCTCTCCGGCTGCTACGAGTCGTACCACGACTGGTACGAGGGTCCGGACGCCGAGCTCGACGCGACGTCGGCCCCGGCGGACGTCATCGAGCCGCCGGAGGACGCGGCGACGCCGCGGGAAGACGTGGTGGTGCCGGACGGGCCGGGCGAGGGGATGTTCTTCTACGGCCCGGCGCCCATCGATGCCGGCGACGTCCACTGTCCGACCTACGAGGAGGCGTGCTGCGACTGCGACTACATGGGGCCGATGCCGATCCCGCCCGGCTGTCCCGACCCGTGCGCCGTCAGCGACTACGGCGTGCCGATCCCGATGTACGGCGTGCCCGGCGACGCCGGGCTGGGTCCGGCCGACGCCGCCGACGTCCCGGCCGACGCCGCCGACTGTCCCGACCCGTGCGGTCCGATGAACGCCTACGGCCCGCCGCCGGTCTACCCGCCCGGCTGCCGCTACGACTGCGACAGCGACGACACCTGCCCGACGGCCGAGGAGGCGTGCTGCGACTGCGAGTACATGGGCCCGGCGCCGATCCCCGTCCAGTGCGAGAACCCCTGCACCTACGACAAGCGGCGCTGACGGTCACGGACCGAGGCGCAGGCTCCAGCCGCCGGGAACGAACACCGCGCCCGAAGCCTCGATCCGCCACTCGGCGGGGCGCGAGGTCGCCGCGGGCTGCGGCGGGAGCTGCCGGCTCCCCTTGACCCAGACCCACGAGCTCTCGTCCCACTGCCAGAACCCGGCGGTCCAGACCGCGTTCGCCGCGGGTCGCGTCGGCGGCGTCTCCTCCCGCAGCGCCGGCGAGCGAAGCAAGGCGGGTGGAAGTCGTCATGGGGGGGATCTGCCTTGCCGGTCGCGGGGTGTCAAAGCGGAGGCGATTGCCATCGCCCCCGGCTCGCCGTAGCCTGGACCGGCGCGCGGCGCGGGAGGACGGTGGTGGAACGCGAGGTGCGAGCGGGAGGCGCTACGACCACGTGCGCGGGAGCACCGGCGACGGCGCGATCCGGCGCGGCGGCGCCGCTCGGGGTGCTGGCCGCCGCCGCGCTGCTCGCCTGCGGTCCGGCCTCGGCTCCCGTCGCGGTCTCGCCCGAGGATCCGTCCGCGCTCCCCGACGACGCCGTCGTCGCGCGGTTCGGCTGCACCGCGATCACCGCCGGCGACGTCCGGCGCTGGCAGCGCGTCGCGCTGGCCGCCGAGCCGTTGGCGGGCCCGCCCGGCGGCGGTCCGACGGCCCCCCGCGGGTTCGACGCGGCCCGCAACGACCTGCTGAACCGCGCGGTGGTTGCCCGCGTCGCCGCGCGGCTGGGGCTGCACGTCGAGGAGACCGAGGTCGGGCTCGCCCTGCTGCGACTCGCCGCGCAGGGCGGGCGCACCGTCGAGCAGTTCCTGACGGCGGCGCGCGACCGCGGGCTCACCCCCGCCGAGCTCCGGGAGGTGGTCGCCGCCGACCTGCTGCGCTTCTCGCTGCTCGTCGGAGTGATGGTCGGCGAAGGATGGCCGCGCCACGAGGACGTCGTCGCCGAGTGCCGGCGACGCTTCGGGGACGGCGGCTGCACCGCCGAGCAGGCGAGCGTCGTGCGGGACGACCTGCGGCAGGCGCTCACCCCGCAGTGGATCTCGACCCGCGGCGCGGAGTGGCTTGCCGAGCGGCGCGCGGAGCTCGAGGCGCTCGTCGTCGAGGAGGGACCGGAGGGGTGCGTCGAGCGCGAGGCGGAGCCGACGGACGTGCCGGACGCGGCCCTGCCCGGGAGGTGAAGCGTGAAAGGCACGACGAGTCGTTTTCGTCCCGCGGCGGCGTTCGTTGCCGGCGCGCTCGCGCTCCTCGCGGCCGTCCCGGCCGCCGCGGAGCTGACCCCGAGCGGCGCGCGGGTCGCCGCCGCGGCGAGCGTTACCTTCGAGGCGGCCACGCAGACCTACCACCTGCGGGCGGAGTCCACGCCGCCCGTGGTGTACTCGATCCCCGTCGCGCACCCCGACGTCGCGGCCGGCCTGCTGCGCATCACGGCGACCGTCGGCAGCCGCGCCCCGGTGGTCGTCGTCTCGCAGGGCGGCACGCGCTACCGCGACGCCGCCGGCACGCTCCGCGAGCCGGCGGAGCTGGCCGCCCACGGCACCACGACCCTGACCGAGCACCGCCTCGACGGCGACGCGGTGCTGCTGCGCTACGCCGAGTCGCCCGGCGCCCACGACCTGCAGAAGACCTTCCGGTTCCGGCTGCAGGGCATCTCGCTGGCGCTCGAGCTCGCCTCGGACTCCACGGCGGGGCTCGACGGCTACGCCGGCGTGATGCTCGGGGCCACCGAGGCGACCCCCGGCGCGGTCGTCCGGACGCTGCCGTTCCTCCCCGAGCCGATCGGCGTGCTGCCGGACGGGACGTATTTCACCGCGTTCGTCGACCGCACGACCTCGAGCGCCTCGTCGGTCACGGCGTGGCTGGGACCGCGGGACGCCTCGTCGGTCTACGCCCACGCCGCGACCCGCTCGGACCTCGACACCGCCGGCGCCGCGGCGCCGCTCGTCGAGACGGCGTGGGTCACGGTGAGCGAGCGGCTGGAGGACGTGTTCCCGGAGCCGTCGCGCGGCCCGTCGACCTGGCGCGCCGACCTCGGCCGCCGGCTGGTGCTCGATGTGTGGGGCCTGCAGGGCTCGTTCGGCGGCGACGAGGGGGTGACGCTGCTGTGGCGCGCGCCGGCCTCGGCGCTCGGCACGGCGCACGTCACGCTGCGCTACGCGGCCTCGGGCGGCGGATGCGGCGACGGCGTGGCGCTCGCGATCCGTCGCGGACCGGTGCCGGTGGAGCTGCTCGAGCGGCTCGTCGTCCCGCCCGAGGCGACGACGCCGCGGACCTGGGAGACCGACCTCGCCCTGGCGGAGGGGACCGAGGTGCGGGTCGACCTGCTGCGCGCCGGCGGCAACAGCTGCGACGGCACGCAGCTTCGGCTGACCGTCGTCACCGCGGGCGGCGAGACCTTCGACTCGCAGACCGACTTCTCCTCGACCCAGGGCGATCGCGGGTTCTACTACCTCGAGCTGCTCGGCGAGACGCTCCTCGATATGACCTGGAACGCCGCCGAGTCGCGCTGGGAGGGCGGCGGGGCGTATTCGATCCTCGGGCCGGGCTGGGGCCACCCGGGGCAGGGGGCCAGCGCCTATCGCGACGGCGCGGCGATGGTGCGGCGGATGGTCGAGTACGGGCTGCGGGAGCTGGCGATCATCTTCCACGTCTGGCAGCGCTGGGGCTACGACGAGGGGCTGCCGGACCATCATCCGGCCAATCCGGCGTGGGGCACGGGCGCGGAGCTGGCGGCGTTCGCCGCCGCGGCGCGCGACGCCGGGATGCTGCTGGCGTTGCACGAGAACTACACCGACCTGTACCCCGACGACCCGCCGGACCATCCGAGCCCGCTGTTCGACGCGACCGCCATCGCGCTCGACTCGAGCGGCGCGCGGCGGCTCGGCTGGTACCAGGAGGCCACCGGCCAGCAGGCCTTCCGGATCGCGGCCGGCCGGATGCTCGGCTTCGCCCAGGCCGAATCGGCGGCGATCGCCGCCGACTACGGCCCCACCGCCGCGTACCTCGACGTCAACACCGGCTGGATGCCCGGCATCGCGATCGACTTCAACGCCGCCTCGCCCGACCCGCCGACCTTCGGCGCCTCGTTCGACGCCCACGTCGCGCTGTACGACTGGATCCGCGACAACTACGGCGGACCGCTGCTCGGCGAGGGGGGCGAGGGGGTCGAGCGGTTCGACAGCTACTACGCGGGGGCGGTGGACGGGGTCGAGCGGCAGATCGAGGGGCGGCACGCGGCGCCGGTGGCGCCCGAGTACGAGCTGCGCGTGGTCAAGCCGCGGATGATGAACCACGGGCTCGGGTACTACTCGCGCTACTTCACCGACCAGGGCCAGGAGAACGTCGACTACGACGAGGCGGCGCTCGACCAGTACCGGGCGAGCGAGATCGCGTTCGGGCACGCCGGGTTCCTCGGCGACGGCCTGGGCGGCGCCGCGCCGGCAACGCTGATCCGGCACTTCGCCCGCGAGTACCGGCTGCTGCAGGCGTTGCAGACCCGCTACGCCGAGGCCGTTCCGGTCCGCATCACGTACGACGACGGCGGCACGCCCCGGACGCTGGGCGAGGCATGGCGCGCCGGCACCGACCTGGCGGCGGCGCGGATTGCCGTCGAGTACGAGGGCGGGCTCACGGTCCGTGTCAACCGCGACGCCGCGCGGCGCACGGTGGGCGCGGTGTCCGGGTACTCGTACGAGCAGGGGGCGAACGGCTTCGGCTACCACGAGGAGGGGACCGGCGGGGCGCTGGTGCCGATGGCCTGGGACGCCGCGACGCGGCGCTGGCACGGCACCCGGCCGTTCAGCATGCTGTGGGAGTACGGCGGGCACCCCGACGGGCCGCCGATCGTCCGGAGCTGGACCAGCCCGGTGGCCGGCCGCGTCCGCGTCACCGGGGGCGTTTCCGACGCCAACCCGAGCTGCGGCGACGGCGTCGACGTCGAGATCCGCCACGGCGCAACGACGGTCTGGTCGTACGCGCTCGAGAACGGCGACGAGGACGGCACGACCTACGACCTGTCGCTCGACGCGGCCGTCGGCGACGTGCTCGCCTTCCGCATCGCCCAGCGCGCCGACAACTACTGCGACTCGACGCACTTCGCCCCGACGATCTCCTGGGACGACGGTGCGGCGCACGACTGGACCGTGAGCACCGCCGGGGGCGAGGTCGTGCTGCCGCCGAGCGGCTTCGTCGCCGAGGGCCCGGACGGTTTCGTCGCCCGGTCGGCGCTCCAGGGCGGCCGCCGGACCGACTTCGTGCGGGCGCCGGAGTACCTCTACGCCGGGGTGCGGGACGGCGCGACGACGACGATCGAGAACGTGGCCGTCGACGGCGCGATTGCCTTCGTCGCCGGGCCGCACGGGGACGACCTGCACGGGACCGCGCTCACCATCGCCGATCGCGACGGGTTGCCCGCGCTGCGGGTCTCCGCGCGCGCCGACGTCAACCTCCGGATGCTCGACCCGCGCCGGGCGCTCGTCGTCGCGCGCCATGCCGAGGGTGCTTTTCGGGTGGACGTCCACTGGGGCGCGCTGCCCGCCGCGTGGCAGGCCGTCCTCGGGGCGCACCCCGACGAGGTCGAGTGGTCTGCGGCGGACGAGGACGGCACGCCGCTCGGCACGCCGACGCCGCTCGACGCCTCCGGCGGGTTCCTCGGCCTCGCCGGCATGGCGCTCGACCAGTCGTACCTGGTGCGGATCACGTCGCCGTGCGTGGTGGAATCCGAGTGCGGCGCGGGCGAGGGGTGCCTCGAGGGGCGGTGCGTGTCGGGCGCGGCGGACGGCGACGCGGACGGCGACGGCGATGCGGACACCGATGTCGGGGCCGATGCGGACGTGGACGTCGATGGCGGCGCGGACGCCGACGGCGGCTCCGACGGCGGCCCGGGCGCGGACGGCGGCGGCGGGTGCGGCTGTTCGGCGCCGGGCGCCGGCGCGGGGCTCGGAGCCCTGCTGCTGCTGCTGGCGATGCCGCTCGCGGGAAGCCGCCGGCGGCGGCCGGGCGCCCCGGGTCGAGGACGATGAGCCGGCGGCCCGCCGACGCAACGGCCCGTCGGCCGCGGAGCGCCGGATGAGGCCGCCGACGGGCGGCATCGTGCGTCCTGCGCGGCGTCCGCCGGGCTGGCGGGTCCCGGGACCGCCGCCGCGCACGCCCGCCGACCGCCCCGAGTTGTGGCCCGGCCCCGGCGAGGACCTGTGCTTCCTGGCGGGCGACTGGCGGATCCTCCAGCGGGTCGATGGTCATCGCTGGTCGGTCGATGACCTGTGCACCGCCTGGTGGGCCGCGCGGAGCGTCGACGCCCCGCCGGCGAGGCACGTGGACCTCGGCTGCGGCATCGGCACGGTGCTGCTGCTGCTGGCCTGGCGCTTCCCGTCGCTCGAGGGGCTGGGACTCGAGGCGCAGGCGGTGAGCGTCGGCCTGGCGCGGCGGTCGATCGCCTGGAACGGCGTCGAGGCGCGGTGTCGGGTGCGGGAGGCGGACTTCCGCGACCCGGCGGCGACGGCGGGGCTCGGGCCGCAGGACCTGGTGACCGGCACGCCGCCGTACCTGCCGCCGGGCACGGGGAGCGAGTCGGCGCGGGTGCAGTGCGGGCCGTGCCGGTTCGAGCATCGCGGGGGGGTGGAGGACTACGTGCGGGTCGCCGCGGGGCTGCTCGGACCGGGCGCGCCGTTCGTCGGTTGCGCGGCCGCGCGGCAGCGCGAGCGGGTCCGGGCGGCGGCGGACGAGACCGGGCTGGTCGTGGAGAGCTGGCGCGAGGTGGTGCCGCGTCGCGGCAAGCCGTCGTTGTTCGCGGTGTTCGCGCTGCGGCGCGCATCGGCGGCGACGGCGACGCGCGAGCCGCCGCCGCTGGTCGTGCGGGACGTGGACGGGAGGCGGACGTCCGAGTTCCGCGCGCTGCGCGCGGAGATGGGGCTGCCGTAGGCCTACGCGGTGTCCGGGCCGGCCGCGGGCGTCGTCGCCGGTTGGAGCGGCAGCGTGACCGTGAACGTCGTTCCTCGGCCCGGGGCGGAGCGGGCTTCGATCGTTCCACCCACGGAACGGACGACGCGCCGGGAGATCGCCAGTCCGAGGCCGGTGCCGGGGATGCCCGACTCCCGCACCACCCGGGCTCGGAAGAACTCCGTGAACAGCTGCTCGAGGTCCTCGGGGGCGATGCCGAGGCCCTGGTCGCGGACCGTCACGTGGACCCTCTCGGCCTGCACCGACATCTTCACTTCCACGGGCTTGCCCTCGCCGTACTTGATCGCGTTGGACAGCAGGTTGGTCCAGACGAGCCCGAGGCGGGCGTGCGGCGCCAGGACCAGCCAGGAGCGGTCCGGCAGGGCGACATCGATGCGCGAGCCGGAGGCCTCGGCCAGCGGCAACATGTCCTGCACGGCCTCGCGCACCTGGGCCACGACATCGACCAGGTCCGGCTCCGGCGGCGTTCCGCCGGTCGACTCGACGGCGGTCAGGTCGAGCAGGTCGTTGATGAACGAGCGCAGCTCGCGCAACCGGCGCTTGACCTTCAGCAGTTGCTCGCGCTGCTCGGCGGTGGTCTGGCCGACGAAGCCGTTGAGGAACAGGTCGAGACGCGACTCGATGGCCGCCAACGGGCTGCGCAGGTCGTGGGACGCCACGCCCAGCAGTCGCAGGCGCTGCTCGTCCACCTGCCGTAGCTCGTCGTTCCGCTTCCGCAACTCCGCCGCCAGGGTCGCGATCCGCTGGTGCCGTTCCCGTACCATCCGCGCCAGTTGCAGGCCGAGCCAGGTGGCGCCGGTGGTGGCCAGGGCGACGAACGCCACCTCCAGGACCCGTTCGACCCAGGCCGGCGCCACCTCCGGGTCGCCGAAGCGCCACTCCGGCCGCCAGCCGCCCAGGTACTCGAGGCCCGCCGACAGCAGCAGGAGCACGGCCGCCGAGCCGATGATCAGCACGGTATGCCGCTTGGGAAGCAGCACGGCCGAGAACACGCCGTGGAGCACGAACATCGGGACCAGCGGACCACGCACGCCGCCCGTGAAGTGCACCGCCACCGAGAGCAGCACGAAGTCGGCCAGCATCTGCTTCGAGGCGAAGCTGATCACCTGGTCGCACAGCGCCTCGTCACGCTCGCGCGCCTGCCAGACCCAGGCGGCGTTGGCGGCGCCCAGCACCGCCACGACCACCATGAGTCCACTCCAACTCGCTGCCGTCGGGAAGAGCCAGGCCCCCAGACCGAGAACCAGCAGCGATGCCGCCACCACGTACCAGCGGGCCTGCACCAGCCAGATCGTGCGGTCGCGCAGCGTGTCGCAGTCATCAACCGCCAGCCCCAACGGGCACGGCCGCAACTCGGTCCGCGGACACACGAGGCGCAAGCGTCTCGCCGCGGTCGTCAGCCTGTGGTTCATCGGCCGACTCCGGATGGCAACTCCGCCGACGGGCGCGTCGCGCCGATTCCGTACAACGCCATGGCGTCCCCGAGCATGGTCGGTTCGGATCGCCTTCCGCCGGCACGGGCCTGCCGCCCGAATCGATGAACCCGCGATTCTCGGCAGAATGCCTGTCATCGTCAAGTCAACGGCGGGTGGCAGCGCCGGGTTGCAACGACCGAACGGCCTGCAGGGCTGCCCGGTCCGTCGCCGTTCCCGGAGACGTTCGACGGGCGTGGCGACCCAGGCGGGGGTTCCGGGCATGGACGGCCGTGGAGCGACTACCGGGGGGTGGGACAGTCGCTGAGACATCGTCGCGCCCTGAAGCGGGACAAGACGCCACATGAACGAGGCGAAATGCCACGAATGGCTCATGATCCTCTTGCCAAGGGGTCAGAAGCCGACTAGCGGTTCCACCGTGACGTTTTGGGGGGGTGGCGGAAGGCGGGTGTGGGCTTGGGGACGGCGATCCCATCGGTCCAGATCGGTGGGAAGGATCCCTCTTCGATTCGAGGATCGACAGAGCCAAGGCATCCGGACGACAAGGTGGTGGAGAGCATGGCTGAGGATCTTGAGAAGGTGGTCAAGGAGGTCGCGGCCCGGTACGGCAAGGACCGAACCCGGATGATGGACATCGTCCGCGACGTTCAGGCGCGGTTCGGCCACATCTCCGGCGCGGCGATGGACATCATCGCGCGGGAGGTCAACAGCCACCGCGTGGAGGTGGAGGGCGTGGTGACGTTCTACGCCTTCTACAGCGAGAAGCCGAACGGTCGGCACGTGATCCGGATCACGGACTGCGTGACGGCGCGGATGCGGCATGCCGAGGAGGTCGTCGAGGCATTCGAGAAGGAGTTGGGGATCAAGGTCGGCGGGACCACGCCGGACGGTCAGATCACGTTGGAGATGACCTCGTGCATCGGCCTGTGCGACCAGGGCCCGGCGGCGCTGATCGATGACGTGCCGGTGACCTACATCACCCCGGACAAGGTCAAGGGGCTCCTGCGGCACCTGCGCGAGTCGGGCGACGCGACGACGCTGGTCAAGACGCTCGGCGAAGGCAACAACGCGCTGGACCTGGTCCATTCGATGGTGATCAACAACATCCGCAAGCGCGGCGACGTGATCTTCGCGTCGCTCGAGGCGGGTGCATCGATCAAGAACGCGATCGCGATCTCGCCGAACGAGGTGATCCGGTCGGTGAAGACGGCGCGGCTGCGCGGGCGTGGCGGTGCGGGATTCCCCGCCGGCATGAAATGGGAGTTCGCGCGCAACGCGGCGGGCAAGCGGAAGATCCTGGTCTGCAACGCGGACGAGGGCGAGCCCGGGACGTTCAAGGACCGGGTGATCCTGACCGAGGTGCCGGGTCTGCTGTTCGAGGGGATGACGGTGGCGGGGTACGCGATCGGCGCGGCGGAGGGGCTGCTTTACCTGCGCGGGGAGTACGCCTACCTGAAACCGTATCTCGATCATCTGCTCGAGCAGCGTCGGGCGAAGAAGCTGCTGGGCAAGAGCGTGGCGGGCAAGTCCGGCTTCGACTTCGACATTCGCGTGCAGCTCGGCGCGGGGGCCTACGTCTGCGGCGAGGAGTCGGCGTTGATCCGGTCCTGCGAGGGGCTGCGCGGCTCGCCGCGCGACCGGCCTCCGTTCCCGGTGGAGAAGGGGTACCTCGACCTGCCCACCGTCGTGAACAACGTCGAGACGCTGTGCTGCGCCGCGCGCGTGCTCGAGAAGGGCGCCGGCTGGTTCGCGCAGATCGGTTCCGAGCAGAGCTCGGGGACGAAGCTGTTCAGCGTCTCCGGCGACTGCCGACGTCCGGGGGTCTACGAGCTGCCGTTCGGCATGACCTTGACCGAGTTCCTCAGGGAGGTGGGCGGCGACGACGCGCAGGCGGTGCAGGTCGGCGGGCCCTCCGGAACCTGCGTCGACCGCGGCCAGTTCGGTCGCAAGCTCGGCTTCGAGGACCTGCCGACCGGCGGGTCGATGATCGTGATCGGCCCCCAGCGGGATATCCTCGCGGTGGCGTCGGCGTTCATGGAGTTCTTCGTCGAGGAGAGCTGCGGGTGGTGTGCGCCGTGCCGGATCGGGAACGTGCTGATCCAGGAGCGGCTCGAGCGGATCCGTGCCGGCAAGGGTCTGCCGGAGGACCTGATGTATCTCGAGGATCTCTGCACGACGGTCAAGAAGACCAGCCGCTGCGGCCTCGGGCAGACCTCGCCCAACCCCGTGGCGACGACGCTGCAGAACTTCCGCAAGGCCTACGAGGCGAAGCTGCTGTCGGCGCGCGAGGACGGCCGGCAGCCGACGTTCGATCTCCGCGCCGCGCTGAGCGAGGCGGTGCGCGTGCAGGGGCGCGAGCCCGTGGCGCACTAGGACGGCAGGAGGAAGTACGATGAGCGACTTCACGTTCACGATCGACGGCGTCGAGGTTCCGGCGAAGCGGGGCCAGACGATCCTGGAGGCGGCCGACGCGGCCGGCATCTACATCCCGCGGCTGTGCTGGGCCAAGGACCTGGCGCCCGGCGGGCACTGCCGCGTCTGCACCGTGCTGGTGAACGGCCGGCCGCAGAGCGCCTGCACCCACCCGGCCGGTCCCGGGATGGTGGTCGACCACGACACCGCCGAGCTGCGCGCCTGGCGCAAGAACATCGTCGAGATGCTGTTCGTCGAGGGGAACCACTACTGCATGTTCTGCGAGAAGAGCGGCAACTGCGAGCTGCAGGCGCTGGGGTACCGGATGGGGATGACGACCCCCAAGTACCCCTACATGTTCCCGCAACGGACCGTGGACGCCACGCACCCCGACGTGATGGTGGACCACAACCGCTGCATCGCCTGCGGCCGCTGCGTCCGCGCCTCGCGCGACCTGGACGGCAAGAACGTGTTCCAGTTCGTGCAGCGCGGCCATCACGTGCGGGTCGCCGTCAACGCCGACGGCGGCCTCGGCCGCACCAACCTCAGCGCCGCGGACCAGGCCGCCCAGCTCTGTCCGGTGGGCGCGATCCTGATCAAGCGCGTCGGCTACGCCGTCCCGGTGGGCCGCCGCCTGTACGACGTCAAGCCGATCGGGTCGGAGATCGAGGCCAAGCGGGCCCCGGCCCCGTCGGGCAAGTGAGGAGGCGAGCGATGGCGAAGCCCAAGGTCGCGACCGCTTCCCTGGCCGGCTGCTTCGGCTGCCACATGTCGATCCTCGACATCGACGAGCGCATCCTGAAGCTGGCCGAGCTGGTGGAGTTCCACAAGTCCCCGATCAACGACATCAAGAAGTTCTCCGAGCGCTGCCTGGTGGGCCTGATCGAGGGCGGTTGCGCGAACGACGAGAACGTTCACGTCCTGCAGGACTTCCGCAAGAACTGCGACGTGCTGATCTCGCTCGGCGACTGCGCCACGATGGGCGGTCTGCCCGCCATGCGCAACCACGTGCCGCTCGAGGAATGCCTGGCCGAGGCGTACCTCAACGGCCCGACCGTCCACAACCCGACCAAGCAGATCCCCAACGACCCCGAGATCCCGCTGCTGCTCAACAAGGTCTACCCGCTCCACGAGGTCGTCAAGATCGACCTGCATCTTCCCGGCTGCCCGCCGCCGGCGGACGCCATCTGGGAGGTGCTCGTGGCGCTGCTCAACAACAAGCCCATCGATCTCAAGTATGGGCTGCTCCGCTACGATTGAGCGGAAAGGAGAAGCGGCCGTGACGATGACGACGACGACCGAACTCAAGCGCATCATCATCGAGCCCGTGACGCGGGTCGAAGGGCACGGCAAGGTCAGCCTGCTGCTCGACGCGCAGAACAAGGTCAAGCAGGCCCGGCTCCACATCGTGGAGTTCCGCGGTTTCGAGCGGTTCGTGCAGGGACGCCCGTACTGGGAAACCCCGGTGCTCGTGCAGCGTCTGTGCGGGATCTGCCCCGTCAGCCATCACCTCTGCGCCGCCAAGGCGATGGACATGGTGATCGGCGTCGACGCCGACCAACTCACCCCCGTCGGCGAGAAGATGCGCCGGCTGATGCACTACGGGCAGACCCTGCAGTCCCACGCCCTGCACTTCTTCCACCTTGCCTCCCCGGACCTGCTGTTCGGCTTCGACGCCGACCCGCAGATCCGCAACGTGCTGGGCGTGGCCGCCAAGTTCCCCGACCTCGCCGTCCGGGCCGTGCTGCTGCGCCGCTACGGCCAGGAGGTGATCAAGTTCACCGCCGGCAAGAAGATCCACGGCACCGGCGCCGTCCCCGGCGGGATCAACAAGAACCTCTCGGTCGCGGAGCGCGACGAGCTGAAGAAGGAGCTGCCGAAGATCCTCGAGTGGTCCGTCGGGGGCCTCGAGCTGTGCAAGAAGTTCACCCGCGAGCACCTCGCGGAGCTGGCCGACTTCGGCTCCTTCCCGTCCAACCACCTGTCGATCGTCCGCAAGGACGGCGCGATGGACCTGTACGACGGCAACCTCCGCGCCATCGACAGCGAGGGCAAGAGGATCATCGATGGGGTCGCACCCAAGGACTACCTCTCGGTGATCCGCGAGGAGGTCCGTCCCTGGTCCTACATGAAGTTCCCGTTCCTCAAGGACCTCGGGCCCGAGAAGGGCTGGTACCGCGTGGGCCCGCTGGCGCGCCTGAACACCTGCGACTTCATCGACACGCCGCTGGCCGAGAAGGAGCGCCAGGAGTTCACGGCGTTGACCAAGGGCAAGCCCAACAACATCACGATGGCCTACCACTGGGCGCGGCTGATCGAGATGCTCCACGCCGTCGAGAAGATCCAGCTCCTGCTCGACGACCCGGACCTCCAGGCCGACAACCTCACGGCCCAGGGCACCTTCCGCGGCGAGGGCGTGGGGATCCTCGAGGCGCCGCGCGGCACGCTGTTCCACCACTACCGGGTGGACAAGAACGACCAGGTCACGATGGCCAACCTGATCGTCTCGACCACCAACAACAACGAGCCGATGAACCTCGCGGTGCGGAAGGTGGCCGAGCAGTTCTTCGACGGCCGCGCCGTGACCGAGGGGCTGCTCAACCGCATCGAGGTGGCGATCCGGGCCTACGATCCTTGCTTGTCCTGCGCCACCCACGCCATGGGCCAGATGCCCCTGGTCGTGGAGGCGTTCGACGAGGCCGGGCGTGTGGTCTCACGCGCCGTGAAGAGCTGACGGAGGGCGCGGGTGCGCGTGCTGTTCCACGGTTTCGGCAATCCGGGTCGCCGCGATGACGGGCTCGGCCCGGCCTGCGCCGCCGCCCTGGAACGGCTGCAGATCCCCGGCCTCGTCGTCGATGCCGACTACCAGCTGACCGTGGACGACTCGGTGGCCCTGCGCGATTTCGACGTCGTCGTCTTCGCCGACGCGGCGCTGCGGGGGCCCGAGCCGTTCGAGTTCCGCGCGCTGGAGCCGAAGCCGGGCGTGCCGTTCGGCAGCCACGGCATCGAGCCGCCGGCGCTCCTGGCGCTGACCCGCGAGCTGTTCGGGCGCGCGCCCGAGGCGTGGGTGCTCGCGATCCGGGGCTACGACTTCGAGGGCTTCGAGGAGCGACTGTCCGGGCGCGCGGCGGCCAATCTCGCCGCGGCGCTCCGGTTCATCGCGCCGGTCCTGCGGAACCGCGCGTTCCGCACCGCCGGCCAGGACAGCCACCGGCCGGACCAAGACCCGGCCGCGGCAGGTGAGGGTGTCCCATGAAGAACGGCAAGCATGTCATCCTGTGCGTCGACGACGACAACGACATCCTCGAGACCCTCAAGGTGGTGCTCGAGGCCAACCGCTACGTCGTCGTCACCGCCGGCACCGCCGAGGCGGGCTACAAGATCTGGCAGACCGAGAAGCCCGACCTCGTGTTTGTCGACCTGATGATGGAGGAGGTCGACGCCGGCACCAGCCTCGTGATGCGGTTGAAGGCCGCGGGCAATGTCGCTCCGGTGTTCCTGCTCTCGTCGGTCGGCGAACAGCTCAACCGCAACATCGACTACAACCAGCTCGGCCTGGCCGGCGTGTTCCAGAAGCCGATCGACTCGAAGGCGTTGCTCGGCACCGTCCAGCGGCACCTCAAGTAGGCCGGACCGCCTCCCGCCGCCGTTCCGCCTGACGGCGGCGTGCCGGCGTGGCGCCGCGATGCGCGGCGCGGGTGAACGGTCCGCGTCCGGAGCGGCGACCGCCGGGACGGCGACCTACCCGCCGAGCAGCGGCATGACGAGCAGCCCGACGCCGTAGGACGCGGCGTTGGCCAGCGCGCTCAGCGCCAGCGCCAGCCACGGCCGGCCGCGCGCCAGCAGCAGCCAGTACACGAGAGTCTCGACGGCGAGGACGGCCGCCTCGCCGACGACGACGTACGTGCCCCAATGTTGCGGAGCCAGCGCGCCCGGGACGAGCAGGTACGGCACGTACCACAGCGCGGGGTGGGTGAGCAGGTTGGCCGCCAGGGCCGCGGCGGCAACGCGCCGGAGCGGCAGCTCCGGGCGCGCCCGCCGCGCCAGCAGTAGGACCAGCGGCAGCTCGACGGCCAGGGTCACCGCCGCCGCGACCAGATAGCGCTCGTGGTAGGTCACGTGGCCCGCCTCTCGGGCGGATGCTACCATGACGGGTAGGCGACGAAGGCTCGAAGGGCGGTTCGACGATGGGGATCCGACGGTCGGCATGGTTCCGTTTCGGTCGAGCGCGAGCGACGGCGCTGGGCGCCGTTTGCCTGCTGCTGCTCGCCGCGCCCGCGCGGGCGGACATCGTGAGCTGCTGGCTGTCGGCCGAGCCCGAGGGCACCTCCGTTCGGATCGAGCTGAGCATGACCCCGTCGGCGAGCGGGATGGTGCCGATGTTCTGCCCGCCCGAGTCGGTGTTGCGTCGGATCGATGGGACGGGCACGAGCGAGTACTTGTCCGTCGACTGGAGCCCGGGTTGCGCGGGTCCGTGGTCCTCCGGCTCCACTTGTTGCGGGTCGTTCATCGACGAATGCACCCCGCCCGGGTCGCTCGGATACTACTTCGCATCCGGCTGCGGCAGCGGCTACCTCCACGGCGACACGGTCGACCGGGGCAGGGACGTCTGCCCGGAGCCGGAGCCCGAGGCCGGCTGCGGGTGCGCGACGGCCGGTGGGGGGCGTCGCGCGGTTGCGCTGGCGCTGTTCGGCGCGCTGCTGGTGGTGGGCCTGGCGGCGTGGCGGCGCGATCGAGCCTGACGGTCGCCCCCCGGGTCTCAGGGAAGCGCGGACAGCAGGCGGGCGGCGGGGACGATGTCGCGCTGCGGCTCGCCGCGCTCCACCACCTGGAAGGCGAACGGGACCTTCAGGCGGCTCCGGAAGTAGCCCAACGACCGGTCCGGCGACGTTCCGGAGGCCTTGGCCTCGACCAGCACCCAGGGCTTCCGGTCCCGCACCAGCAGGAAGTCCACCTCGTGCTGCTCGCGGTCCCGGACGTAGTGCAGCTCCACGCGACGACCCTCGACGTCCTGGAGCCAGTGGCACAGCTTGAGCAGGTGCACGGCCACCAGGTTCTCGAAGCGCGCTCCGCCGGCCGGCGCCTCGGACCAGTCCCAGAAGTACAGTTTCGTCCCCTTGCGCAGCGCCCGGGCCAGCGCGCGCGCATACGGAGGCACGCGGAAGACGACCTGCAGGCGTTCCAGGGCCGCGATCCACCCGGACACCGTTCCGTGGTCGACCTGCAGATCCTCGCGCAGCGCGTTGATCGACAGCACGCCGCCGACCCGCTCCGCCAGCAGATCCACCAGCTGCTCGACCAGCGACAGCTCCCGGACCAGCGACAGGTCGCGCAGATCCTGTCGGAGCACCTGTTCCCGATGGGCCAGTCGCCAGCGCCCGGCCGTGCGCGACGAGCCGGACAGGAACGGCTCGGGGAAGCCGCCCAGCTCGAGCAGCGCGGGCAGGACCTCGGCCGGTGCCGCCGCCCGGGCCGACCACGAGGCGGGCTGCTCGAGCAGCTTCGGGTCCGGCGGCCCGCCGCTGCGAACGACCTCCCCCACGCTCAACGGATGGAGCCGCAGGCCGTGGTAGCGGCCGGCCAGCGAGTCCCCGCCCTTGCGGAAGACGTCCAGCCGGCCGCTGCCGGTGACGAGCAGCCGCTGCAGGTGCCCTTCCGTGTCGTGGAAGCCCTTCACCAGCGTTTTCCACCGCGCGTACTTGTGGACCTCGTCGAGCACGACCACGGCGCCGTGGCGCGGCCACGCCAGCGTGCGCATCACCTTCCGGTGCTCGGCCCGATCCCAGTTCAGGTAGACCCGGGTCTCGGCAGGCTGCCGCTCGAGTACCTTCCGGGCGAGCGTCGTCTTGCCGACCTGCCGGGGGCCCGACAGGAACACCATCTTGTCGGCCAGGTCCTCCACCAGGGGCCCGAACAGCGACCGCTCCATGCCGTCATTTTTTGACCGACACCAAAAAATGTCAAGGCAAACTTCGGGGGAG
>JAFGHH010000158.1 GCA_016930215.1 Deltaproteobacteria bacterium
ATACGGGGGCAGTTCAGCAGAACGGGACCGCGGCGTCAACGCCGGCACCCGAACCGCGCGCCTTGCAGGGCGCGGCAGGTTGGTCGCGGGCGGAAGCCCGGTTCGGCACCGGGGGCTAGCGGCGGCGGCGGAACAGCAGGGCGGCGGCGAGCAGGGCGAGCAGCGCGGGGGCGCCCGGGACGCGGCGTCCGGGGACGGCGCAGCCGCAGCCGTCGTCGATGTAGACGTAGACCCAACCGTCGGCGCCCGGGTCGGTCGTCCCGTCCGAGGGGGTCGTGTCGAGCAGGGTATCGACGCGGGGGATGTCGTGGTTGAGGCCGTCGAAGCCTGCGTCGGCGTCGGCGTCCGCATCGGCGCCGGGGACGCACCCTTCGTCGATCGTGCCGTTGCAGTTGTTGTCGATCCCGTCGCCGCAGACCTCCGGGGGCTCGGGGCCGCAGGTGCCGCACAGGTTCCGCACCCCCTCGTCGGTCTCGCCGTCGCAGTCATCGTCGACCCCGTTGCAGATCTCCGTGGCGCCCGGGCGGATGTCGGCGTTGCCGTCGTTGCAGTCGGTGCCGGCCGGGTAGCCGTCGCCGTCGGCGTCGGTCGGTGGCGTGGTGGAATCGACGACGATCTCGACCCAGACCCGTTCGCCGAAGCGCGCGGTGCCGTAGCGGTCCATCTTCCAGTAGCCGCGGTAGGTGCCGGCGGTCGACGGGGCGGTCATCGGCACGGACCAGGTGTAGCTGCCGCCGGGGGCGACGGACGTGCCGTCGGGGAGCCGTGTCTGGTCGGCGGCCCCGAACTGCTCGCCGCCGTCGAAGGCCAGCAGGTGGTTGCAGTCGCGGGTCCAGGTGCTGGTACCGCTGTTGCGCAAGGTCCAGGTCTTGGTGAAGGCGGCGCCGGCGGCGAAGTGCGTGCCGTCGTCGATCGTCTCGCCGACGAACGTCGCGCCGTCGGTGCCGCTGCAGGTGGGCGGCGGGGTGACGCCGCCGGGGTTGTAGATGAAACCGCCAGTGGCGAAGCCGGCGGCCCGCGTGCGGCTGTGGGTGCCGCAGGCGCCGGCGCAGAACTGCTCGGTGGACGAGAAACTGCCGTCGGCGTTGGCCGTCACCACGTATCCGACGTGGCCCCAGCCGCTGCAGACGCTGCTCGGCTCGCAGACGAAGATCGCCGTGTTGGCGGGCGTCATGCCGGTCGAGTAGCCGCGAGAGCTGGCCTGGTCGTTCCAGTACTGCGCGTCGGTGCACCACTCGAGGTCGACGCCCCAGTTGCAGCAGGCGGAGTGCCAGGCGTGCCAGACGCAGTTGCCGCAGGTGCCGCCGCAGTCGCCGCCCGGCGTGCAGCAGCAGCAGATCGTGTCCCGGCCGCAGTCGCAGGTGTCGAACTCCCCGCCGCACTCCATCTGGGCGCGTGCGGGGGCAGCGGCGAGCGCCAGGGCCAGGCCGGCGAGCAGGGCGGGGAGGGCGAGACGCGGCGCGCTCATGGCCGGCCTCCTTCCTGCATCGCGGCATCCGGGGCGAGGCGGGCCGTGTGGATCGTCCCGTCGCGCCAGTCGGCCCACGCCAGCTCGGTGCCCTGCGGGGAGAGCGCCGGCTCCATCTCGATCGCCTCCGGGGTGTCGGTCAGGCGCGCGCGTCCGCCCGTGCGGACGTCGAGCAGCCACAGGTCGGCGAAGCCGACGAGCGGCCGGCCGTCGTACTCGAAGTCCGGCGCCGGCTCGGTGAAGACCAATCGGAGGCCGTCCGCCAGCCACGCCGGGTGGGCGCCGCGTCCGCGGTACAGCACGGTGCCGTCGAGCGAGGCGACGACGAGCTCCGACTGGTGCAGGTGCCCCTCGCACCAGGCGACCCGGCGGCCGTCGGGGGCGGCGCGCGGCCCCCAGGCGTCGACCGCGGCCAGGTCGGTGCGACGGTCGCCGTCCCAGGCCACCAGGCGACCGCTGTACTCCTCGTACAGCACGCGGCGGCTGTCGGCGTCGAACAGGAACTCGGCGCCCGCGCGCCCCTCGAACAGCGGGATCGTCTCGGGGATGAACGCCGGCTGCGGCATCCGCTCCCGCGCGCCCGACGCGATCTCGATCGCCTCGAAGGCCTCCTGCGCCCGCGGCACCGGGACCAGCACGCGCAGGGCGTCGGGCGACCAGAACGCGCGGCCCTGGTAGGTCGGGTCGAGGGTCCGGAGCGAGCCGTCGGCGAGGTCGAGCAGGTGCAGGCCGACGCCGTGGCGGCCGGAGACGAGCAGTCGGTCGCCGGCGGGGGACCAGCGGGGGGTGACGAGGAACGGCACGTCGTCCGGGCCGCGGTAGATCCGTTCGTCGGACAGCGGCGTCGGGCTCGCGGCGGCCTCCGCGGGCGCCGGCTCCTCGGCCAGGGCGAGGCCTGCGGAGCCGGGGGTCGGGTCCGGGGGAGCGGTGCCCGCGTTGCAGGCCGCCGCACCGAGCAGTCCCAGGGCGATCCACCACCGTCGCATGACCACCTCCTCCCGGCGTCGGTCCCGTCCCGCGCGCCGCCAGAAGAATGATAGTCCGATTCGGGTGTCGCCGGTAGGGATGTCGGACTCCCCTACGAGTCTCCGATCTGCTCCTCGCGTTCGGTGAACGAGACGCCGCGACGGCGCAGCTCGCCGCGCATGTGCTCGTACAGCGTCTCGTCGCCCCCGAACGCCTCCGGGGGATGGACGCCGTGGCGCCGGACGCGGCCGGAGACCAGCAGGCGGGCGAAGATCGTGGCGGGAAAGCCGGTGGTGCGGGCCATCGAGGTCTCGCCGGAGGCGTGGTCGGTGCGGTCGAGCAGGTCCCAGGCGAGGCGGACGCGGCGGTCGCGGCGCCGGCCGTCGGCCTCCACGCGCAGGACGGTCAGTTCCTCCTCGTCGGGGGCGAGGCGCCACTGGGGGAACAGCAGCCGGGCGGTCAGATCGATCGGCCGGACCCGGACGCCGCCGACCTCGACCGGCTCGGCGGAGAGCAGTCCGAGGTGGCGCAGGACCCGCATCTTCTCGATGTGGCCCGGCCAGCGCAGCGTCTGCTCCTTGAGGAACGGGGCGTGGATCGTGTCGAGCAGCGAGCGCAGGCCGTCGGTGTTGAAGGCCTCGACGGTGCCGACACCCGGGAGCTCGACCAGCGACGGCTCGCTCAGGGCTTCGCGGACCACCAGGTCGCCGTGGTCGATGAAGCGGGCCGGGCGGGTGTACTCCTCGAGCACATCGATCGGGGAGAAGACGGCGCCGTACTCCCAGGGCCAGCGGCGGGCGACGGGCAGGCCGCCGACCAGGATCCGGACGCTTTCGAGGCGGTCGAGGCGGGCCTGGGCGCGGCCGCAGAACAGGTTGGAGAGGCCGGGGGCGACGCCGCAGTCGACCACCGCGGTGACGCCGCGCTCCCGGGCCAGCGTGTCGAGCGTGCGGGCGTCCTCGGGCATGAACGAGATGTCGACGACGTCGCGGCCGGCCTCGAGCGCGGCGCGGAGGACGGAGAGGCCGAGGAATCCGGGTGCGGCGCCGACGATCAGGTCGAAACCGGCGCACAGCCTCCGGACGGCGTCGGCGTCGGCCAGGTCGGCGCGTGCTCCGCGGACCGGCAGGCGGCGCGACAGGTCGGCCAGGACCTGCTCGTCGCGGTCGACGACGGTCACCTCGTGGTCGCCGTCCGCGGCGAGGTCGCGGGCCATCACGCCGCCGACGAGGCCGCCGCCGAGAACTCCAATGCGTGCCATGGTGGTTGCTCCTTGGCCCGGCATCGTCCGCCGCCGCCGCCGGCAAGTCAATGGAGCCGGGGCGGTGCCTACTGGGACGCGGGCGGGTAGTAGCCGGGCGGCATCGGGCCGGGGTAGGGGGGCGGCGGCGGGACGGTTCGCGGGTCGGGGCGCCGCCGCCGCACGCGGACGACATGCAGGACGACGCCGCCGGCGGCCAGGCCGAGGCCCGCCAGCAGCACGATCGTGGCCGGCACGACGGCGCGCCTGCCGACCCGCTCCGCCAGCTCCGCCACCACGCGCAGCCCGGCCGCCTGGGCGAACGACGGCTCCCCGCGCCGGTCGGCCGCGGTCCGGTCCGCGGCCAGCTGTGCCTCGAGGCGCCCGATGCCCCACGCGGTGGCCGCCGGGACCACGGCGAGGTACGTCGCGCCGGCGAACGCCGCGACGAACCCGACGTTGAACAGCGCGCGCTGCAGCGAGCGCTTGTTGATCAGCGCGACCAGGCCGAGCATCACCACCAGCGTCGCGAGGCCGATCCAGCGGGCGAGCTCGAGCTGCCGGAGCACGCGGCGGGCCTCCTGGAGCTGCGGCGACTGCTCGATCGAGCCCGGCGTGGCGCCGCCCAGCGACAGCAGCCAGGTCAGGTTCACCACGTCGGGCACCTGGTCCATCGTCTCGTCGATCTGGCTGCGGTAGCGCTGCAGGGTGCGTTCGAAGTCGCCCGCGATGCTGCGGCATTCGCGCCCGCCGCCCACCACGTCGCACATCTCCGCGCCGTGGCGGCCGGCCTCGAACAGCAGCGAGGTCAGGCGCTCCTTCGTTTCCGACAGGTCGATCCGCACGCTGTCCTCGCCTCGCTCGAGGAAGTCCGTCATCCCCTGGTGCGCCGTGCCGACCGCTCCGTAGAACCAATCGTCCGTGATCACCGCCTCGAGCTGCGCGCGGGCCTGGCCGATCACGAAGTCGGCGAACACCGGGTCGGCCGGGCGGTCGCGGATCTCCCGGCGCAGCATCGCCTCCAGCGTGTCGAGCGTCGCGGTGCGGACGTCCGCGGCGCGCAGCGTCTCGACCACGGCGCGGCTGTCCAGCGGGAAGCGGGTGACCGAGTGGAACAGGAAGAACACGACGAAGCCGATCGTGAACAGCAACCCGAAGAAGACGGTACCGGCGACCCGCATGCGGTGCTCTCCTGCGCTCCGTTCCTCCGCGCCCGGCGGAGGCTCCCCGGTCCCGGGGAACGCGCCGAACCTACCCCTGCGGGGAACGCCCGGCAAGAGCCGCGCGCGACGCGCCGGGTCGCCGGATGCGCCGCCCCGGGCCACTTCGGGTAGTATGCGCTCCGTGGACGGACCTCTGCCGGTGCTGTGGCGCGACGCGGGGCTGGTGGCGGTCGACAAGCCGCCGGGGATGGTGGTGATCCCGGGTCGCCGGGAGGACCCGAACGCCTGCGTGCGGAAGGTGCTCGAGGCGGCCTGGGGCGAGCCGCTGTGGGTGGTCCACCGGCTCGACCGCGACACTTCCGGCGTGCTGCTCCTGGCGCGTCATCCGGAGGCGCACCGGGCCGTCAGCCTGGCCTTCGAGCGGCACGCGGTGCGGAAGTGGTACCTGGCGTTCACGCGCGGCGGGCCGGCGCACCCGAGCGGGACGATCGGCGCCGCGCTGCACCACGCCCGCAAGGGAA
This sequence comes from Deltaproteobacteria bacterium, assembly GCA_016930215.1. Lineage (GTDB taxonomy): Bacteria > Myxococcota_A > Polyangia > DRWM01 > JAAZOP01 > JAAZOP01. The sequence continues at coordinate 5,359 of JAFGHH010000158.1, forward strand.
AGATGCGGCCGGCGGCGCCGGGTGAGGCGGGCGCCCTGCCGGCGCAGACCGAGTACGACGTGCGGCGGCGCTGGACGCTGCCGGGCGCGGCGGTGGCGCTGGTCGAGGCGCGGCCGCGCACCGGGCGGCAGCACCAGGTCCGCGTGCACCTGCGCTCGATCGACGCTCCGCTGCTCGTCGACCCGCTGTACGGCGGGGCGTCGAAGCTGTCGGCGAAGGACCTGGGGCTGGACGGCGAGGACGTCCTGGTGGCCCGGCTGACGCTCCACGCGGTGCGCCTGGAGTTCGTGCCTCCGGGCGCGAAGGAATCCGTGCGGATCGAGGCGCCCCTGCCGGCCGACCTGGCGGAGCTTGCGCGGCGGCTGGACGAAGCGGTGGCCGAGGCGCCGCCCGCGGCGGCAAGCCCGCCGGACTCCGGCGCTGCCTGAGGAGACCTCCGACTTGCTCAGGGGCCGGTCGAAGGTGCGCGGTCGCGCAACAGCACCTCGCGCCACGCCTTCACGATCCGGTCGCCCTCCTCGCCGGCGGTGTTCGCCGGCGACAGCGGGCCGAAGCGGCGCGGGTCGCCGGGCCCGGCACGGCGGTCGACGATCACGAGCTGGTACCACTCGGCGTGGAAAGCCCGCCACAAGGCGCCGTCCGGGGAATCCTGGTACACGGGAAAGTCCCAGGCGGCGTCGAAGTGGCCGGCGACGGCGTCGGGACCGGCGACGGCGGCGCCGAGTTGGATCCAGACCAGACGGGGCGAGAGGCCCTCGGACTCGAGCTCGAGCATTCGTTGCCGCAGGGGGTCGAGGTTGGTCGTGCAGTGGCCGCAGTAGACCGAGGCGAAGTAGAGGGCGGTACCGTCGGGCAGGTCGCCGGGCAGGCAATGCTCGACCCCGCCCGTCGCGGAGCGGGGGTTGAGGTCGGGGCCGCAGATCGGCTCGGCCGCGGTCGGGTTCGGCGAATCCGGCCACGAACCGGCCGGGCAGGCGGGGAAGACGGCGGCGAGCACGACGGCGAGCGGGGTCGCGTGCGGTCGGGTACGGGTGTGCAGGCGGTGTCGCATGGCGTCGGCGTCGGCGGGTCGGTCAGGGGCTTGCGGGTTCGGCGAGCACCAGGTCGACCAGCCAGCCGGCCGCCTCCAGCTCGTCGTCGTCCGGCGCGAGGCCGCCGGTCCGGATCGTCTCGGACAGCCTCCGCTCCCGCTCCCACCGCGGTTCGCCTTCCAGGCTTGCGAAGACGGCCGCGGCGTCGTAGACCGCGAGCTCGCGCGCCAGCGTCGCCCGCGCGTCGGCGACGGCGTCCTCCGCGACGGTCCCGCTGCGGACGTACACGTCGAGCAGGCGGGTGCGCTCGCAGAGCCGCTCGCGGCTCTCCTGCAGCTGCCAGCCGAGTTGCGTCGGGTCGTAGCAGGTC
>JAFGHH010000159.1 GCA_016930215.1 Deltaproteobacteria bacterium
CAGGTTCGCCATCGCCCGGCACAGCGGCTCGGCGGCCTCCGGCCGGCCCGACGCGCCCAGGCCGGCGAACAATGCCAGGGCGCGGGCGCGCCGCGGCAGCTCCTCGCCGGCCACCTCGGTCACCGCCGGGAAGACAATCGCGTGGAGGCAGTTGACGTCGAGCCCCCGCTCCGGAGCGCAGCGCTCGACGTCGAGCAGTCCGGCCAGCTCGCGCAGCACGTCCTCGGCCCGGCCCTCGACGAGCCACGCGGCGAGCGCGGCAGCGCCCTGCGCCAGCGGCTCGGGGCCGCCGTCGGAGCCGGCCGCGCCCAGCGCCAGCGCCCCCGGCAGCCGGCCGCCGTCCTCCGCGCAGCCGGCCGTTTCCTCGGCGCCCGGCGCGCGGCACAGCTCGAGGAACTCCAGCAGCAGCGGTTCGAAGGCCCGCGGCTCGCGGGCGGTCATGCCGTCCTGCCAGTACCAGGGGACCGCGACGAACGGCGGGGGCACCGTCCCCGCGGGACGCTCGACGGTACGCGCGGCCGGCTTGGCCGCGGCGCCTCGCGGCGGCCTGAACACCGTCAGCTCGCCCCGGACCCGCGCCAGCTCGCGCACGAGCTGTTCGAGCTTGCCGAGCGTCGCGGCGTCGGGGCGCTGGGGATACAGCCGCAGCACCGCCAGGAGCTGCTCGAGCGGCAGGATCGACTTCAGCTTGTCGAAGGTGACGCCGTCGGGCGTCGCGGCGCGCGCCTCGGAACGGAGCTTGACGTACAGGTAGGCGGCGAGGATGCGGGCGGCGATGTGGTTGCAGCGCGGGCCCTGCGGCTCCTCGTCGCGCAGCCAAGGGAACTGGTCGTAGCAGCCGTGGAGCGTCGGCCGACCCTGCCGCACGTACTGCGGCAGGAAGCGCAGCTCGAGGCAGTAGTCGTGGGCGTCCTGCTGCGCGTCGACCTCCGCGCACTGCTCGTCGGTGAAGCCCCAGTCGCGCACCGGGGGGGTTCCGGCCTTGCGGTCGGCGCAGTACTTGAGCTGCGAGGCGTGGAGCTCGCGCATGTGCGTCCAGCAGCGGGAGTCGGCGATGCCGAGCTGCGCCACGTCGATGCCGCGCATCTCGCCGGCGAAGCGCGTGGCGTAGGGTTGGACCCACTTCTTGCAGTAGGCGGTCTTCTGCTCCTCGCTCAGCTCGGAGCGCCACTTCGCCACGTCGTCGCGCGCCTCGCGCGCCGGCACGGCGCAGGTCACCAGCGCGTCGCGGTACGAGTCGAAGCGGAACAGCTCGGAGCGCTCGGGCATCGTCGTGGTCCAGTCCGGCTCGGCGTCGCCTTCCGCGGCCGCGGCGGCGGCCTTGACCGGGGGCGGGTAGAGCCGGAACGCGGGGGCGTCGGCGGTGGTCTTCTCCAGCGCCAGCAGGAACGGCAGGTCGCGGGCCAGGAAGCGGTACTGGTCGAGGTACGCGCGCAGGCGGGTCAGGTAGTCGTCCAGCCCGCTCTCCGGGTCCTCGCGGCGGAAGACGGCGAAGAAGGCGTGCGCCGCGTCGGCCCGCAGCGACAGCACGGCCGGGTCGAGCCCGGAGAAGCGCGTCGCGCGGAGCCTGGCCTCCGGGTCCGGCTCGACCAGCGCGCCCCGCGCCATCAGCTGCAGCAGCGTGTTGAGCACCGGCGGCGTCGGCCGCTGCCACGCCACGACCGACTCGAGCAGCCGCGGCACGAGCGCCGCCGGCCGCGTCGGCTTGCCGGCCGCGTCGAACCGCGCGCGGCGCTGCAGCGCCAGCGCCGGGAACGAGTGGCTCGTCGAGACCCGGAACCCGTTGCGGTGGTCGAACGCGAAGCGCACGAAGCGCAGCGCCGCGTCCAGCGTCGCATCGCGCTCGCCGGTCACCCCGAGCCACGCCAGGCCGCGGGCGGCGGCGACGGTGCGCCACAGGCGGCCGTACACGGCGGCGTAGCCGTGCTCGACGTCGCCCAGCGCCAGCAGCTCGTTCTGCACGTCGGCGAAGACCTGGGCCAGCAGGTCGCGGCACAGCGCCCGGTCGGTCGGCGCGGCGTCCGGGCCGCGCAGCGCGGCGATCAGCGTCTGCGCCGCCCCGCGGGTCTCGCCCCCGGCCCGCGTGCGCGCGTTGCCGAAGAAACCGGCCAGCGTGTCGTGGATCGGCTTGACCGCCGCCGACAGCTCCGGCGCCGGGGGCGGCGGCGTCGGACGACGGCCGCGCCTCGCGGCGGCCGGGGCCGCCGCGGCCGACGCCGCGGGCTCCTCGCCTCCCAGCAGTGCCGGGTACAGCTCCGCCAGCGCCGCGTGCAGCTTGTGCGCCTCCAGCACCCGGGCCACCCAATCGTCGGTCCGGCAGAGCTGCGCTTCGAGCATCCGCTCGGCCTGCGCCGCGGGGCCGTTGCCGGCGAGCGGCAGGCCGTCCCGGGACGGCGCGAGCACATCGACCAGCAGGTCGACGGAGAGCTCCCAGACGTGTTCGGTTTCGAGGCCCCAGTCGAAGCGGGCCTCGGGCTTGCCGAGGTCCTTGCCGAGGTTGCAGACCGCCTTGGCCGGGTCACGGTCGCCGGCGCCCCAGGCCGCCAGGGCCTGGCGCGATTCCTCGCAGGCCACGCCGAGGGTGTCGCCGCAGGGATGGCCGAGCAGCGCGACGGCCTCGGCCGGCGCGACCCCTTCCAGGCCCGTCTCCCGGGCGTCGGGGCCGAGGTCGGCGGCGAGTCCCCGCAGGACGGCGAGGACCACCGCGTCGCGCTGGCGTTCACCCAGGATCGCCAGCCGCACGAGCGCGCGGTGGGCCCAGGGCTGCATCGAGACCGCTTGCGGCTCGCCGTCCGCTTCGTGGCGCAGCCCGTGCCGCAGCAGCGTCTCGAACAGCGCGGAGGCGAGGCCGTCGAGCCCCGCGGCATCGACCTGCGGGGCCAGCTCGAAGGCGGCCTCGAGCGCGGTGCGGTGGACGGAGAAGTCCTGCCAGCGCGGCGATTCGCGCAGCGCGTCGAGCAGCACGGGGAGGAAGTGGGACTGCAGGGCGGTGCCGTTCGGCGACTGCACGGCGGCCAGCAGGCCGCCCAGCGCCTCGACGAGCGCCCGCTCGTGGACCTCCGGCGCACCGCCGCCGCCCGCGCGGGTGGCGCGGTCGGCGCAACCCCAGCTCGCGCGGACCGCGGTCGCCAGCTCCGCCACGCGAGCCGCGATTTCCGCCAGCCGGTCGGGTGTCAGGCGGGATGCGAGGGCGGCGAGCAGGCGGCCCGCGAGGACGCGCGGGTCGAGCGGGTCGCGGAGGTCGCCGGGGGTGGCCACGCCGGCCAGCAATACGCGGGAGGCGAGGGTGTCGACCTTCGCCGGGTCGCCGATCGCGCCGGCCAGCCGCGTCAGCAGCTCGAAGGCCTTGGCCCGTACCCGGGGCTCCGCATCCGGAGGCTCGAACTCCGCCAGCACCGGCTCGAACAGCGTCGCGGCCGCCTCGCCCATCGCCCGTGCCCGCTCCACCGGGTCCTCGATCGCCTCCTTGTCGGCGAGTTGTGTCTCGATCTCGAGCAGGACCTGCATTGCGGGCGGGGGCGGCGGGGGCACGTCGGCCACGGGCGGTTGGAAGGTGTCCTCCACCGCCGGCGGCGGCGCCGCCTCGTCCTTCGAACAGCCGGCCGCGGCGGCGGCCGCCACGAGCAGCGCACAGAGCAGACGTCGCATCATGGGTCGTTTCCCTCCTGTCGGGAATCGCAGGAGTATCACGGGGGCGGGGACGGCGGCAAGGGACGCCTCGGACCCCGAAGCCGCGCGGGGGGTCAGGGTGCGGCGGCGTTCAAGGCGCCCAGGGCCTCGTCCGGGATCCGGCCGTAGTAGACCTCCCCTTCGATCACGTAGGCGGGGGTTCCTCGAAGCTGGAGGTCGACCGCGGCCCGGATGTCCTTCTCGATGGAGGCCATCGCCTGGGTCGACTGCATGCAGCACTCGAACCTGCCCATGTCCAGCTCGAGGGCCTTGGCGATCTCCGTGGCAGGGACGTTCCGCCCGGTGATCTCCGGGGAGTTGTGGAACAGGTAGTCGTCCATTTCCCAGAACCGCCCCTGCTGCCCGGCGCAAGCGGCGATCTTGGAGAGCTCGCAGGCCCGCGGATGGAACGGACGGTCCAGCATCGGGTTGCACGCTTCGTCGAGCGGAAGATGCCGGTGGTAGACGCGGATCCGATCCGGATAGCGTGCCACGAGCTTGTTGACCATCATGTGGGCGCGCCGGCAGTGGGGACACTGGAAATCGGTGAACTCGTGGATCTCCAGCACCGGTTCCCGGGCGCCCTTCCAGGGGAATCCCTCGGGACTCGCGCCGACCTGCACGGCGGTGCCTCCGGAACCCCCGGAACCCTGCTCCCTCTCGGCACAGGCCTGGTCCTGGGGCGTGTCTCCGGTCTTGGGAGACCAGGTCTTCGTCTCGAGTCGCTCGTTCTGCTGGGAGACGTACAGCACGTGCGTGCCGTCGGCGGGCTCGGCATCCTTCTCGAGCGTCTTCTGCGCGGCGCGGGCGGCGGCGATCGAATCCTGGAGGTGTTGTCCGTAGAGCCAGGCGCCGGCCAGCACCCCGAGGCCGCCGACGGCGAGACCGGCGAGCAGCGCAGGCGTCCGGAACACCTTGCGGAGGTCGTCGAGCGCGGCTTGCTTGATGGACTTGCCGGAGACGAAGATCGCACCGATGCTGAGTCCGAGCAGGGCCAGGTTGATCGCGTCGATCGCGAGGCAGACGATGCACCAGGACCCGATCTCGAAGTGCATCACGTAGATCAGCCACAGGGAGACGAGGAGGAACAGGCAGCCGAACAGGAAGAGCAGGCCCTGCCCGAACCGTCCGCGGGCCCGCAGGAGCGACACCAGGGCCAGCAGGGCGACGAACGCGAATCCCGCGAGGCCCCAGACGGCGACCGGGGTGCCGAGGACGACGGAGAACTCGTCGTGCAGCGCCACCTCGTCGCAGTTCATCGACTCGCTGATGTTGCAGAAGCTCCGATGGGTCTCGGGGGAGATGTGGGTCGCGCGGAATACCTCCATCAGGTGCCAGGCGCAGATCATGCCGATGATGCTGAGCAGGACGAACGAGACGAGGATGACCTTGAAGCCTCGGGAGACCGTCTGCTGGTGTTCGGTGGTTGCGTCGGTCATGCGTTCCTCCGGAAGCGGCCGCCCGACGGACCGCCCAAGCCTCTCCGAAACCTCCCGGTGGGTTCCAACCCCTCGCCCGGCCGCCTATTCCCGGCGTCTTCCCCGGACGCGCGGCGGCGTTCAGGGCAGGTCGCAGCCGGGGAAGAAGAAGGCGAGCTCCCGGCCGGCGGTGTCGGGACCGTCGGAGCCGTGGACCGCGTTGCGCTGCACGTTCTCGCCGTACAGCGCCCGGATCGTTCCGGGTGCGGCCTGCGCCGGGTCGGTCGCCCCCATCAACTCGCGCCAACGCCGGACCGCGTCCTCGCCCTCGAGGGCCAGGACGACGACGGGGCCCGAGGTCATGAACTGGACCAGCGGGTCGAAGAACGGCCGCGCACGGTGCACGTCGTAGAACGCCCGCGCCTGGACCTCGGTGAGGCGGAACATCCGCATCGCGAGGACCCGCAGCCCGCCCTCCTCGATCTGCCGAACGACGGCGCCCGTCAGGTTCCGCGCGACGGCGTTGGGCTTGACGATCGCCAGGGTCCGCTCGACGGCCATCGGCTCAGCGTCCCTTCCTTCCGGCCCCGGCCAGGGCATCGCGGAGGGTGACGCCGATCTCGGCGGGGTTGGCGGTGACGGCGACGCCGGCGGCGCGCAGCGCCTCGATCTTGTCGGCGGCCTTGCCGGAGGAGCCGGAGATGATCGCGCCCGCGTGGCCCATCCGCTTGCCGGGCGGGGCGGTGACGCCGGCGATGAACGCGGCCACCGGCTTCTTGACGTGCTCGCGGATGAACGCCGCGGCGCGCTCCTCGACGGCGCCGCCGATCTCGCCGATCAGCACCACGGCGTCGGTGCCCGGGTCGGCCTCGTACAGCCCGAGGGCATCGACGAAATCGATGCCGCCGACGGGGTCGCCGCCGATGCCGATGCAGGTCGACTGGCCGATGCCCAGCGCGCTGAGCTGCCAGACCGCCTCGTAGGTCAAGGTGCCGGAACGCGAGATCACGCCGACGCGGCCGGGCTGGTGGACGTAGCCGGGCGCGATGCCGACCTTGCACTCGCCCGGGGTGATCAGGCCCGGGCAGTTCGGGCCGACCATCCGCACGCCCTTCTCGTCGAGCAGCCGGCGGACGGCGATCATGTCGAGCGTCGGGATGCCCTCGGTGATCACGACCGCGAGCTTGACGCTGGCGGCGACCGCCTCGGCGATGGCGTCCGCGCAGAACGCCGGCGGGACGAAGATGCAGGTGGTGTCGGCACCCGTGTCGGCCACGGCCCGCGCCACGGTGTCGAAGATCGGCACGCGGTCGTCGAACTTCGTGCCGCCCTTGCCGGGGGTCACGCCGGCGACGAGCTGCGTGCCGTAGGCGAGCATCTGGCGGGCGTGGAACGAGCCGGCGCCGCCGGTGATCCCCTGGACCACGACCTTGGTGCGCTTGTCGACCAGGATGCTCACGGCTTCACGCTCCCTTCCCGCGGGCCAGCGCCACGGCCTTGCGCGCGCCGTCGTCCATGTCCCGGCCCACGATGATGGCCAGCTTCGAGTCGGCGAGCAGCTGCCGGCCGCGCTCGACGTTGGTCCCCTCGAGGCGCACGACCAGCGGCACCTTGATGCCGGCCTCCTGCACCGCGGCGATCACCCCTTCGGCGAGCACGTCGCACTTGAGAATGCCGCCGAAGATGTTGATGAAGATGGCCTTCACGGCCGGGTCGGAGAGGATGACCTTGAACGCCAGGGCCACCTGCTCCTTGCTGGCGCCGCCGCCGACGTCGAGGAAGTTCGCGGGCTCGCCGCCGTGGTGCTTGAGGATGTCCATCGTGGCCATCGCCAGCCCCGCGCCGTTCACCATGCAGCCGATGTCGCCGTGCATCCGGATGTAGGAGAAGCCCGCCGCACGCGCCGCCGCCTCCGCCGGGTCCTCCTCCGTCGGGTCGGCGAGGCCTTCGCGGTCCTTGTGGCGAAAGGCACCGTTGTCGTCGAGGAGCACCTTGGCGTCGAGGGCCAGCACGTCGCCGTTCTTGAGCACGACGAGCGGGTTGACCTCGACCAGCGAGCAGTCCTCGGCGACGAAGACGCGGTAGAGGGCCTGCAGGACGCGGGCGAGCTTGCCGGTGGCGGGGTCGCCGAGCCCCAGACCGTAGGCCAGGTCCCGCGCCTCGAAGGCCCGCAGGCCGTAGGCCGGGTCGATCGCCCGGGAGAGGATCTTCTCGGGGGCCCGGCGGGCCACCTCCTCGATCTCCATCCCGCCCTCGCTCGACAGCATCAGCACCACCCGGCGCCGCTCGCGGTCGGGGACGACCGAGGCGTACAGCTCCTTGGCGATGTCGAGGCCCTGCTCGACGAGCAACCGCCGGACGAGCTTGCCTTCGGGGCCGGTCTGGTGCGTCACCAGGGTCATCCCGAGGATCTTCTCCCCGGCGGCTCGCGCCTCGGCGACGCCGCGCACGACCTTGACGCCGCCGCCCTTGCCGCGGCCGCCGGCGTGGATCTGGGCCTTGACCACCACCGTCTCGACCTTGCTCTCCTCGATGACGGCCCGCGCGGCCGCCTCGGCCTCCTCGACCGAGAAGGCGACGCGGCCGAGCGGGACCGGCACGCCGGCCTTGCGCAAGAGGTCTTTCCCTTGGTGTTCGTGCAGCTTCATCGATGGTTGCCTCCGTCCGGTCCCGGGAGCGGAAATCCCGGCGGTCCGCCCCGGGGAAGGGCTCGACTGCCGCCCCCTTAGCGGGTTCCTCCGGGAAGATCAACCGCCCGGGCGGGGCGGGCGAATTCGTTGAATGAGCCGGACCGCGGGTCGGTCTACAAGCCGTTGCGGATGTTCAGCCGTGCCCGGGGCCCCCCTTCCGGGTTCGGCCGAAAGGTGCTAAGGAGTCGAGGGGCATGAGGAGGGTGGCCATGAAGCGTGCAGGACTGATGCTGACCGTGGCGGTGCTGCTGGTCGGGGCGTTCGTCCCGGAGGCGCAGGCGCAACGGCGCCGGGGCGGGCAGGAGGCGACGCCGGCCCCGCCGCCGGAGCCGACCGAGCCGGACGCCAACATCGTGGCGCTGATGAACGGCCTGAGCTGGGGCATGACCCGCGACCAGGTGATCTCCGTGGTCAAGGAGGAGATCAAGCAGAAGTACTGGCCGCAGATCGTGGCGGTGCAGGACGACGGGGTGGCCGAGCAGAACCTGCGCAACCGGATGGAGCGGGACCAGCAGAAGTTCATCGATAGCTGCGTGAAGTTCGACGGCCAGCAGACGCCGTGGAGCGTCTCGATGATCGACCAGGAGTTCACGCAGAACAACCAGGAGGAGATGTGCAAGTACGACCGGGGCGACTCGGTCGACTTCTACTTCTTCATCCGCGGCAAGCTGTGGAAGGTCTTCCGCTCGCTCACCGGGGCGCTCGCGGCGGCCCCGCCCGTGTTCGACGACATGCGGGCGCAGATGGAGGCGCAGTTCGGCCCGGGCGAGTCGATCACGTCGCTCAACGAGTACACGCTGATCACCACGACGGTCGGCGTGAAGTGGCAGGATTCGCAGACCGAGCTGCAGATGCGGTGGCTGGACCTGTACGGCGTGTTCGCGATCGTGCTCACCGAGCGGGCGACGCTGGGAAACCTGTCGAACCTGCGCCGCGCGGTCACCACGACCGAGCGGCCGGGCACCGGGTTGACGCAGGCCGTGACCGAGGGCGTTGCGGGGGACGAGAACGCCGACATCGTGCAGCGCATCCGCGGCACGCGTCCCGACCCGAGCGCGCCCACCACGCCCTGACCGCCGTCATTCCGGAGTCGAGGGTCCCTCGGACGGCCGACGTTCCCCGTCGATCGAGGCCTCCACCTCCACGATGGCGGGGAAGGTCCGGCGCAGCAGCGGGGCGACAAGCCGTTCGTGGGTCACCGTCAGCCCCGGGCACCCCGCGCAGGTGCCGGAGTACCGCAGCACGACCCGGGCCGTGACCGGGTCGGCCTTGCGGAGCTCGACGCAACCGCGGTCGATGGCGAGCAGCGGCAGAATCTGGTTCTGCAGGTACTCGCGCAGGAGTTCGTCGGCGGGGAAGGGCGGGGAATCGGCGGCCACGCGGCCCGATGCTCCTAGCGGATCGCGCCCAGCTTCTCGCGCGCTTCCTTGACCGCGGCGGCAATCGCGCCGGCGGTGTCGCCCAGCGCGATCAGCCGCTCCTGGTACTGCTGTGCGAACATCGAATCGTACGCCTCGACCAGTGCGAGCGCCGGGGCCGGGTCGACCGCCAGCGCCCACAGATCGGGACGCGCCCGGAAGGACTGGAAGAACAACTCGACGTCCTGCTCGTCGAAGCCCCCGTCGCCGTTCAGGTCGTTCCAGCGAGAACCGCCCACGGCGCCGACCACGAACAGGTAACGGTTCGACACCTGGACCCCGGTGCCCTCGCCGCCCACCGTGATCGACAGCAGGTTCTTCGCCGCCGCCTCCTCGGGGGCCTCCTCCTCCCCCTCCGCGGGCGCGGGAGCCGCTTCGCCTTCCGCCGGGACCTCCGGCTCGATACCCAGGCTCTTGAGCGGCACCGGATCCTCGACCAGGCCGACCTGGCCGGTCAACCCGAACAGGCGCCCGATCTTGGACAGGTCGCCGCTCCAGCCCTCGTCGCCGAGCGAGCCCCAGAAGTCCTTGTCAAAGGCGATGACGTAGCGGGTCGGCCCGAGATGCTTGGCCAGGAAGTCCGCGGTGCCGGGGGCCGCGCCGAGCTTCTCGCCCAGGCTCTTGAAGTAGCCGAGCATGTCGGCCTGCCAGCCCTCGGTGACGTTCTTGCCCGCCTCGTAGGCCGCCACGGCCGCCGCCAGCACGTTCGAGACGTCGAGCTTCCCCTTCGCCATCTCGTCGAGGAACTGCTGGCACGAGGCGACCGTCTTCTGCTTCTCGGGGTTGCTCTTGTGCTTCGCGACGTACGCGATGCACTGCGCTTCCTTGGCGAAGCCGGCCGCCGAGAGCGCCCCGATCTGGAAGCCGTAGCGGGCCCACACCGTACGCGTCTCCAGCACGTGGACCCGGATCTGCTCGTTGAAGCGGTTCCACAGGGCGACCGCCCGGAGCACCGGGCCGATCGTCTCGTTGGCGAAGGCCGACAGGTTGCCCACCACCAGCGCCTCGCCGGTGATGTCGTCCGCCTTCCCCAGCTCCGTCTGCTGCATCCGCTCCAACTCGTCCGTGTCGTCGGCGATCGTCCGCAGGATCAATTCCGGGTCGCGCGTCGTGATCGCGTCGTTGATGTGCTTCTTCAGCTCGTCCAGCTTGTCCAGGAACAGCTTGATCTTGGGCTGGTGGGCCTTCTCGAGCCCGGTCTGGATCTTGCGGGCGTGCTCGACCGACGCCTCCATCACCCGGTTGCGGCTTTCGTTGGAGCCGAGCAGCCAGCCCAGCGCCACGCCGATCACCAGAGCCCCGACGCCGATCGACCCGAAGACGATGTAGCGGCGCCGGTCGTCCTTGAGCGTGCCGAGGTCCTTGAGCTGCCGCTCGTCGAGGACGACCTGCTCGACGTCGATGGCGCCCTCGCGCGGACCCACGGGCTGCGCGTCCGTGCCGAACGGGTCGTGCTTGTCCGCCTCGGGCCGCGCCGGTTCGGAGGCGAAGGGCGGCGGAGCCAGCCCCGGCAGGCCGGGCAGGGCCTGACCCGCGCCCCGAACCGGACCGCCGACGCCCGGAAGGCCCGGAATGCCCGGAATGCCGGCCGGCGCCCGAGCCGCCGGCGACGCGGCCCTCGTCGGACCTCCCACTCCCGGAAGACCCGGAATGCCCGGCACGCCGGGCACCGCCCCGGCGGGCGCGCCGCCCAATCCCGGAATTCCCGCGATGCCGGCGCCCGGAACCCCCGGCAGGGCGCCCGGCACCTTCCCGCCGGCCGGCGCCACCAGCGTCCGCGCCGTGCCCAGGCCGAGCTTCGCACGGAGGTCGTCGACCTTCTTCTGCCCCTCGCCGGCCGCTGCGGCGGGCGGTGCCGGAGCGCGGGCCGGCGGATCTCCGCGTTCCTCTTCGACGGTGACCTCGTTGTCGTCCGAGTCGTTTGTGTCGCTCACGCTTGTCCTCCGGTACGGTTGCGGCGCGCCCGCCCCGCCCACGGCGTGCCGTTCCAGACCCCTGGGCGAAGGTAGCGGCATCGCTCCGAGAATGTCAAGGACGGGGAGCGTCCGCGCGATGGTCCTCGCGGGCGCGTCCGCGCGCGAAAAGTTGACACCCCGACGGCACGTCGCGTATTCGTGGTTCGTGGATTGCACCTGCGCCGTCCCTCCTGTCCGCCGGTCGGGCGCCGCGAGCGCGTTCGTCGCCGCCGTCTGGTGCTGCCTCGCCCTGGTTTCGACGACGGCTCGCGCCGACGACGATGCGTCGCCGGCCTCCGAGGAACAGCGCGACGGTCGCACGCGCGCCGAGCGCCGCCGCGTCGAGCAGCTCGACCTCGGGCGCCGTTCCTCCGCGCACCGGCTGATCCGCCAGGGCCCCACCGACGCCCAACTCCGCGCAGCCGGCGGGGCCGCACGCCCCGGCAGCCTGCTGTATCCCGTCCCCGGCGCCCGCATCGGGCGCGGCCACGGCTCCGGCACCAACGGCTACCACAAGGCGCTCGACATCATGGCCTCCGAGGGCACGCCGATCCTTGCGGCCGAGCGGGGTCTGGTGGCGTACACGGGGAACGAGCTGCGGGGCTATGGCGAATTGGTCGTGGTACTGCACCCCGGCGGCTGGATCACCTACTACGCGCACTGCAGCGCCTTCGTCGTCCGCCCCGGACAGGTCGTCGAGCGCGGGCAGCGCATCGCCCGCGTGGGGAACACCGGCATCTCGCGGGGCCCGCACCTGCACTTCGAGCTGTGGATGGAAGGCGAGAAGGTCGACCCGTACCCGTTCCTGCGTCCCGCCCCCGGCGTGCCGCGCTCGGGTCCGCTGCCGCACGTCGGGCACCGCGTCCGGCGCGGCGACACCTGGTCGTCGCTGGCCGAGCGCTACGGGATGCCCGCGGGCGAGATCCGCGCCGCCAACCACCTGGACGACGACTCGCCCCTGCGCGTCGGCTGGCAGGTGTTGATCCCGGTCCGCATGGATTCGGTGCCGCCGGAGAGCATCGGCGGCGACCCGGGAGCCGAAGAGGACGGTACCTACGTGGTCGAGCCGGGCGACACGCTGTCGGAGATCGCCGAGCGGTTCTCGATCCCGCTCGACGACTTCGCGCGCTGGAACGACCTCGCCGACCCCTCGCGTATCCGCGCCGGCATGACGCTCGTGCTCGGCGGCGAGGCCGAGGCGGCCGAGGAGCCGGCCACCGAGGGCGGGGGCACGGCGTCCGGAGCCGCGGAGGCGGACGACGCGCCCGCCGTCGCAGCGGCCGACCCGCCGACGGAGGCGCCCGGCGCGGGGACGGTCGACGCCGAGGCGGGCGACGTGCACGTGGTCGCCGTCGGCGAGACGCTCGCCGCGATCGCCCATCGCTTGGGCCTTCGGGCTCGCGACCTGGTGCAGGCCAACCCCGGCCTCGACCCGGACCGGCTGCGACCGGGCCAGCGGCTGGCGATCCCCGACGTCGGCGGCGGACGTCCCGACGAGCAGGTGCGGCCGGACGGCGGCGCGGCGCCCGAGGAACTGACCGCGAGCTACGTGGTCCGCAAGGGCGATTCGCTGTGGCTCGTCGCGCGCCGTTTCCGGACCTCGATGGACCGGATCCGTGCGCTCAACCCGGGGCTGGGCGACGGCTCCGGGCTGCAACCGGGCCAGCGGCTGCGCGTCCCGCGCGAGGAGCGCTGAGCCGGTGGCGGGACGCGGGCGGGCGACCCGTCGTTCGGAAGGCGGAGTTGCGCAACTCCCGGCGTTCCGTCTAGGCTCCCCCTGCTGGCGGCCCCCCCCGGGGCCAAGGAGGCCCGTCGTGCAGATCCGTGGTTGGCGGCTCTTCCCGTGCGTACTCGTCGCGATGCTTGCGCCGACCGTCGGCGGCTGTCCGCCCCCGCCGGTGGAGCCCGAGTCGGCCGGGACGGTCTCGTTCATCGTGGTCAACAACTCGACCGAGGAGGTCGCCTACCTGCACCTCTCGCCGCAGAACTCGGAGAGCTGGGGCCCGGACGTGCTCGGCACCGAGAACACCATCGAGCCCGGCCAGTCGCACACGCTGCGGGTCGCGCCGGGGGTGTACGACCTGATGCTGGAGAACTTCGACCACGAGGAGATCGGTCGCGAGATGGGAGTGGCGATCGTCGAGGACTCCCAGTGGATCCTCTACCCCGAGTAGCCCTGCACCCGCCGGGCTAGCGGCGCGGGCGCTCCGCCCGGCCGCGGCGGAAACGCAACCGCACCGGACACCCGTCGAAACCGTAGCGCTCGCGCAGCTGGTTCTCCAGGTAGCGCACGTAGGAGGCATGCACCCCCTCGGGGTGGCTCGCGAAGAACACGAACGACGGGGGCCGCACGCCGGTCTGGGCGGCATACAGCAGGCGCACCGGCTTGCCGCGGAACAACGGCGGCGAATGCCGCTCGACGGTCGTCTCGAGGAACCGGTTGAGCTCGGCCGTCGGCACGCGCCGGTTGAAGGCCCCGTGGACGCGCAGCACGGTGCGCAGCAGCTCGGGGACGCCGCGCCCCGAGCGGGCCGAGACGAACTGCACGGGGGCGTAGGCGGCGAAGCCGAAGGCGTCCCGGACACGGTGGCCCAGCGCCCGGAGGGCGGTGGCTCCGCGCACCAGGTCGGTCTTGTTGACGACGACGACCAGCGCCCGGCCGCGGTCGACCGCGAGGCCCAGCAGGTGGCGGTCCTGGTCCGCGCCGGCCTCGGCCGAGCCGTCGGTCAAGAGCAGCGCCACGTGGCAGCGCTCGAGCGCCCGCACGGCGGACACCGCCGCCAACCGCTCGAGCCGCTCCGCCACCCGGGCACGGCGCCGCAGCCCCGCGGTGTCGATCAGCACCAGCGGGCCGTGCTCGGTATCGACCCGCGCATCGACCGCATCGCGGGTCGTGCCCGGACGGTCGTCGACCAGCATGCGGTCCGCGCCGAGCAGGCGATTGACGAGCGTGGACTTGCCGGCGTTCGGGCGGCCGATCACGGCCACCCGCGGGACCGGGGGCGGTTCGGGCTCCCGCCCCTCGTCGTCGTCCGGCAGCGGCTCCGGCTCGTCGTCCGGCTCCGGCCCGGCGGCCGGCAGCGCGGCCAGGATGCGGTCGAGCAGCTCGCCGACCCCGGCGCCCGAGGTGGCGGAAACGGGCTGGAGGTCCTCGACGCCCAGGCGGTAGTACTCGCTGACGGCCGCGGCGTCGCGGGCGCGGTCGACCTTGTTGGCCGCCCACAGCACGCGGCGCCCCGCGCGGCGCAGCAGATCGACCACCAGCTCGTCGTCGATCGTCGGCAGCGTCGTGGCGTCGAAAACGCAGACCACGACGTCGGCCTCCTCGAGCGCGACGCGGACCTGGAGGCGGATGCGGTCGGCCATCTCGCCGAGCGCCGTGCCCTCGGCCTCGACGCCGCCGGTGTCGATCAGCCCCACGGGCCGGCCGCGCAGTTCGACCTCGGCGTACAACCGATCGCGCGTGACGCCGGGGGTCGGGTCGACGATCGATAGCGGGGCGCGCGCCAGCCGGTTGAACAGCGTGGACTTGCCGACGTTCGGCCGCCCGACCACCGCGACGAACGGGAGGCGTGCCGGACGGCGACCGTCGATCGGCAGGCCGCCGCGGCGGCCAGGCTTGCGGGAGCGCTTGGGCACCATCGGCTCACTCCCCGGTCAGCTCGCGGACCCGCGCGGGGTCGCGCGTCCAGCCCTCCTGGAGCTGGACGAACAGTCGCAGGTGGGCCGGCCGTCCGAGCAGCTCGGTCAGCGCCGCCCGCGCCTGGATCCCGACCTCTCGGACCATCGCCCCGCCGCGACCGACGAGGATCCGCTTGTGGGCCGGCCGGTCGACCACGATCGTCGCGTGGAGCGTCGTCTCCCGCGGGCCCTCGTCCCACCGCTCGACCAGCACCGCCACCGCGTGCGGAACCTCCTCCCGCGTCAGCCGCGTCACCACCTCCCGGATCCGCTCGGCCGCCAGGAACCGCAGCGGGCGGTCGGTCAGGTCGTCCGGCTCCCAGGCCGGCGGTCCGGCGGGCAGCCGCGGCAGCACGACCTCCAGCAGCCGCTCGACGCCGTCGCCGGTCCGCGGCGAGATCGGCACCACGGCCTCCGGCCGCAGCTCACGCGCCGCCCAGTCGATCACGGGCAGCAGCCGCTGCTTGGGGCGGACCAGGTCGACCTTGGTCAGCGCCAGCACCAGCGGCTTGTCGCGGCCGTGCAGGCGGGCGACGAGTTGCGAGACCGGCGGGCCGAAACGCGCCTCGGGGGTGCGCCGGCCGGCGGCCGAGACGAGCAGCAGGAACAGGTCGGCGGTCTCGAGGGCCGCGTCGAGCGCCTCGATCATCAGACGGTTCATCTCGGTGCGCGGCAGGTGGAAGCCCGGCGTGTCGACCAGCGCCGCCTGCACGCCCGGCCGCTGCAGCACCCCGAGAATCCGGTGGCGCGTGGTCTGCGGCACCGGCGTGACGATCGATAGCGCCTCGCCGACCAGCCGGTTGAGCAGCGTGGACTTGCCGGCGTTGGGCGGGCCGACCAGCGCAATCTGTCCGCAACGATGGGGTTCGGGTACACGGGTCATCGGGCGGGGAATCTACCCCAGTCGGCCCCGCCCGCGCCACGCCGTTCGCCGACCCGGCCGCCGGGGGTGCCGCACCCCGTTCGGCGGTCGGATTTCGACCTGCGCGGCGACTCCCCGAGCCGGCGCTACCAGCGGTGACCGACCCGGATCGTGCCGTCGTCCTGCAACTCGTACGAACCGCCCTCACGGCAGTCGTCGCACTCGCCCCAACCCAGCAGCTTGCGGTCGCGCAGGCCGCCGAACAGCGCGATGCCCCCGTCCTTCCCGACGCCGGTCAACACCAGGCTCGCCGCGTGGACGTAGACCTCCGGCAGGGCCGTCGTGTACAGCGCCGCCGTGAACACGTCCTCGCCGGAGCGCCCGACGAACGCCAGCAGGTCGTCGCCCTGCCGCGGCATCCAGTACAGCGGCTGGATCGAGATCGAGAACCCGACGCCGGAGGCCTCGGTGCGGTTCGACCGCAGGAGCGCCCGCGTCAGCACCTCCTCGCCCTGGATCCGCGGCGCCTCGTGCACCCTCCACAGCTCGGGCACCAGCCGCACCAGACGCGTCAGCATCGCGTCGTTGAGCAGCGGGGCCGGGCGCACGGCCCGGCGGATCGGCTCCACCTCGTAGGGCAGCGGATACCCCTGGCCCGAACAGCAGCGAAAGCCCGTGCGCGGCGACCCGCGGGCGGGGTCGAGCCCCGTGCGCATCGCGCAGCGCCGCGTCCAGGCGTCCCCGTCCTGCGGATGCGCCCCGCGCAGCGGCGCGATGTTCGGCGCGGCCGTCCCGCGCGGGTCCTTCCAGTCCCCCGCCGTCCACTCGTACAGCGCGCCCATCCCCAGCACGCCGAACGCGCTCTCCAGCCGTGCGGGGTCGCCCGCGTACCGCTCCGCGTCGTAGTCGTCCCCGTACGGCCAGGTCTGGCTCTGCGGCCCCTTGCACGCGTACTCCCACTCGACCTCCGTGCACAGCCGCTTGCCCGCCGCCGCGCACTTCCGCTCGGCCTCCGCCCGCGTCACGTCCGTCAACGGCGGCTGCGCCGGATCGCCGGGGTAGGGCAGGCGGTCGATCGCGAAGGCCTGGACCCGGGTGGGCACCAGGTCGACCTCCTTGACGGGGTCGCGGCCGGGGGTGCCGGGCCACGAGCCGAGCAGCGCCAGGCCGGCCGGAACCTCGACCGCCTGGCCCGCGACGGGCGGGCCGAGACCGGGCGGTTCGAGCGGCGGGCGGCCGGGTCGCGGCAGCGACGCGATCCCCTCGGGCAGGTCCGGCGTCACGAGAAAGGCCGAAGCGCCGTGGGGCGTCGGCCGCGTCTCGGGTCGCGGCCGTTCCTCGGGCGGCTCCGCGGGCGGAAGCTCGGCCGCCGCCGTCTCGCCGGAAGCCTCGCCCGACGCCCCGGCGGCTGTCGCGTCGGCCGCAGGTCGGTCGCCCCCGTCCGCCGCCGCTCCGGGCTCGGCCTTCGAACAGCCGGGCGCCGGCGATACGAGAAGCAGGGCCAGCAGCCAGACGCGACGGGGGAGCGCGGTGCGCGGCACGTCGAGCGACCTCACTTCGCGAGGGAGGCCGCCGCCAGCGCCTCGAGCAGCTGGCCGACGGTGAAGGGCTTCTGCAGCACGCCCGGGCCGCCGTCGTCGGCGGCGACGGCGTCGAGGGTGGCCCAGGAATCGCCGGCGGCGGCGAGGACGACCGGCAGGCCGGGCCGGACCGCGCGCAGCCGGTCCGCCAGCGCCAGCGGCCCGTCGGGGTCGATGTCGGCATCGATCAGGCAGGCGGAGAAGCCGCGGGCGCGCAGGGCCTGGACCGCCGAGTCGACCGACGAGACGGCAATGGGCGTCAGGTGCCAGAAGTGCCGCAGGACCTCGCTGACCAGCTCCGCCACCTCCGCATCGCGCTCGACGACGAGCAGCGAGAAGTCGCAGGGGGCCGGCGGCACGCGGCGAAGCACCCCGGTGTCGTGGCGCCGCACGTCCTGGACCGCGGAGACGGGCAGGCGGATCTCGACGGTGGTGCCGCGCTCGGGTGCGCTGTCGAGGCGGATCGTTCCGCTCGCCTCCTGTTCGACGATCTTGCGGCACAGCGACAGCCCCAGACCCGTGCCGGTCTCCCCGCCCTCGCCGCCGCGCCGCGTCGTGAAGAACGGGTCGAAGGCGCGGGCCCGGGTCGCCGCGTCCATTCCCGGACCGTCATCGACCACCTGGAGCACCACGAACCCGTCCTCCGCCCGCGCGGCCAGTTGCACCCGGCCGTCGCGCCGCAGGGCCTGGAAGGCGTTGCGCAGCAGGTTGAGCAGCACCTGGGACAGCCGCGTGCGCCGGATCCGGGCCTCCAGCCCGTCCGGGACGTCGACCGCCAGCTCGATCGAACGGCGGGCGCACTCGGCCGCCATCATCCGGGCCGCGTCGCGGGCGACAACGGCGACATTGGCGGCCGGCCGGTCGTCCTGGCCGCGGGCGATGCCCATCAGGTCGGCGACGATGCGCTGGGCCTTGAGCGCTCCGGCCTGGATGCGGTGCGCCTGCTCGGCCAGATCCTCCAGCGAACTCCCCGGCCGCGGCTGGGCGATCAGCTGGCTCCAGCCGATGATCGTCGTCAGCACGTTGTTCAGCTCGTGCGCGGTCTCGGCCGCCATCTGTCCCAGCAGCGCCAGCCGCTCGTGCCGCCGCTCCAACGCCTGCTCGTGCACCCTGCGGTTCGGCAGGCGCAACACCACGAGCACGTCGCCGGGCGGGCCGGTGCGTTGCGGCAGCACCAGCACCTCGAGGTCGTCCCCCTCCGGCTCGGCCGGGGACGCGTACTTGCGGAACAGACGGCCCGCCATCGCCGCCTCCACCGCCGCGTTGCGGAGCTCGGCGGGGCGCGCCACGCCCGCGGCGAGCCGGTCGAGCAGGAGGTCGAGGGTGGGCGGGGTGCCGTCGGGTCCGAGCGCCCGCATGAGGTGCTCGTTCACGGCGACCAACGCCCCCGACCGCTCGACCACGGCAGCCGGCTCGGCGCAGAGGGCGAGCAGGGCGGTCCGTTCGTCCATCCGCTACTCGCGGTTGTAGAGCACGACGGACTCGACGAGCTGGAGGGCGGGCGTTCCGGTCAGCGTCACCGACACGCCGCCGAAGAACACCGCGTCCCCCGTCGCCGTGGCGCTGCCCGCGGGGAACAGGGTCGGCACCGGATAGGCCGTCGCGGGCATCGAGCCGTCCTTCTGCGCCGCGTCGCCCGTCCAGCTCACCCGATGCGCCGCGCGCGTCGCGGCGAAGTCGAAGCCGCTCGCCCCGCCCACGACGACCGCCGAGCCGTCGCCCAGGGTGACGGCGGCCCCGAAGATGTGCGGCGCGTCGGAAGCGGCGTCCCAGCCGGTGATCGCGTCGAGGCGCACCGTCGGGGTGGAGCGGTTGATCACGTACGGCGGTGCCTCGGACGGCGGGCACAGGCCCGCCGTCGTGTCGTACGTCGGGGTGTAGACCTCCGTGGTCTCGTCGTAGGTACACCGCGGACCGAAACTCCCGACCACCAGCTGCGCCACCGGCGCACCGACGTTGCCCAGCGGCGTCACCGCGGGGAGGAGGAAGTTCTTCGCCGCGTGCGTGCTCCCGGGGGAGAGTGGGGAGGTCGCCATCGCGCCGTTTTCCCAGATCACGACGACGTCCGTGTCGTTCGTGGCTTCGGCCGCTCCGCCGATGATCCACAGATTGGGCGACGCGTCGTAGTGCATCTTGGCCACGCCGGCCATCGCCCGCGCCCGCAGCAGGGTCCCCGAGCTCATCTCGGAGGTGTTGTTGATCGAGTCCCAGTTCTCCCAGGTCATCGAGGGCCGCGTGGTCGGGGCGGGAGTCGGGTCGACCCCGCCGAGCAGCACGACGCGCGCGGGGTCGGTGTTGGGCCACGGCGCGGCCACGGAGAACAGGCGCGGCGAGGCCAGGTTGCCCAGGCCGGCGAACCCTCCGCGCCCCGGGTCGCCGTCGCGGTTCGGATTGCCCTCCAGCGCATTGCGGTTCGGGTCGAACACCTCGAACGTCGTGTGCATCCCCTTCCCGTCGGCGCCGGCGGCGACCGGTACCAGGTTCGGGAACCACCCCGTGCCGCCGTCGAGCGGCGTGAAGGTCAACACCGCCGCGTCGACGCCCCCGGCGAGCAGCACGCGGCCGTCCGGCAGCGGCACCGCGCTGTGGAACGCCCGGCCCGTCGGCTCACCGAGCGGCTCGCGCAGCTCGTACAGCCGGCCGCTGCCCGGCTCCAGCACGTAGGCCTTGGGGGACGCCACCAGCTGGAAGCACACCGACCCGTCCGCGATGCTCGGCACCTGCACCCGGCACTGGTCAATCGTCAAC
>JAFGHH010000160.1 GCA_016930215.1 Deltaproteobacteria bacterium
GCCCCCGGCGGGCAGCCGTTCGCGCCGCTGGCGCCAACGACGCTGGCGGTGCGTCGCTTCCGCGTGTTCAAGGGAACGAAGGCGCTGATCGTCCGCGGCGACCTGCGCAACTCAATCATGGTCGTGAAGCAGGCCGGTGGCGTGTTCGTCGGCGTGCTGCGCACGGCGAAGGGCAAGGCTGGCCAGCCGCTCGTGAACGTCGCCGCGGTCCACGAGTTCGGCTCTCGCCCGATCGTGCTGAAGCTCACCCCTAAGGCCCGCCGCTTCCTCCATGCCGCCTTCCGTTCCGCCGGGCTGGACTCCACCGCCGGCGACCGGCCATCCGTCGGCATCGCGGTGGTCCGCGTCGCTGCGCGGCCGTTCCTCCGCCCGGTCTTCGACAAGTTCGGGCAGCCCGAAGACGTCTCGCGGCGGTTCATCGAAAGAGTCGCACGGATCGTGGGCGGCCGGCTCGGGTCGTGACTTCAGTGGGCTTCAGGAACTCGGCGTTGCTGCGGCTTGCCCCCTCTGCGTTGGCGCGACGATCAGCCGCGTCCGACCAGTCAGGATCTCCTGCACGCGCCCATCGATCCCGCTCGCTTCCCGGAGGATGGTCCCGTAGCTCTGTTCACGGGTCCGCCACCACCCATCGTGGCCGGACTTCTCCTTCTCCAGACTGGCCCTCAACTCCTTGATCTTATCGTCGATCCGCGAGATTGCGTTCGAGAAGTCGTCACTGCGGAGGTACCTGTAGATCTCCTCGGTCTTCGCAGCCTTGCCCGTCTCCGACATGCGCGCGCGCCCCAGCGCGATGATCGCATCGCGTAGGACGCTCGCAACCTGGACCGCCAGATGAGGCTCCACGACAAGAACCCCGTTCGCGGTGCAGAAGCCGGAGCGATTCCTCGGGAACTTGCGCGACACGAGCAGACCGTACTTCGTCTCGTGCTCCTCCATCGCCTTCTTCAACTGGCGCGCGAAGGCGGACTGCCAGGTTGCGGTACGTTTGCACTCGTAGACGATCTTGCCGAGCGGCCGTCCGCCGTCGAACACGGTGTGGATTACGTCGCCTCCTTTCCCGCGGTGCTCCACGCCGTCACGCGGAAACTCGCGCTTCAGCGCCTCGACCAGTTGGTCCTCGCCTTCGGGGCCGAAATGCGCGTGGTCGCGAGCATCGGCCTTCTCCTTGAGGGCGGCGATGGCACGGTTGAGACTCTCGACCTCGCGGTGCCGGCGCTCCTCCAGCGTCCTGAGTTGCCCGTTCAACTTCTCGAGGCGCAGGCGATGCGGTTGCTCTGCCTCTTCTTTCGCCGCCCTGACGCGGGCATCGGTGTCGCGCTCCGCCCGACGTCGCTCGGCCTCCGCGGACTTCTTCGCCTGCTCGATCTGCCTCAGCAGATGCCTCTCCTTCTCCGTCGATTCTCGCTTCGCGGCGCCCGCCTGGACCGCCATCGCGTGCTCGTGGCGACGACGTTCCGCTTCCGCCTGGCCCTGCAACTCCCTGATCTGCTCAGTGAGACGCTTCTGCGCCTTCGCTGCCAGCGCCTCCAGCCGCTTCCTCTCGGCCTGGGCGGCGCGGCTTGCGATCTGCTCGCGCTGTCGCTCGACCTGTTCCAGCGCACGCTGGATCCGTGCCCGCTCGCGTGCCGCTTCCTGTCGTCGGGCTTCGTCGATTCGAAGTACCCGATCGTACACCTCGCGGCTGATGCGGGAGTTGCAGAGAGGGCACTGGTACTGCGTGATCTCTCCCACGGGATCCTCCTGCGCCGTACGGCGAAGTGCACGTTCCATTTCAGTCACGGCGATGGGCAAATGACGGTCGAAACCGGTCGCGTATTCAAGCGCGGGGTCGAAGAGCCCTCATGTTTCTGGGCTTGTAGGGGTGCCTCTTGACCTGGATATGGATGCTCCATATACTCGTCCGGAGACCTGGGGCTATGGCGACGCCATCGATCGACGACTTGAACCCGCCCTCCGGCTCCACCGGCGGGCGGACGCTCGTCGAGGTCACGGGGTCGGCGTTCCGGCTTCCTCCCCCGCCGCCCGCCGGCGGACCGACGACGGCGCTCCCTCCGACCGTCGAAGTGCTCGTCGGCGGGCGGAGGGCGGAGGACGTACGGGTGCTCGCGGCCGATCGGCTCACGTTCCTGACGCCGGCGCACGACGCGGGGCCGGCCGACGTGGTCGTTCACAACCTCGCGGACGACGGAGCGCCGATCCCCGGCGAGGAAGCGACCCTGCCGGGCGGGTTCACGTACGTCCTGCCGAAGCTGACCGCCGAAGCCGACTTGACGCGGCTGGTGCGGACGCTGCTGCGGGAGCTGAAGCGCCAGGTCAACCCGAACGTGAGCCTGACCGTCCAGACCGACTTCGATGCCGAGACCGGGGACGTACTCCACCTCACCGAACTCGCCGCCCTCCCCGGCCTCGTCCTCGTCGGCCCCGAGCTGTCCGAGAACCGGTTCTCGTCGATCAACGCCCTGCCCGAGACGCCGGCGGCAGGCGGAGAGGTCGAGCGCCGGCGAGTCCCGTACACCGTGGACCTCGGGTTCACCATCATCGGTGTCGCCGACCACACCACCGAACTCCTCAACCTCATGGCGGCGACGACGCTGTTCTTCCACCGCAACAAGCACATCGAGATGGACCGCGACCTGGCCGCCCCGGCGGCGGGCAGCATCCGCTACGAGATGGACTTCACCCCGGACGGCGACCTGCGCGTCACCAGCCAGCCGAACGAGTCGAACGTCCGCAGCTTCTCGGGCTCGTTCGTTGTGCGGGGCTTCGACCTCGAAGGCCTGGCGGGCGTGACGGGCGACGACATCGTCGAGCGCACCAGCCGCGCCGACGAGGTCGTGCTCCGGCCGCCGCAACAGCTCACGCCGACGGTGCCGGTCGGCCGGAACCCGGATCCGTGAGGAGGAAGACGCGATGCCCGTGACCATCCAGAACCGATCTTGGCAGATGCAGGTCTTCAACCTCGTCCACGACGCCTACTGCCGCGGCCGCGCCTGCTCATGCTCCGAGATCACCACCGTCGTCGTGAACGAGAATCCCCGCACCGGCGAACGCGCTCCGCGCCGCGTGCCGAAGTGTGTCCCGGCCGCCCTCACCCTGCTCGCGCGCGAGGTGCGCACCGGCTTGCCGAACACCGTGCTCCAGGTCCCGGACATCCAGGCCGCGCTCGCTCGGGGGACCCTCCGCGTCGTCGCCCAGACGCCGGAATCGACGCCAGCCCCCGCGCCAGCCGCGAAGGGACCAGCGGAGGTGCGTCAGGCGCCGGCCCCGGAGACTCCCCGCCCCGCGAGCGCGACGCCCGCAGCCAGCCGTGGAGCCCGGGCCCACGAAGGCGCGCGGGGCCGTTCGGCGGCGACCGAACGGAAGGACGTGTAGACCATGGGCTCGCAGCTGCTTTCGTCGAAGGTCGTCATCGTTGAAGAGGAGCCGCGCATCCGGAACATCCCGACGCTGCCGACGGCCGTGGTCGGCGCGGTCGGCGTGACCGAACGCGGCCCGATCGGCCAGGCAGTGCTCGTCACGAGCTTCGAGGAGTTCATCGAGGCGTTCGGCGGGTTCACGCCCAACTCCGACCTCGCGCTCGCCGTCCATGCGTTCTTCCAGAACGGCGGACAGACCGTGTGGATCGTCCGCACGGTCCACTACTCGGACATCACCAACCCGGCGTCCAGGACCTCGACCGCGGCGTCCGCGACCATCCCCACCGCCGCCGTGGCGGCGACGGCCGGAAGCGTGCTTGGCACGGTGGTCGCGCCGTTCGACCTCGAGCCGGGCGACACGCTGGTCATCGTCGTGGACGGCGGCGCTCCGGCGACGGCCACCTTCAACGCGACCCCCGGGGCTCGCGAGACCGGGAGCCCGGGGCCGTTCGCGCTTGCCGATGGCCAGACGCTGCTGGTGCGCATCGACGGCGGCGCGGTCCAGACGATCGTCTTCCTCGCGTCCGAGTTCACCGACATCGCCGGCGCCACCCCCGCCGAGGTCGCCGCGGTCATCAACGCGAAGATCGCCGGCGCAAGGGCTCTCGTGACGAGCGGCGGGACGCGCGTCTCCGTCGCCAGCGACCGGCGCGGCACGGCGTCGGGCGTCGAGGTCACCGGCGGCACCGCCAACACGGCGCTCGGGTTCCCGACCGGACTCGCCGCGGGTTCGGGGAACGTCGCCGACATCGGCGCGGTCACCGCCGCCGAGGTGAAGACGATCGTCGAAGCCGCCATCGCGGGCGTCACCGTCACGGACGAAACCGGCCGCGTGCGGATGACCTCGGGAACGACCGGCCCCACCTCGTCGGTGCAGGTGGAC
>JAFGHH010000020.1 GCA_016930215.1 Deltaproteobacteria bacterium
AGCAGGCCGGCATACAGGATGATCACCGCGATCCAGCGCGGCAGCGGCCGGCGCGTGCCGCCGAGCCGCGTCAACCCGTTCACCACCGGGCTCAGCACGTAGGCCAGCGCGAGGGCGAGCACGAACGGGACCAGCACCGAGCGGAAGGCGTAGAGCAGCGCGACGAACAGCGCGCCGGCGACGACCAGCAGCACGACCTTGCGGCGCAGCGGCGTCATCGCCATCGGCTCACCCGCCCGACCCCGCCGGCTCCGCCAGCCGCAGGAACTCCGGACGCAGCCGGCGCCAGGTCTCCCGCAGGTGCTCCGGCATCACCCGGACGTCCGCCAGCACCGGCATGAAGTTCGTGTCGCCGGACCACCGCGGGACCAGGTGCACGTGGAGGTGGCAGTCGATGCCGGCGCCCGCGCACTTCCCCAGGTTGAGGCCGACGTTCAGCCCCTCCGGTCGCAACGCCCCGCGCAACGCCTCGATCGCGTCGCGCACCAGCTCCCACAACGCGGTGTGGTCCTCCGCCGACAGCTCGACCGGGGACGGCACGTGGGCCCGCGGGACGACCATCAGATGGCCGTTGGTGTACGGATAGCGGTTCATCATCACGTACGCCCGCGGCCGCTCCACCAGGATCAGGTGCTCCTCGTGGTGCGCGGGTCCGGCCGCCGGCTTGTCGCAGAGGATGCAGCCGCCGGGCGTCTTGTCCCCGAGGATGAACTCCATGCGCCAGGGAGCCCACAACGGCTCCCGCGACGGGCGGGGTTTCGCGCGGCGGCGGACGGGCTTCGCTTGGCTGCGGGGACGGGGCACGGCGCTCCCCCTTCCGCGCCGGGGCGCCTACTGCTTCGCGCCCTCGGTGTCGTCGGACGCCTGCGGCTCGGCCGCGACGGGCGTCGTCGTCTCCGGCTCGCCGGGCGTCGCCGCCTCCGGCTCGCCGGTCGGCTCCGCCTCGGCCTCGGCCGCCGGCTCCGTGCCGGCCTCGGCCGCCGGCTCCGTGCCGGCCTCGGTCGGCGCCTGCTGGCTGCTCAGCTTCTGCCGGATCAGGTCGCCGAGCGTCACGGGGCGGTGCTGCGCGCGCTCCTGCGCGATGTACTCCTGCGCCCCCTCGGTCTCCTCGCGACCGGTCACCGTCTTCATCGAGAGCCCGATCCGCCGGTCCTGCGGGTCGACCGTGATCACCTCGGCCTTCACCTCGTCCCCCTCCTTGACCACCGACCGCGGGTCGTCGACCCGCTCGGTCTTCATCTCGGAGACGTGGATCAGACCCTCGACGCCCGGCTCCAGCTCGACGAAGGCGCCGAAGTCCATGACCTTGATCACCTTGACCTTCAGGATCCGCCCGGGCGGGTAGTCCGCCGGGATGCGCGCCCACGGGTCCTCCGAGAGCTGCTTCATCCCGAGCGAGACCTTCTTCTCGTCGTAGTTGACGTTGAGGATGATCGCCTCCACCTCCTGGCCCTTCTTGAACACCTCGGAGGGGTGGTTCACCCGCTGGGTCCAGGAGATGTCGGACTTGTGGACCATCCCGTCCACGCCGTCCTGGATCTCGACGAACACGCCGTAGTCGGCGATCGAGCGGACGACGCCCTGGATCTTGTCGCCCGGCTTGAACTTCTCGGTGAACAGCGACCACGGGTCGGGCTCGAGCTGCTTGAGCCCGAGGGAGATGCGGCGGGTCTCGCGGTCCAGCTCGAGCACCACCACGTCGACCGGCTGGCCGACGTTGAGGATCTGCGAGGGGTGCTTGACCCGCTTGGTCCAGCTCATCTCCGAGATGTGCACCAGGCCCTCGACGCCCGGCTCCAGCTCGATGAACGCGCCGTAGTCGGTGAGGCTGACCACCTTGCCGTTGCAGCGCGCGCCGACCGCGTACTTGATGTGCGCGAGGATCCAGGGATCGTCCTGGGTCTGCTTCACGCCGAGCGAGATGCGCTCCTGGTCGGGGTTGAACTTGAGCACCATCACCTTGACCTTGTCGCCGACCTTGAACACCTCCGACGGGTGGTTCACGCGGCCCCACGACATGTCGGTGACGTGCAGCAGCCCATCGACCCCGCCCAGGTCGACGAACGCGCCGTACTCGGTCAGGTTCTTGATCACGCCCTCGACGGTCATCCCCTCCTGCAGCGTCTGCAGCGTCTGGGCCTTGAGCACCTCGCGCTCCTTCTCGAGCAGCGCGCGGCGCGAGAGCACGATGTTGCCCCGCTTGCGGTTGAACTTGATCACCCGGAACGGGTAGGTCTTGCCGATGAACTGATCGAGGTTGCGGGTGGGGCGCAGGTCGACCTGCGAGCCGGGGAGGAACGCGCGCACGCCGCCGCGGATCGTCACCGCCAGCCCGCCCTTCACGCGCCCCGAGATCGTCCCCTCGATGATCTCCTCGCCCTCGCACGCCGAGGCGATCTCGTCCCAGACGCGCAGCCGGTCCGCGCGCTCCTTGGACAGCACCGTCACGCCGTCCTCGCCCTCGCGCGACTCGACGAACACCTCCACCTTGTCGCCGACCCGGACCGAGTACCCGCCGCCGGTGTCCTGGAACTCGTGGAGCGGAATGATGCCCTCGGACTTGTAGCCGATGTCCACGACCACGTGCTCCTTGCCCACGTGGATCACCCGGCCGCTGACGATCTGGCCTTCGTCGACCGGACCGGCATCTCCGTCCTGCGCCTCGAACAGCGCGGCAAAATTGTCATCGGACTCGGCAAATGGAGCGTTCGACTTCACCTCGGCCATGCGATCTCTCGGAACCTCCTTCTCCGCCTCCCGACTCCCCGGGAGCACCCTCCGCGCGCGGGTCCCGAAGCACCCGTCGCCGCGTCCGGAGGGACCTCCCCGGTCCGGAAAGCTCGGGATCGCTACCTCGTCCGGCCCGGCGTGTCAAAGGGAAAAAGGGGGGAAAAGGCCGGAGAGTCCCGCCGACACCGCTACCGCGTGCCGCCCGTGCGCGCCGCCGTGCGACCGGTCCGCCGCGCCACCTCGCCCAGCACCCGCTCCACCACCTGCTCCAGCGTCAGCCCGTCGGTGTCCACCACCACGGCGTCGTCCGCCGCCCGCAACGGCGCCGTCGCCCGCCGCTCGTCCCGCTGGTCCCGCTCCGTCTGCTCCGCCAGCACCTCGCGAAGCGGCCGTTCCTCGCCCCGCGCCGCCAGCTCGTCCCGCCGCCGCCGCGCCCGCTCGGCGGGCGAGGCGGTGAGGAAGATCTTCACCTCCGCGTCGGGCAGCACCACCGAGCCGATGTCGCGTCCCTCGGCCACCACGCCCCCCTCCGCCAGCCGCCGCTGCACCGGCAACAGCGCCGCCCGCACCGCGGGATGGCGCGAAACCAGCGAGGCGCCCTGCGACAGCTCCGGCGTCCGGATCGCCCCGGAGACGTCCTCCTCCTCCAGCCGCACCACCAGCGGCGCCTCCCCGAGGCCGCCCTCGAACGACAGCGGCAGCCGCGCCGCCAGCCCCGCCAGCCCCGCCTCGTCGTCCCAGTCGACCCCCGACCGCCGCGCGAACAGCGCCAGGGTCCGGTAGATCGCCCCGGTGTCGAGCTTCGGGAGCCCGAAGGCCGCCGCGACCCGCGCCGCCACGGTGGACTTCCCGGCGCCCGCCGGCCCGTCGATCGCCACCCGCAACCGCTGACACGTCATGACCGCCCTCCGCGACCCGCGGGAGCACTCGGGCCCAGCCCTTCGGGCCCGGCCCTGCGTGACTCCCCTACCGGCTCCCCGGCGCGCCGCGCCGCCACGGGGCCACCCGGTCTACGGGCCGGCCGTCGCCTGCTCGATCGTCCGCAGCACCGACAGCACCCCCGCGACCACCGGCGTCGGCAGCTCCCCCTCGAGGTGGAAGAACCGCCCCTCCGCGCGCGGCACCAGTCGTCGGATCAGCGGCGACAACCCCGCGGCCTGGAACGAGCGGCGGCTCGCGGCGAACTCCACCCCCTCCGCCGCCGAGACCGTCAACGCGGCCGCCTGCGCCTCGTCGTCGAGGTCCGCCACCAGCCGCACGCGCGTCGTCGTTCGGCCCACCGTCACCCCCG
>JAFGHH010000161.1 GCA_016930215.1 Deltaproteobacteria bacterium
GGGCTCCGCGAGCACCAGCGCCTCGCGCAAGACCTCGTCCATGTGCTCGACCAGCACCAGCCGCAAGGCCTGGAGCACGCGGCGCGGGCCGCGTCGGGCAAGAGGGTTCCAGCTCGAGCGACATGCAACTCCACCTCCGACATCGTCGCCGAGCCCGCCCCCTCCCTGGACGAGATGCAGTGGGGGTGGAACCGCCTGCAGACGGAGGATGCGGCGCAGCCGTAGACCTCGTCGTCGCTCCGTCCCGCTTGGCGCTGGACATTTCCGCTCCCGCTGGAGTAGACGGGGCGCATTCCATCGGGGGAGGAAACGGAGGTCCAGGATGAGGCGGACGTCGGTGTGCTGGTGGGTCGCGTGTGCCGCGGTGCTGTCGGCGGGCTGCGGCGACGATGGTGGCGGCGCGAGTTGTGAGGGCGGGTGCCGGATCGAGGGCGTCTGCGTGCCCGACGGTTTCGCGGACCCCGCGAACCCGTGCCGGGTCTGCGACGCGGCCGCCTCGGCCGACGACTGGACCGACGACGACGGGACGGCCTGCGACGACGGCGAGTTCTGCACCGTCGGTGACGTCTGCGCCGCCGGCGTCTGCGCCGGGACCCCGCGCGACTGCGCGGACGGCGTGGACTGCAACGGGGACGAGACCTGCGACGAGACCGCCGACGTCTGCACGGCGGGAACCCCCACGTGCGCGCCGGGCGAGCTGTGCGACCCCGTGGCGGACGAGTGCGTCGGGTCGTGCGACGGCTGCGCGGTCGATTCGCTCTGCGTCCCGGCGGGATACGCGAATCCGTCCAATCCGTGCGAGGTCTGCGACCCCTCGGCTTCGACGACCGACTGGAGCGGAGACGACGGGGCGGCGTGCGACGACGGCGACTTCTGCACCGTGGACGACGTCTGCACGGCCGGGGTCTGCGGCGGCGCCGCCCGCGACTGCTCCGACGGCGTGGCGTGCAACGGGGACGAGACGTGCGACGAGGACGCCGACGCGTGCGTGCCGGGCACGCCGACCTGCGGGGAGCACGAGTTGTGCGACGTCGCCGCGGACGCCTGCGTGGCGACGTGCACCGGCTGCGCGATCGAAGGGTTGTGCTGGGGCGACGACCAGGTCGACCCCGCGAACCCGTGCCGACACTGCGATTCGGCCCTCTCGACCGCCGAATGGAGCGACCTCGACGAGGCGGCCTGCGACGATGGCCTGTTCTGCAACGGGGCCGACCGCTGCCTGGCCGGCGCCTGCGACGTCCACGCCGGGGACGCGTGCTCCGCGGGCGACACGTGCGACGAGGACGCGGACGTCTGCTGCGTGCCCGACGCCGCCCGGGCGTGCAATGCCGCGGGCGACGTGGTGTGGCTCGATTCGTGCGACAACGAGCTGCGGGTCGCGGACGACTGCGTGGACGCCGCAGCAGGCGGCGTCTGCGCGGACGGGGCGTGCGGCTGCATCGAGGGGCGCAGCGGCGCCGACTGCTCGACGTGCGTCGTCTTCGTGGACGGCGAGGCGGGGGACGACACGGCCGCCGGCACCGGCTGGGCCGCGGCGAAAGCGACGGTCCAGGCCGGGATCGAGGCGGCGGCCGGGCTCCACTGCGAGGTGTGGGTGAAGGCCGGGACCTACGTCGAGCGGATCGTCCTCCAGGCCGGCGTGGCGGTGTACGGAGGCTTCGCGGGCGACGAGCGCACGACGGGCACCCGCGATACCGCGGCAAACGAGACCATCCTCGACGGCGACGGGGGCGGGACCGTCGTGGTCTGCGAGGACACGCAGGGATGCGGGCCGGGCGCCGCGCTCGACGGCTTCACCGTCACCGGCGGCGCCGGGACGACCGGGGGCGGGATGTACAACCACCTGGCCTCGCCCCTCGTCCGCGACTGCCGGTTCGTGGACAACCGCGCCGCCGCCGGCGGCGGCATGTACAACGACGAGGCCTCGCCGACGATCGTCGGCTGCACCTTCGACGGCAACACGACGGGCGACGGCGTGGCCGGAACGTCCAGTTTTCCCCGATGGCAACATGAGGCAACGGGCGGGAACGGCACGGCGGCCGGGCACGGCGGCGCCATGTACAACACCGCCTCGTCGCCCCGGGTGGCGGACTGCGTCTTCGTCGGAAACCGCACCGGTGCCGGGGGCCCGGGCGGGGCCGCCGGGACCTCGTACGACTTCGCCGTCTGGACGACGGGCGGCGCCGGAGGCCCGGGCGGAAGCGGGGGCGCCGTGTACAACGACTCCTCGACCCTTGTCGTCAGCCGGACGCTGTTCGAGGCGAACGTTGCCGGCACGGGAGGTCCGGGCGGGGGCGCCGCCGCCTGGGTTCGCGACATGGACGCCCGAGCTGTCGGCGGAGGCGGCGGGGTCGGGGGAGCCGGCGGCGCGATCGCCAACGTCTCCTCGACGCTTCTCGCGGCGAGTTGCCGCTTCCTGGACAACCGGGCCGGAGCCGGGGGAGCCGGCGGCGCCGCCAACGCGAGCGGGCGGATGGACATGATCGAATCCCGCGGCGGCGCGGGCGGCGTCGGCGGCGCGGGCGGCGCCGTGTCGAGCGGTTCGTCCACGGTCTCGCTGGTGAACTCGGTCTTCGCCGGCAACACGACCGGCGCCGGCGGGGCCGGCGGCGTTGCGACCTCGCTCGGCGAGATGATGATCATCGCCCGGGGCGGCAACGGGGGCGCCGGCGGCGCGGGGGGCGCGATCCGCGATTCCGGAGCGGTCGGCATCGCCTCCTGCACCGTGACGGGGAACGGCACGGGCGCGGGCGGCGCCGGCGGCGTCGCCTACTCGACGGAGATGGCCGGCCCCGGCACTGCGGGCGCCGGTGGGGCGGTCGGCGGCGTGTCGAGCGTCGGCGCCGCCATCTCCAACTCGATCCTGTGGGGCAACACCTCGGCCTTCGCGACCGACACGGTGTCCCAGGAGCAGCTGACCGACGGCACCGCGACCGTGGCCTCCTGCGACGTGCAGGGCGGTTTCGCGGGCACCGGCAACCTCGACGTTGACCCGGAGTTCGTCTCCGTGTCGGGCGGCGACCTCCACCTCGACGCCGGCTCGCCGTGCGTCGGCGCCGGCTCCGCGGCCCTGCTGCCGGCCGACGCCGCCGACCTCGACGGCGACCTCGACGTCGCCGAGCCGCTCCCGCACGACCTCGACGGAAACGCCCGGGTCCAGGGCGGGACCCTCGACATGGGCGCCTACGAGCAGTAGTCGGGTCTCCCGTCTCCCGCGTCCGACCCTTCGCCCCTGCCTGCCGGAAGACGGTGCGTCGCCGTGCGGTGCGAGCCCGCCCGCGGCGAACGAGCGCCTCGAGAACCGGGACGAGGAATGACAGACCGACCGCGGCGACTCCCTCGGAAACTACGTCGTGGGGGCCGAACCCCCAGAGGTCCCAGATGGTGTTTTCGGTCGGCGGATCGACGCGCGCCCACCCCGCACCGTCCCAATGAAACACATGCTCCGCACCCGTGACCCGGAGGTCGTTGGGGGATGCGCCCCAGACGGCGGTAAGGTACCACGCTCCAGGGAAACCGGTCTCGGTCCACGATGCACGCCTGCGTCGCCCGACCCTTGCATTCCTCGCCGTCCTCGATCAGGCCGTTCCCGCATCGCAGCGCAACGTCGGCCCCGTCTGCGAAGTCCGGCTCGATGTCCCCGGGGTCTCCGGACGCATCCGAACCGTCAGGCAGCAAGAGGCGAACCGCCGCGACCGCACGGCGCCGGGACCGGTTCACTTCGTCTCGCGGGTCAGTAGCTCGACGTCGAGGAGGTCCTTGGGACGGCCGAGCGCGCGCTTGTTCCTCAGCAGTGCGTCGCGGCCGATGACCGGAAACCGCACGCCGGAGTAGCTCGCCTCGACACGTCCATCCCACGCATCGGCGAAGGTCACGCCGGTGATTCCCGTCATGATGTCGATGCGGCGGGGCGGCAGGCCCATCTGGAACACCAGGTCGGGCGATGCGAGATCCTGCTCCGAAAGCCCCGCAAGCGGGGCGCCGAAGGCCCGCAGCGCAGCGTGGACCCGGGCCGCGTTGTCCGCCGTGGCATCGACCCAGACGTCCAGATCCCCGGTGGCGCGCGGCTCGGCGTGGTACGACACGGCGTACGCCCCGACGACCAGGAAGCGCGCCTCAGCGTCGCACAACGCGCGCAACAGATCGCGGAAGTCCCGATTCATCCGGATTCCACCCCTTCAGCAGCCAGATCTCCTCGCTCAGCAGCCACGCTTCCGCGAACCGATCGTCCGGGGAGACGCCCTCGCGGAGCCGCGCCTCCCACGCCTCGTCCGTCTCCCCCAGCCGGCCCTTGCGCACCTCGACGTTCCGCCCATCCATGAACAGAGACTACCACGGACGAACCACGGGAACACCCGTTCGTCCACGACCCCGCGGCGAGGGAGGACTTGACGGCCATCCTCGGAGGAAGTCCAGGCGGGATCCACCTGCTCGTCGTAGCCCACCTTCGACCACGATCCGAAGCTCGTCCCGGTCTTCCTGCTTCGTCGAATCGTGAGCCCTGACGATGCCATCACCGGCGAGGCGAGCCCCGATGTCGTCCACGGCCCACCGTTCCAGGTCCTCGCGCGAGACCTCCGGCAGGGCGGGTAGGCGGGTAGGACATCCGATGGCATTTCGAGCTGGAAGTCCGGGGAATCGTTGACGGGAGGCACGGGTCGCGGGAGGGCTCGTTCGGCGAGCGCGCGACGGCGTCCGGAGCGCAAGGTCGACTCGCAGGAGGGCGCGCCCGGGGCCGCCCGCCTTCGGCGTCCGCCGGGACCCGGCCGCGTCTAGTCCGAAGTTCCGCCACACAACAACACTCAACGGGCCGTGATGGCTATGGAAAGGTGGATTTCGACACGACATGTGTAGGCATGTAGGA
>JAFGHH010000162.1 GCA_016930215.1 Deltaproteobacteria bacterium
ACCCAGAACAGCCGGTCGGAGGCGTTCAGCTTCGGGCGAGGCACCGTGCGCTCGTAGATCGCAAGCTGCTGGCGGAGGGCCAGGTTCTCCACGGTCAGGTCGCGCCGCGAGCGGAAGATGTCGACGACGCCGTGCAGGAGGGCGAGCAAGGTTGCGAACATGGCGCGGGAAGCTGCCGCGGGCGGGGCGGAAGGTCAACGATCACGACGCGGACGACCTTCTGTCGATGGACAAGGATCCGGAGCAGGAAGGCCAGGAAGTCGGGCATGGCGGCGGACCGTAGGTGGGCGAGCCGGTTGAAGCAAGCCGCGGACGACGTACGGGAGAAGTGCCATGGTTGCGGGGCGTACGAGGATTTCGGGAGGCACAGGTCACTCCAGCGGCACGAAGCCGACGTCGGCCGGGGTCTCGTTGTCGCCGACCGTGCCGGACCGGCCGAGTCCGAGCTGGCCCCAGTTGTTGGGGCCCCAGCACTTCAGACCTCCCTCGGCCGTGCCGCACCAGTGCTCGCCGTCGCCCTCGGCGAGGTCGAGCAGTTCGACGCCCACGTCGACGGGCCCCAGAGCGGCCGGGGTCTCGTTGTCGCCGAGCATGGCGGTGCTGGCGTACCCGTTGGCGCCGAGCTCCCCGAGGCCCCAGCACTTGATCGTGCCGTCGTCGAGCTTGGCGCAGGTGTTGTGCGAGGCGGCCCATACCCCCGTGGCGGTGCCACCGAGGTCCACGCGGCCGGCATCGGCCGGGACCTCGTCGTCGCCGACGTGGGCGGTGCCGGCGTACCCCAGGGCGCCCCAGACCCCGATGCCCCAGCAGGTGATCCCTCCATCGTCGAAGAGGACGCAGGCGTGGCCGGCTCCGACCGTGATGTCCGTCACGGTCCCCGCGCCGACGTTCACCGGAGGCACGTCGGTCGGCAGCTCGTCGTCGCCGATCAGCTCGAGATTGCCCTGACCCAGACGCCCGGCCTCGCCGTAGCCCCAGCAGCGCACGTCGCCCGATTCGAGCAGCGCGCACGAGTAGTCGAAGCCGGTTCCGAAGTCGACCACGCGCGAGCCCAGGTCGAGCGGCTCGATGGACGAAGGCAGCTCGTCGTTGCCGATGGCGTCGGTGTGACCCAGGCCGAGTTGCCCCCGCCCGTTGGACCCCCAGCACTTCAGCTCGCCGGTCGTGAGCAGGACGCAGATGTGAAAGGCTCCCGCGCTCACCCGCTCGACGGTGCCGCCGACGTCGATCGTCCCGAAGTCGGCGGGGTCTTCGTCGTCGCCCACGTGCTCCGAGCTGCCGTAGCCCAGCGCCGTCGTCGCGCCCCAGCAGACGACGTTGCCGCCCTCGAGCAGCGCACAGCTGATCCCGAATCCCGCCGCCACCTCCACCGCCGGCCCGCCGATGTTGACGGCGCCGTGGTCGGCCGGCGTGTCGGACACGCCGATGCTGCTCTCGTTGCCGTAGCCGAGCGCACCGTTGGTTCCCGAACCCCAACACTTGACGGCGCCGCCGTCGAGCACGGCGCAGGTATGGCGCGTTCCGGCCGCCACGCGAAGTCGGCCGGCTTCCGGGCCACCGTCGGTTTCGGTGTCGGCATCGGCATCGGCATCGGCGTCGGCGTCCGCGTCGGCACCCGTCTCCGCCTCGGCTTCGGCGGGTCCGTCGGCGTCCACGTCGGCGTCCACGTCGGCGTCGGGCCCGGATCCTTCGTCGTCGCGTGCTTCGTCGAGGACATCGTTCGGCGTGTTGTCTCCGCCACCGCCACATCCCGTGGCGGCGACCATGGCCGGGACCAGCACACACGAGAACCGAAGACACTGCATGCTTACCTCCCGGAGTCCCATGGCGCCGTGGATCGCCGTGCCGACGGCATGTATCGTATTCCCTCTTTCACGACGCGGCAAGGACACGGCGCGGACGACCTGCGCGAGAAGTGCTGCGGTTGCGGGACGTACGGAGATTCGCGGGAGCACAGGTCGCGCGCATCGACGCTCGCGCCGCGCCGCAACCCGGGGCTCGCGTCAGGGCTCGAGGCCCAGCTTCGCCGAGATCGCGATGCGGGTGTTGTAGGTGCCGTCGGGAGCCGGCTGCCAGATCTGCACGAAGCCGATGAGCCGCGTGGTGCCGAACAGCTCCTCGAGCGTGACGGTGGACGGCGGCTCCGGCACCGTCAGCTCCGTCGCGTCGTCCGGCGCCTGCACCATCCACTCCACCGGCCGCAGCGTCGTGCCGTCCGGGCCGGCGTACAGCCAGTGTGCGTTGGTCGCGTTGATCGTGATCATCAGCGCCACGTGGACCCCCGTGTCGTACAGGTCCCACAGGACCGGCTCGGACAGCGAGTGGCCGGTCGGGGAGACGGCGAGGATCGGGGCGTCGAGGAACCGCACCTCGGGATGGGGACCGGCCGTCGGCCAGCCCTCGTGGTACGTCCAGGCCTGCTGCCGCCCCGAGTCGTCCGACCGGAGCAGGTAGCAGGTGAGGGGCGTCTCGAGGTCGGGCGGCTCGACGTACTCGATCTCGAAGTCGACGCCGGTCCCGTCGGCGTTGATCCCGGTCGTCGCCGTGATCCCGGTGAGCAGCGTCTGGCGGGACTCCTTGGACATCGCGGCCAGCCAACCCGCGGAGTCGACCGTACCAGTCGCATGCCGAGGCGAAGACCGATCAGCCGGGCCCCCCCGGACGGGAGCCGGTTCGGCCGGACGCGTTTGCCCGTGGTAGAGTAGATGTGTTCGTGCGTCGGGCGAGGTCACCGGAGCCTTCGCGACGCAGGGGAGGAGTCGGGCATGAGACGGATGCCCAGGACGACGGGATGGACGTTCGCCCTGGTCGCCATCCTCGGCGGCTGCGGGTCCGATCCGGGCCGTGCGGACGACGGCGCGGTCGAGACCCTGGACGCGGTCGATGCCGAGGCGGCGACCGAGGCGGCCGTCGACGCGGACGCCGAGCCGGACGGCGAACCGGACGACGGCTTCGGGCCGGACGACGTCGGCGGGCCGGACGACGTCGGCGGGCCGGACGACGCGGTCGAGCCGGACGACGTGGGGCCCGACGCGCCCGACGGCGGCGGGTACGTCCCCGGCTCGCTCGCCTCCTGCTGGACCGATGCCGCCT
Organism: Deltaproteobacteria bacterium; assembly: GCA_016930215.1. Taxonomy (GTDB): domain Bacteria; phylum Myxococcota_A; class Polyangia; order DRWM01; family JAAZOP01; genus JAAZOP01. Next base: position 3,094 of record JAFGHH010000162.1, read on the forward strand.
GCCCGCGCGTGATGGCGGTCGCCCACGGCGGTGCGTGGGAGCTCACGGGCGCCCCGTACAATTCGGACGCCGCCCTGCGCAACGCCTACGACCTCGGCTGCGACGGCGTGAAGATCGACGTGCGCGTGACCGCCGACGACGTCCCGGTGATCGCCCACTCGAGCCCGATCGAGTACTTCGAGTCGCTCGACTGCGCGGGCCGGCGGATCGAGGAGATGACCGCGGACGAGGTGACGCGGTGTCACCGTCTCCCGTCGCTCACCGAGCGGTTCCAGCGGCTCGACGACGTGCTGGACTACCTGCGCGGCAAGATGGCGGTCCAGCTCTGCGTCAAGCGTTCGGAGGACATCCGGCGCACGATCGACGAGATCCACGCGCTGGCGGCCGAGGACTTCGCGTTCATCGAGCTGGGTCCGGGCGACCTGGCGAGTCTGATCCCGACGCTCGTGGGCGCCGACACCGTCTGGTACCTCGTCAACATCGCGAGCGACCTCGGCGAGGTGGACACGCTGCTCGACGTGGTCCGCAACCCGCGCGCCTTCCTGTTCGAGTTCGACCCGGGGATCGATGTCGCGACGCTCACGCCGGAGCGGCTCCACCCGGCGGGCGTGCGGTCGTTCACCTACGACAGCGCGACGCCGCTGTCGGTCGCGGCGATCCAGTCGTATTTCGAGCACGGGTACGACGTGGTCTCGACGCAGTCCGCGGCGAACGCGGTCGAGGCGCGCCGGCTCGTCCACGCGGCGCGCGGCGTCTCGCCGCCGTAGGGTTCGTCCCGAGGCTTTCAGGCCCGTACGATGCGGGCGTCCGCGACCAGGCAGCCCGTCGGGCCGGCGAGGAGCGGGTTGAGGTCGAGCTCGGCCACGTCGGGGTGGTCGAGCGCGAGGCGTCCGAGGGCTTCCAGCACGGCGGCGACGGCCGTTCGATCGACCGGCGGCCGGCCGCGGGCCCCGTGGAGGATCGGCGCGAGGCGGAGCCGGTCGAGCATCCGGAGCGCGTCCGCGGCCGTCACGGGCGCCAACTCGTAGGCGACGTCGCGGAACACCTCGGCGTGGATTCCTCCCATGCCGACGACCACGACGGGACCGAACTGCGGGTCGCGCTTGATCCCGCACAGCAGCTCCACGCCGGCGCCCTGCCGCTGGACGAGGAACCCGTCCAGCGTGCCTTGCGGGGTGGCGGCGGCGAACCGGGCGTGGAGCGCCGCGCAGGCGGAGCGCACGGCCGCCTCGTCGCGCAGGTCCAGCGCGACACCCCCGCGGTCGGACTTGTGCACCCACTGGGGCGAAGCGATCTTGAGCACCACCGGAAAACCGAGCTCGGCGGCGGCCGCGACGGCGTCGTCGGTTCCGGCGGCCAGCCGCGAGGCGGCCACCGGGATGCCGTAGCGCGCCAGGACGCGCTCGGCCGCCGTGCCCAGCAGGACCTCGCCCGGCGGCAGCGGCTCTGGCGGAGACACCGGCGGGCCGGAGGGTCGGACGACCCCCGCCGCGGGCCCGCCGGGCGTCGGTGCCGTCGCCCGATCCGGCGGCTGCGCGGCCGCCTCCGCGGCCTCCGCCCGCAGGAGCGTCGAGCGTCGCAGGGCTCCGAGCGCCGTGACGCCGAGGTCGAAGGTCTCGAAGCAGGCGACGTTCGGGATCTCCGCCGCGTTCACGGCCGCGGCGGCGGAGACGGCGCCCGAGCCGTACAGCCACAGCGCGACCGGCTTGCCGTGCGGGTTGGCCGCGGAGATCGCCCGGGCGGCGGCCACCAGGTCGTGGTCGCGGTGCAGCGGGGAATCCATGCAGACGACGATCCCGAGCGCCGCGTCGACGGCGTCGTCGCCGAGGAAGGCGCCGAAGGCCCGGGCCAGGTAGCCGGTGAAGTCGCCGGTCGCCATCACCAGCGGCCAGACGTCGGCCGGGTTCGACACCGGGTACCAGGACATCCGGTCCACGGCCAGCGCCTCGCGCACGGCCGGGGAGAGCGGAGCGAGCGTCAGGCCGTGGTCCTCGCAGGCGTCGGCCACCAGGATCCCTCCGGCCCCGGTCGCCGTGACGACGGCCAGCCGGGGACCGGCCGGCGCCGCGAAGCGCAGCAGCGCCAGGCCCGCCGCCCGCAGCTCGGAAACCGTCCGGACGCGCACGACCCCGGCCCGTCGCAGCACCGCATCGAACACGGCGTCCTCGCCGACCAGCGACCCCGTGTGGGAGGCCACCGCCCGGGCGCCGGCCGACGAACGGCCCGACTTGAGCGCCACGAGCGGCTTGCGCCGGGTCACCCGCGCGGCCACCTCGAGGAACCGTCGGCCGCGCGGCATCCCCTCCAGGTACAGCGCGATGACGCGGGTCTGCGGGTCGTGCTCGAGGTACTCGAGGGCATCGACGAAGTCGACGTCCGAGGTGTTGCCGACGTCGATCGCCTTGCCGATCGTCCCGCACCAGCTCTCCGGTCCCACCTGGAGCACGCCGGACTGCGCCACCAGCGCCAGGGGCGGCGGCGGGTCCGCGCGGGGCGTGTCGAGGAACGCGGTCGTGAAGCCGGCGAAGGCGTTGTAGATCCCCATCGTGTTGGGCCCGAGGACGCGGGTGCCCGTCCGCCGCGCCGTCTCCACCAGCTCCCGTTGCAGGCGCCGGCCCTCGTCGTCGGCGTCGGCGAAGCCCTGGCTGATCACGACCACCCGCCGGATGCCCTTGGCGACGCACTGCTCGAAGACGGCCGGCACCCGGTCCCGGCCGACGGACAGGACCGCCAGGTCGGGGGTCGCGGGGAGGTCCGCCACCGAGGTCATCGTCCGTCGCCCCAGGATCTCCCCCGCGGTCGGGTTCACGACGAAGATCTCGCCCGTGTAGCCGAACCGGAGCAGCACCTCGAGGTTGTTGTAGGCGCCGCTGCCGGTGCGGCGCGACGTGCCGACGAGGACGACCGAGCGTGGTTCCAGGAACAGGTGCATGGCGGCCGGACTCCTAGCGGATTCCGCCGGAGGGGACAAGCCGCCGGAACGTCCCGGAATCCCGCGGCGGCGTTCCTCGCGGCGTCGGGGGGCGCGTCGGTCCCGAATTGCCTGGCGGTAGGCCGTGGAAAGTGGATAGTAGGGACCGAACCGGAGGCCAGGGCGATGCTCACGGTATTCGTACTCTATCTCGTGGTGCTGATGGTCATCTCGGTCTGGACGGCGCGCATGTCCAAGACCTCCGCCGACTACATCGCCGGCGGGAAGAAGGTCGGCGGCGTGGCGATGGCGCTTTCCGAGCGGGCGACCGGGGAGTCGGCGTGGCTGATCCTCGGGCTGACGGGCGAGGCGTACCTGCTCGGGGTGCAGGCGCTGTGGTTCGCGCTGGGGTGCGTGGCCGGGATCTTCTTCATCTGGTTCGTGATGGGCGACCGGCTGCGGCGAGCGGCCGAGGCCAGCGGGTCGCTCACGATCACCAGCCTGATCGCGCGGAGGTTCCCGGGTGCCGAGCGGCTGCTGAGCAGCCTGGCGTCGCTGGTGATCATCTTCTTCCTGCTGTTCTACATCGAGGCGCAGTTCTACGGCGGCGGGAAGGTGCTCTACGACACGTTCGGCATCCCGCAGATCTGGGGCGTCGTGATCGGCTCGCTGATCGTCGTCTTCTACTGCATGCTCGGCGGGTTCATCACGGTCGTGGCGACCGACGTGCTGCAGGCGGTCCTGATGATTGTCTCGCTGGTCGTGATGCCGATCCTGCTGCTGGTCCTGCTGGCCTCGTACGACCTGGAGCTGGCGGCGTCGCTGCACAAGGCCGGGGAGTCGTACGTCTCGCTCACCGGCGGCGAGACCGGGATGGCCGCCGTGCTGCTGGTGGCCAGCGGCCTGAGCTGGGCGCTGGGCTACACCGGGCAGCCGCAGCTGCTGACCCGCCTGATGCTCGTGCGCAGCCGGAAGGACTACGACCGGGGCAAGTGGGTCGCCGGCGCCTGGACGCTCGTGGCCTACACCGGGGCGATGCTGATCGGCTTCGTCGGCATCGCGTTCGTCCAGGGCGGGCTGATCGGCGGCGACGCCGTCGCCCGGCTCTCCGACACGCCGCACAAGGGCTTCGAGCTGATCTTCCCGGTGCTGGTCAACGCCTTCATGCTCCCGGTGGTGGCCGGGATCATGTTGTCCGGCGCGGTCTCCGCGATGATGTCGACCGCCTCCGCCGAGATCATCCTCTGCTCGTCGACCATCACCGAGGACCTCCACGGCCGGTTCGCGCGGAAGAAGATGGAGGGGCGCCGCGCGCTGTGGTTCAACCGGATCGTCACGCTCGCCGTCGGCCTCGCGGCCTTCCTGCTCGCCCTGACCGTCAAGGACTCCGTGTTCGGCCTGGTCTCCTACGCCTGGTCCGGCATCGGCTCGTCGTTCGGCCCCGCGCTGCTGCTGATCCTGTTCTGGAAGCGCGTCTCGCGCGCCGGCGTCGTCGCCTCGCTGGTCTCCGGCACCGTCGGCACGATGGTCTGGAAGTATTTCTTCGAGAAGGACACCGGCGTCTCCGAGCGGCTCACCAGCTTCGTCTTCGCCTTCGCAATGGCGGTGCTGTTCTCGCTGCTGCTGCCGGAGAGGAAGGCGCAGGGCGCGACGCCGCCGGCCGCGCCCGCCGCGGGCTGAAGTCCGCGGTTCGGTTCCGATACGCGGCCTGCCGATTGTTGCTCGCGCGCTCAGGGCACGACGGTCGGCACGCCGTCGCGCGCGGCGGTGCCGAGGAACTGCGCGAGGCGCCGGCGCGCCACGTCATCCCGCGTCGCCACGAAGTGCCCGTCCTCGCCCGCGGGCGGGTCGTGCATCGTCAGCACCGCGGTGAACGTTCCCGCCCCGACGCGGCGGTTGCCGGACGCCGGCAGCGCGACCGAGGCGAACGGGCCGAGGTCGTCGAGCACCGGCTCGGCGATCGCCAGCCCGAGCGCCCCGGCCAGCGCGGACTGGGTGTTCTTCGGGCTGTAGGTGTCCCGCAGGCCGTAGATCTGCAGCACGTGGCGGGAGGCGAGGGGCGCGAACGGCGTCGAGACGACGTGGCGGGCGTAGTTCACCGGGTCGGCGAGTTCGAGGCAGGTCTGGAACACGGTCAGCGCCGGGTGCGTGCCGCCGAGGTCGGGGTCGGCGAGCGCGATGCGCACGGCGCCGGCGACGTCGTACGGCGCGGTCTTGGCGAGCAGCGAGTCGGTCAGCGAGCCGCCGGCGCCGGAGAGCACCGCCGCGGCGAACGAGTCGTCGAAGGGCAGGGCGGGCACCCCGTGCGTCGCGCCCTGCGAGTGCCCGAGGAAGTAGGTCCGCGTCGCGTCGAAGCGGACCGCCTCCCCGGTCGGCGAGGCGGCGGCGTCCCAGTCGGTGGCGGCGAGCAGGCGCGCGGCCTGCCAGGCATCGACCGCGCCCTGCAGCACGTTGCCGTACGCCGCGCCCGGGTTGGCGAAGTTGAAGAACAGCAGCTCGGGGTCCTCCGCCGAGCCGCCCCGGCGGGCACCGTGCTGCGGCGCCTCGAACGACAGGACGGCGAAGCGCTGCACGGAGGCGTCGTCGAGCGTCACGGCGGCCAGATCGGCGGCCAGGCCGCCGGTCACGAACGAGCGGTAGCTGCCGCCGGTGCCGTGCGCGACGACGACCACCGGCCAGCCGTCCGCCGGCATCGGGCCGCCGCGCGGGATCGAGAGCGCGAAACAGATCGGCTCGTCGCGCTGCCGCACGGGGCGCCCGGAGCCGTCGAGCGCGAAGCCGCCGCCGTCGGCCGGGGTCCGGTATGGGGCGGTGCCCTCCTGGAACACCGGCGTCGGGAAGCGGCCCTGCACCTCGAAGAACGCCGGGTCCTCGGCGAAGCAGCCGCGCACGTGCTCGTCGCCCGCCAGACCGTCGTCGCACGCGGAGGCCGCGCCGGCGCTGCAGCGGACCAGGTCGGAGGCCGCCGGCGCCGGGAGCGTCTCGACGACCTCGCGGGCCCGGCGCAGCGTCGTCGGGACGTTCTGCGTGGTGAACTGGACCGCGACCAGGATCGAGTCGCGGTCGATGCCGTCGTGCGCGAGGTAGGCGCGGAACGGGGCGTAGGCGTCCCAGGCGCGGGCCAGCGCCTCCTCGGTGCCCGGCCGCGTGGGCGCCACGACCTGCGCGAAGTCGACATCCTGCGCCATCGGGTTGCCCGCGGCGTCGTGCACGCCGTTCGTCAACACCACGGCGTAGGTCCGCCCCGGCTCGTACGGCGCGCCGCGCGGCGGCTGCACCGCCAGCCAGTCGCGGCACAGGTAGCGCCCGCCGCCCGTCGAGGCGCTCCAGCCGAAGCCGAGCCGCCGGTGGAGGTCGGTGGGCAGCGCGGGCGTCGTGAGGTCGACCAGGTAGATCGTCGGCGTCGCGCCGCTCGCCTCGAGCGTGTCCCAGCTCAGGCCGGCGGAGGAGCGGAGGAACACCGCGCCGTTGGTCGCGTAGCCGATCAGGTCCCGTTCGGCGGCGCGCAGGTAGAGGTCGAGCACGTCCACGGGCAGGTCCGCCGTCGCCGGGTGCGGGAAGCCGGAGAGGTCCAGGTGGCCGTCCGCGGTCTTGCGGATGTCGTTGGGCCACGGCAGGCGGAAGAAGTCGTGGCCGGGCGCGAGCGGCCCGCGGGGGACCTCGAAGTAGATCCGCGAGGGGGTCGCGGTCTCGCGCGGCTCGCACTCGACCCCCTCCCACAGCGGGTAGCCGGGGCCGCCGTCCGTGCCGGCGGCGCGCACGCAGCTTCCGTCCGTGCTGCAGGCCAGTCCCGCCGCGCAGTCCTCGAGGGTCGTGCAGGGGAAGCCGAGGTCGCCGTCCGCGGCCGCCGGCGTGCAGCGGCCCCCGTAGCCCTCCGCGACGCAGACCAGCCCCGGGGCGCACTCGGCGGTCGACCCGCAGAAGGTCCCCTCCGTGGACTCGCCGGCCGGGAGGCAGAGGGTGACGGGCGCGCCCCGCTCGTCGCGACCCCACAGGCAGGCCAGTCCTTCGTCGCAGTCCGCGGTGTACGTGCAGGCCTCGCCCTCGGCCGTGTCGCCGGCCGGGCCGCAGGTGTGGTCGTCGCGGCAGACCAGGCCGGTGCGGCAATCGGTGTCGAGCGTGCAGGGGTCGCCGAGGCCGGGTCGGCCGCACCGGCCGTCGCCGCGGCAGAGCAGGTCCGAGCGGCAGTCGTCATCGACCGTGCACGGCTCGTCGAGGCCGCCCGGTCCGCACCGGCCGTCGCTGCGGCAGACGAACTCCCACCAGCAGTCGTCGTCCTCCTCGCACGGGTCGCCCAGGCCGCGCTGGCGGCAGGTGTCGTCCTCGCCGCAGACCAGCTCCGGGATGCAGTCGGTGTCCTCGGCGCAGGCGGCGCCCAGGCCGCCGTCGGCGCAGGTCCCGTCGGCGCGGCAGACCATCTCCTCGCCGACGCACTCGGAGTCCTCGAGGCACAGGCCGCAGACCCCTTCCGGCCGGCAGATCAGGTCCGGGAGGCAGTCGGCCTCCTCGAGGCACGGGTCGCCGATGTCTCCGGGAGCGGTCCGGCGCCGGTCGCTTCCCGAGCAGCTCGCCGCGGCCACCGCACAGACCAGGAGCAGAACGGGCAGGCATCGAGTCATCCGGCGTCCCTCCCGGCGGCGGGCGCGTCCTCGGCCCCGCCGCGTTCGGTTCCCGACCAGACCGACCGTGGAACGGTAGCACGCGGCGGCGGCGCGGTCGACGAACGAGGCCTCCGTCTACAGCATCCCGTCGCGGCGCAGGTCGTCGATCAGGGCGCGGACGGCCGCGCGGAGGTCCTCCTCGGCCCGCAGGCGGTCGTAGTCGTCGGTGCCGCCGCCCACCAGCTCCAGGAACCGGTACGGGTAGTCGCGCGTGCGAAGCACGGCGATGCCGGCCTCGTGCCGTTCGCGGCGCGTGCGCAGGCTCGCCTCCTCGGCGTCGGTCAGCCCGGCCGCGTCGTCGGAGACGTCCTCGTCGTCCCCCGCCTCGTCCGTCAGGAACTCGAAGCCGACCGCGGGGCGCGCGCGCGCCGGGCACGGCGGCGTCTCCTCCGCCGCCGGGAGCGCCGGCGCGAAGAGGTCGACCGTGGCGGTGACGCCGCCCGCGCCGTCCGTTGCGGGGAGCGAGAGCGTGCGGTCGGTCGCCAGCCGTTCGTGCAGCGTCGGGCTCTCGCACGGGTCCGTGGGGGTCGCGGTGGTCTCCTCGACCGCTGCCTCGATCGCCGCGCGCCCCTCGGCCTCGGTCAGGTACCGCACGTAGCAGGCGCCGACGGCGGCGGGGGTGGTGTGCATGTAGTCGGTGCACAGATCGACGTCGTCGGCTCCGTCCTCGACGGCGACGTCCGGGGGGACGTCGGTGGCGTCGTGGCCGGTGCCGGTGAGGTTGACGCCGCCGTTGCAGGCGGCGCCGAGGCCCAGGGCCGCGGCGGGCCCGGCCGCGGCGCGCAGCACGCGTCGGCAAGTGGAGCCTGTCCGGCGGGCCCGCGCCGCGGGGGACCGCGACGGGTAGCGCGCCTTCCGGTACCGTCGGACCCTGCGAATCGCGAGCGTTCCCTTCCCCATGACGAGCCTCCCGCCGGATCGGCGCCCGGGCGCCGACCCGGAGCATAGCAGGTTCGGCGGGTCGCGCTTGTGCCGGGTGCTCGGAGTCGGGTATGCAGCGGGAATGCGCATCGTCATTACGGGGGCCAAGCGGACACCTTTCGGCCGGTACCAGGGAGCCTTGTCGGAGACGGAGCCCTTGGACCTCGCGGTCCACGCGGCCCGCGCGGCGCTGGAGGCCGCGGGCGCGGCGGCGCGGGAGGTGGACCAGATCTTCGTCGGCAACTGCATCCCGGGCGCGTTCGAGGCCGCCTCGGTGACCGGACGGCAGATCGGGCTCAAGCTCGGCCGCGACGTCTTCACCACGACGATCGACACCGCCTGCTGCTCGCCGCTGACCGCGCTGCGCATGGCGCTGTGGGGCTTCCGCCTCGGCGAGATCCGCTCGGCGCTGGTGGTCGGCGTCGAATCGATGAGCCGGGTGCCGCACGTCTCCCGGCAGCTTCGCGCGGGGGTGCGGATCGGCGAGGTGAAGCTCGTCGACCCGATCTTCCCGATCACCTACCCCGGCTACAACCCGGTGTCGGTCGATGCCTCGGACGGCGCCGAGAAGCACGGCGTGTCGAAGCACATGCTCGACGCCTTCGCGATGGGCTCGCACCTCAAGTGGGCCGCCGCCGCGAGGGCCGGGCGTTTTTCCGACGAGCTGGCGCCGATCCGTGCCCGGAAGGGGCGGCAGGAGGTGCTGGTGTCCGAGGACGAGCAGCCGCGGGCCGACGGGAGCATGGCCCGCATCGGGATGCTCCCCACCGTGTTCGGCTCGAAGACCACCACCGCCGGGAACGCTCCGGGGCTCAACGACGGCGCCGCCGCCGTCGTCGTGACGACCGAGGAGCGCGCGAGGGAGCTCGGGGCGCCCGTGCTGGCGGAGCTGGTCGACCAGGCGGGGGTCACCGACGCCCCGAACGGCATCTCGTGGATTCCCGCCGCCGCGATCCGCAAGGTGCTCGAGCGCAACCGGCTGCGCGCGGACGACGTGGACCTGATCGAGATCAACGAGGCGTTCGCCGCGATGCCGCTCGTGAGCACGAGAATCCTGGCGGAGGGCGACGAGGCGCGCTGGCTGCGGCTGCTCGAGCGGACGAACGTCAACGGCGGCGCCGTCGCGATCGGGCACCCGGTCGGCGCCTCGGGCCTGCGGATCCTGATGACGATGGTCTACGAGCTGCGCCGCCGCGGCGGCGGGCAGGGCGTGTGCGCGATCTGCGGCGGACTGACGCAGGGCGAGGCGGCGCTCGTGCGGGTCGCCGGCGAAGGGGGCGCGCGATGAGCGAGCTGACGTACCGACGGGACGAGCGGACCGGGATCGCGACCTTCGAGCTGGACACGCCCGGGCCCGTGAACACGATCGGCGCGGGGCTGATCGGCGAGCTCTACGCGGCCGTCGTGCGCGCGAACCGCGAAGGGGCGAAGGGCGTGCTGCTCGTGTCGGCCAAGCCGCGCAGCTTCCTCGACGGCGCGAACCTGGTCGAGATCCGGAAGAACGCCTCGGCCTTCGAGCTGGAGCACCTGGTGCACAAGCTCCACGACGCGTTCGCGGCGCTGGCCCGGAGCCCGTTCCCCGTCGCCGCCGCGCTCGAGGACCAGACGGCGCTCGGCGGCGGCTGCGAGCTGCTGCTGTGGGCCTGCGACCACGTGTTCGCCGGCGAAGGCTCGAAGCTCGGCCTGCCCGAGGTGGACGTGGGGCTGTTCCCCGCGGCGGGCGGGATGGAGGCGCTGCGGCGCCTGGCCGGCCTGCAGATGATGCTCGACGTCGTGCTCAACGGCCGCGTGCTCCCGGCCGCGGAGCTGGTGGCGACGGGCGTCGTGACGGTGGTGCCGACGAAGGAGGCGCGGGAGCGCGCCCGGAAGTGGCTGCTCGAGCACCCCGGCGTCGTGAACCGCAACCACGACCCGGCGCGCCGGCCGGTCGACGAGGCGGCGCGGGGCGAATGGCCGGCGATGATCGCCAAGGCCCGCGCGCGCTGCTGCGCCTGTCCGGAGAAGCCGTGGCTGCGGGCCGCGCTGGACGCGGTGGAGGAGGGGCTGGACCTGCCGTTCGAGGAGGCGGTGCGGATCGAGACGCGGCACTTCGCACCGCTGATCGAGCACCCGAACTCGCAGTGCAAGATCGACCTGTTCCTGACCGTGACCGGCGTGGCCCCGCGGCTGGCGGATCCCGGGCCGGCGAAACCCCGCGCGGTGGACTCGCTCGCCGTGCTCGGTGCGGGCCTGATGGGGCGCGGGATTGCCCAGGTGTGCGCCGACGCCGGCCTGCGCGTCCTGCTGCTCGACGTGGACGCTCCGACCGCCCGCGCGGGCCGCGACCGGATCGCCGCGGACCTGGAGCCGCTGGTCAAGAGGGGGAAGTGGAGCGCCGAGCGGCGCGAGCGCCTGATGGGTTCGATCGAGGCGTCCGCGGACCGCGAGCGGCTGGCGGGGGTGCCGCTGGTGATCGAGAGCGTGTTCGAGGATCTGGCGCTCAAGCGCAAGGTGCTCGGCGAGGTCCGTGCCGCGAACCCCGAGATCGTGTTCGCCTCGAACACGTCGACGCTGCCGATGGACGAGCTGGCGCAGGGCTCCGCGCGCCCGGAGCTGGTGGTCGGGATGCACTACTTCTCCCCCGTGCCGCTGATGCCGCTGTGCGAGGTGATCCGCGGGCCCCGGACCTCGCCCGAGGCGCTGGCCACCGCCGTCGCGGTCGGCCGGAAGCAGAAGAAGACCGTGATCGTGGTGGGGGACGGGCCGGGGTTCTACACGTCGCGGACGTTCGGGGTCTACGTGCTGACCGGGTTCTTCCTGGCCGAGGCGGGGCTCGACCCGTGGGAGGTGGACCGGCTCGCCGTCGAGGCCGGCTTCCCGCAGGGGCCGCTGGACGTGTACGGCACGGCGGGCGGGAACGTGATCCACCACGCCGCGACCGCGATGAAGGAGCGGATGGGCGACCGGCTCGACCTGCCGGAGTCGCTCGGCCGCCTGTGGAAGGCCGGCTACGTCGGCGCGGGGAAGCCGTGCTTCTACAAGGAGCGCAAGGAGCCGGACCGCTCGGTGCTCGAACACCTCGTGCGGCGACAGGGCGCGCCGACGCCGGACCGCGAGGAGGCCAAGGAGATGCTGCTCCTGGCGATGACGAACGAGGCGTTCCGGTGCGTCGACGAGGGGATCCTGGCCGACTGGTACACGATGGACGTCGGCGCCGTGATGGGGATCGGCTTCCCCGACTGCTGGCACGGGCCGGCGCGGTACGCGAGCCTGCGCGGGCTGCGGGTGGTGCGGGACCGGCTGAACGCGCTGCACGAGCGCCACGGGCTGGCGTGCTTCCGGCCGGCGCGCGAGTTCGACCGGCTGCTCGCCTGCGGGGTCGACCGCGGGCTGGTCTGAGGGCCGGGGCGGCGCGGCTCGCCCGCCCGGGTCCCGGCGGCGCCGCCGGTCCGTTACGAGTCCGACCGGACGAGCACCGGGGCGGGGCGCCGCTCGAGACTGCCGTCGCCCAACTGGCCGTGGTTGTTGTCGCCCCAGCACCGGATGCGGCGGTCCGCGGTGCGGGCGCAGGTGTGGCTCTGGCCGGTGCCGAGCTCGACGACCTCGGCGAGGTCGTGGACGAGCGACGGGGACGGACGGTTCTGGGTGGTCCGATCGCCGAGCTCGCCGAACACGTTCTGGCCCCAGCAGACGGCCGTGCCGTCGGACTTGAGCGCGCAGGCGCGACCGGCGTCGGCGCACAGGCCCACCGCGTCCTCGAGGCCCGCGACGGGAGCCGGAAGCCACCCCTCGGCCTCGACGAACCCGTAGCCGCGACCGAGCTGTGCCTGGTGGTTCCACCCCCAGCAGGAGACCGCGCCGCCTTCGTGGCGAGCGCAAGAGAAGCCGCTGCCCAGCGCCAGCTCGACGGCGGGCCCGAGCTCGCGCACCAGGACGAACTCGGGAGCCTCGGCGCAGATCTGCCGCGGGAGATAGCCCGAGCCCGGTGGGCCGCAGGGGATGTCCTCCGGGTCCGGCCGGCAGCCGCCTTCGCCGTTGCCGATCTGGCCGTGCGAGTTGTCTCCCTGGCAGCGGACCTCGCCCCCCTCGAGCAGCACGCAGCAGTGGCCGTCGGACAGCGCGAGCTGCCGGAGGCGGCCCTTCCAGGAGCGCAGCGCCTCGACCGGCGCAGCCGTCGCGGTTCCTTCGCCCCAACACCAGACCTCCCCGCCGGAGCGCAGCGCGCACGCGCGGCCGTAGTCCGCCACGAGGCTCTCGGCCCGGTCGAGCCCCGTGACCTGCACCGGAGTCGGACGCCACACGGTGGTGCCGTCGCCGAGCTGACCGGACGAGTTCTCGCCCCAGCAGGCGACCTCGCCGTTCTCCCGCCGCGCGCAGAAGAAGCCGAAGCCGGCCGCGAGCTGCACGACGTCGTCGAGCCCCGGCACGGGTGCGGGATGGACCAGCTCGGGGGGCGCCGGGTGGAGCATCGCTGCCGGCGGCCGTCCCCAGCACCACACCCGGCCGCCGCGGCGCGCGCAGGTCTGGTCGTAGCCGACGGCCAGCTCGTCGGCCTCGAACGGAGCCTCGGCGGCTTCCTCCACCGTCACCGGCACGGGGTCGGTCGAAGCCGGGGGCCGGACGCGGACCGGGGCGGCGGAAGCGGTCCGGCTGCCGTCGCCCAGCTGCCCCTGGTGGTTGCGGCCCCAGCACCACGGCTCGCCCGCCGTCGTGAGCGCGCAGGCATGGCCGTCGGTGCCGGTGGAGCAGAGCGCGACGCGGCTCGCCGGCGGGAGTCCGGCGACGGGCTGCGGGGCCTGGCGGCCGTCGCCCCAGCACGACACGGTCCCATCGGCCAGCACGGCGCAGGTGCGTCGTTCCCCGGCGGCCACCTGGCGGGCCGGGCCGAGGTCCGGCGGGGTTCGGGCCCGCAGGGCCGGGATCGTGGCCCGCTCGTCGGGATGGTCGAGCTGGCGCCCGTGGTTGCCGCCCCAGCAGCGGATCTCGCCGGTCTCCCGGAGCACGCAGCCATGGCGGCTGCCGGCCGCGACCTGTCGCACGCCTTCGAACGGCAGGCCGAACGGTTCTCCCGCCGGCCAGGCGGCGTCGTCCGGCCCGACGGCGAACGAGAAGTTGCTGCCCCAGCAGGTCGCTCGGCCGTCCCGCAGCGCGGCGCAGGCGTGGAGGCTTCCGACGGCGAGCCCGACGGCGTTCTCGAGCCCCTCGACGGGCCGGGCCAGGTGGTCGTGCTCGGGTCCGGGGTCGAGCGGTCCGCGGGCGAGGTTGCGGCCCCAGCAGGCGACCGTGCCGTCGCGCCGCCGGGCGCACGAGAGGTCGAGCCCCGCGGCGACCTCGACGGCGTCCTCGAGGTCCAGCACTTCGACCGGCAGGGTGCGATCGGTGGTGGTGCCGTCGCCGAGCGCCGCGCCGTGGTTCAGGCCCCAGCAGGCCACGCGGCCGGTGCGCCGGACCACGCAGGCGTGGGCGAACCCGACGGCCAGATCGGTCGCGTCGTCGAGCCCGTGGACGCGCACGGCCGTCGGTCGGGGGTCGAAGCCGCCGATCCCGAGCTGTCCGCGCGACGAGCCGCCCCAGCAGTAGACGGCCCCGTCGGCCGCGAGGGCGCAGCTGTGGTCGTCGCCGACGCCGACCTCGACGAGCGCGGGCCAGGCCGGCGCGCCGGCGTTTGGAGCGGCGGGGGCGACCGCGTCCCCGGCCGCCGCGGCCGGCGGTGGGACGTCCGCGGGCCGGGCGGCGTCGGCGGGTGCGCGGACCGACGGTCGGGGCGAGCAGCCGAGGGCCAGGGAGCCGAGCAGGAGCGGGAACGGCCATCGTGGGCGCATCTGATTCTCCGCGTCTTGGTGCCGAGGACCCTGCTTGGACCGTCTCGCGCGTCGAGGATTGGGCGCTCGAGCGGGGCCGACGGCGCCTCAGCGCCGGCGGCGGCGGGCGAGCAGTCCGAGGAGGGCGAGGGCCGGCAACAGGAGCGCGGCCCGCGGAGTCGCGGGGACGGCGCAGCCGCAGCCGTCGGGGTCGACGTAGACGTAGATCACGTCGGGCTGGTCGGCGTCGGTCGGCAGGTTGCCGTCGTGCGCGCCGCCGTCGTCCGGGGTGCCGACGTCGTCCGGGCCGCCGTCGGTCGTTCCGGTCGGCACGCAGACCAGCGCGCCGTCGTGGCACGCGGAGACGCCCGGAGCGCCGCCGTCGGTCGTGCACGGGTAGCCCTCGCCGAGGCCGGCGGGGGTGCCGTTGTCGGTCGTGCCGTCGCAGTCGTTGTCCAGGCCGTCGCACAACTCGGTGCTCGCCGACGGGGCGTGGCAGGTGAGCCAGCCGGCGACGCACATCCGGCGGCCGACGGCGCATTCGCCGAGCGCCCCATCGACGGTGCAGACGGCGTCGGCGCCCGTCGGGTCGGGGCCCTCGCAGGCGGACCAGGGGTCCCAGTGGCAGCCGTCGGAGCAGTCGCGCCGGCGCGAGCCGCAATCGCCGCACGCCTCGGTCTCGCTCGCCCCGGCGGAGCAGACGCAGGACGTGAGGTTGATCCGCCGGGCGCCGACGAAGCCGCTGAGCGAGCGGTAGCGGTGCACGATCCCGTAGCTGCAGCCGCGGGCTTCGACGATGTCCCAGGCCCCCGCCGAGTCGCGTCCGCCGACGATCATCACCACGTGGGCGGACGTCGCGGCCGCGTCGGCCGGCTGCAGGCTCGACATCGAGACCGGGTCCCAGTAGGCGTGGTCGGAAGTGAAGCTCGAGGCGACGTAGCGGTCCACGTGGCACGCCTCGACCGGTTGCGGGTTCGGCACCTGCCAGGCCTTGGAGACCATGCCCGAGCAGTCGGCGCCGTAGGTGCCGCTGTGCGTGCAGTCGGGACAGCCGGTGGACCCCGCGTTGGGGGTGCACGTGCCGGGGCTGCAGGACGAAAGGTCGGGGTTGCAGCCGTTGCGGCACCAGCACTCCCCGCCCCACCAGTAGGAGAAGCCGACGGCCGCGTAGGTGCGACAGAGGATGTCGTCGGGCGTCTCCGTCGGCGGGGCGGCGCGGACGGTCGCGGCGGCGGCGAGCACCAGCAGTGCGAGGAGCGGCGCGGTGGCGGTCTTCATGGCGCCCTCCTTCCCCAATCGACGAGCCGCGCGCCGTCCTCGACGAACTCGAGTTGCCACAGCCGGCCGTCCGGCCCGAGCCGGAACTCGACGCTCTGCTCCAGCTCCGACGAGACGAACGGGACCGCGGCCCGCCCCAGCTCCCGCAGCTCCTCGTCCAGCACCACGAGCAGGTACTGCTCGTGCGTCGCCCTCCAGGGCGGCGTCGCCGATCGTTCGACCTCGTGCAGCACGACGTGCACCCGGCCCGCCGCGTCGGCGTCGAACCACACGACCCGCTCGACCGGCGCGCCGGCCTTGAGCGACACGGTCCGTTCCGGAGCGCGCTCGACGCGTCCGCCGAGCGACACGTTCGCGCCGCCGCGTTCGTCGAGCGCGGCGCGCAGGCTGCGCGCGTTGGCCACGGGCCGGCCGAGGACGACTTGCCGGTCGCAGGGTTCGAGGTCGCGGTCGAGCACGCGGACGCTGTGGCGGTGATGGACCTCGAGCCACACGCCGTCGGGGCGCGGCAGCAGCGCGGTGACCGCGCCGCCCCGCTCGATCCCGCGGCCCACCAGCGGGACCTCGGCGAGCAGGTCGCCGTCGAGGTCGAGGGCGAGCAGGCGGGTGGTGACGAGCCGGTCGAGGACCAGCATCGCCCGGCCCTCGTGCTGGGCGAGGTCGTCGAACGTCCGGCCGGGGAGGGCGACCGTGCCGGCGAGGCCGCCCGCGGCGTCGAGGCGCAGGACGCGCTCGTGGACCTGGTCGAGCACCAGCGCGCCGCCGTCGGGCAGCAGCGCGAAGCTCGCGGGGCCTTCGCTGGACGCCTCCCGGCCGACCACCCGGCCGGCGACCTCGTCCCACGGCAGGACGGCCCACGTCCGGGGCGCGTCCGGCGCGGCGGCGGCGGGGGGAGCGGTGGCGGCCGGGTCGCAGCCGAGCGCGGCCCAGGCCGGCAACAGCAGGACGAGTCGTCTGGTCTTGCCGGTCATTGGACACCCTCTCTTCCGGGCGGCCCGCGGGCCGCCCCGCCTACTGGTCCTTGATCAGGATCAGCTCGCTCGGCGCACCGCCCACGGTGACCGTGAGCTCGTAGTTCGCCAAGGCGCGGTCGGCGCAGTTCTCGGAGGACCCGACGTAGATCTCCACCGTGTACAGCCCGCCGGTCGCGGCGGTGAACTCGTGCCGCGGACAACTCCACTCCGGCGGCGGGAACGTGCAGGTGAACTCGTCGTCCGCCTCGTGCAGCTCGGTGCCGTCCGGGAGCCGGACGCGCAGCCGGGTGTCGGCGGCGGTGGCGGCATCGACGGTGTCGACCTGCAGCAGCACCGCCTGGCCGCTCTCGACCGGAAAGGCGAAGACATCCTGGATCGTGGCGTGGCTGCAGCCGCGGAGCGAGGTGCGGGTCGGGCTGGTCGCGGCGTAGCCCAGCGTGACGGTGGCGGCCCCGGCGGCGCCGGCGGCGGCGCCATCGACGAACAGGTCGTAGCCGAGCCCGCCGCGGACGTCGAAGCGCACGACGCCCGCTCCGGACCCGCAGCCGACCTCGGCCTCGGGCGAGTCGCACCAGCCCTCGCCGTCCAGCCCGCCTTCGCGGACGTGGAGCACGGCGTCGAGCGCGGTGTCGGGGTGCAGCGTGGTGGCGGCCATCGTGCCGTCCCGCGGCGCGGTGAAGGTGAGCAGCGCCTCGGGCGCCTCGACGGCGGCGTTGCAGGTCCCGCGCTGGCTGCTCGTCCCCGCGCTCGTGTCGGTCGCGAACCGGCTGCCGGCGAGGAGCCCCGTCGTGATGTCCTCGACGGTGCCCAGGCTCTCGCAGACGCCGGGCCGGTGCAAGCCGAGGGCGAACACGCCGGCGTCGTCGTCGGCGGTCTCGACCAGCGCGACGTAGCGGGTGCCGGCCGCGGCGACGATCGTCAGGCGGGCGCCGGGGCCGCCGTCGGCGACGCGGTCGCTGCAGCCGAGAGACGGACCGGCGCAGTCCGCCTCGCGCACCTCGAGGACGGTGGCCAGGCGCGTGGAGGGGTGGCGGGTCGAGAGGACCAGCTCGCCGTCGAAGGCGGGCGCGAGCGTGACGGCGACCTCGCGCGCGTCGTCGAACACGCCGCAGGAGGGGGTGACGAGCCGGGAGCCGAGGACCGAGTAGCCGAAGAACAGCTCGGCGGCGCCGATCAGCGGCGTGACGTCGGCCAGCGCGACGCAGCCGGCGCAGTCCGCGGGGCAGCTCGCGGCCGTCTCGGCGGGCGCGGAGCAGACGCCGTCCCCGCAACGAACGGGGGGTGCGTCGTCCGGCGCGGCATCGTCCGGCACCGCGTCGCCGGCGTCGCCGGCGTCGCCGCAGTCGCCGTCCGCGCACCAGTACGCGTCGTCGTCCGCGCAGCCGGCGAGACCGGCGACGCAGAGCAGGCAGGGCAGCAGGGGGCGCGCGTGAAACGGGTTGGAGTGCATGGCGGGGGAGAGGATACCACGAGCGACGCCCGGCGGCAGCCCGAACGGCGGTGCGGCCCGGATGCCGGGCCGCAAACGGCACGTTGGAAACGACACGTTGCAAACATGCCGTTAGAAACAAAATGTTTGCAACACCCCGTTTCACGGCTACACTCCCCGCCGAACGGGCGGTGTCGGGACCGGGGAGGCACGGGGCCTCCACCGCGCCGGGCGGGCCCGGGGGAGAGGACGATGCGCATCCTGCTGGTCCGGGTCGCGGCCGACACGCGTTACATGCAGGCGATGTACAAGGTGGTGCGGATGGAGCCGCTGTCGCTGGAGTACCTCGGCGCGGCCGTCCGGCCGCACCACGACGTGAAGCTGTTCGACATGCGCCTCGAGGGCGGGTGGGACGAGCTGCGCCGGACGATCGAGAAATGGAACCCGCAGGTGGTGGGGACGGGGGGCGACACCTGCGAGTCGCGCGCCTGCAAGCGGGTGCTGTCGCTGGCCAAGGCGCACGACCGGAGGATCCTGACGGTGATGGGCGGGATCCACGCCACGACGATGACGGAGGACTGCCTGCACCCGGACATCGACGTCGTGTGCGTCAACGAGGGGGTGTTCGCGTTCCGGTCGCTGGTGGAGCGGTTCGAGAAGGGCGAGGGCTTCGAGGAGATCCCCGGGCTGGCGCTGAACCGGGACGGCGTGCAGCACCGGACGGCGCCGCGCCCGCTGGCGGAGCTCGACACGCTCCCGTTCCCGGACCGCTCGCTCACCGCCGACGTGCGCAACAAGTACGGCTTCAGCCTGTGGGGCAAGCACCTGGCGCTGATGCGCTACACGCAGGGGTGCGTGGGGCGGTGCGACTTCTGCCCCTCCTGGTCCCTGTCGGGCGGCCGCTACCTGCGCCGCACGGTCGACAGCATGCTGGCGGAGCTGCAGGCGATCCAGGAGCCGTACATCTACTTCGTCTGCGAGGAGTCGCTGCTGGACACCAAGCTGTCGCTGGCGCTGGCCGAGGCGATCCGCAAGCAGGGGTTGGGCAAGCGGTTCGGCATGCCGCTGCGCGCCGACACGGTCGTGAAGAAGCCGCAGGTGATCGAGGCCTGGGCGGCGGCGGGGCTCGAGGACACGATCGTCGGCATCGAGCAGGCGGAGGACGACCAGCTCCAGGACCGCGACAAGACCACCAGCGTCAAGGACAACATCGCGGCGCTCAAGATCCTCAAGGCCAACCACGTCAACTGCACCGGCTCGATGTTCTTCCGGCCGGACTTCACGCAGGACCAGTTCGACCGGCTCGTGGAACACACCATCGAGCTGCAGGTCGACTGTCCGCAGTACTTCGTGCTGACCCCGATCCCGGGGACCAAGTTGTACGACAAGTCCCGCGACTCGCTGGTCGAGCACGACTTCGACCTGTGGGACTTCAACCACTGCGTCCTGCCGACCCGCATGCCGCTGACGAAGTTCTACGACGCGTACATGACGGCCTACGCCACGCATCTCCAGCCGTTCGTCGTCGAGTTCTACAAGCGCAAGCTGGCGCAGATGACGGCCGAGGAGACCGACGAGGAGATGGACGGCCTGATGGGGTTCCGCGAGGTCTTCGGCACGCTGCACGAGGACCACAAGGAGTACGCCGGGCCGCAGGCCTGAGCCGCCGCCGCCCGGGCGGGCGGCGCCAGGGAGGACGAACGATGACGACCGTGCGCGCGATCTTCGAGAGGATGCCGGAGACGTTCGTGCCCGAGAAGGCGGTCGGGATGAACGCCGTCGTGCAGTTCGACATCACCGGCGAAGGCGGCGGGCTCTGGCACGCCGCGATCGTCGACGGCGTGCTGAGCGTCGTCGAGGGCCGGCACCCCAGCCCGCAGCTGACCCTCTCCGCCTCGGCCCCGGACTACGTCGCGATCAGCACCGGCAAGCTCAAGGGCCAACTCGCCTTCATGACCGGCCGGCTCAAGGCGTCCGGAAACCTGGCGCTGGCGATGAAGATGCAGGCGATCTTCCGCGGCCCCTGAGCCGAC
>JAFGHH010000163.1 GCA_016930215.1 Deltaproteobacteria bacterium
CAAGAGCGTGAACGGCGGGAGGGAGTGGACCCGGGTCCTCGACGTCAGCCCGCGCACCGGGGTGTCGGACCTGTGGTTCGACCCCCGGGACCCGGACGTGCTCTACGCGGCCGCCTACCAGCGCCGCCGGCACGTGTGGTCGCTCGTGGACGGCGGGCCGGAGAGCGCCATCTACAAGACGGTGGACGCCGGCGCCACGTGGAAGAAGCTCACGAACGGCCTGCCCAAGGAGGACATGGGCCGCATCGGGCTCGCCGTCTCGCCGGCGGACCCCGACGTGGTCTACGCCGTGATCGAGGCGGCGGGGAAGGCGGGCGGCACCTACCGCTCCCGCGACGCCGGCGCCAGCTGGGAGAAGACCAGCGACTACGTCTCCGGCAGCCCGCAGTACTACAACGAGCTGGTCCCCGACCCGCGGGACGTGGACCGCGTCTACTCGATGGACACCTTCATGAGGGTCACCGAGGACGGCGGCAAGACGTGGCAGCGGGTGCCGGGGAAGTACAAGCACGTGGACGACCACGCCCTGTGGATCGACCCCGACGACACGGACCACCTGCTGGCCGGCTGCGACGGCGGCCTCTACGAGTCCTTCGACCGCGCCGCGAACTGGCGCTTCTTCCCGAACCTGCCGGTGACCCAGTTCTACAAGGTGGACGTGGACGAGTCGGCGCCGTTCTACAACGTCTACGGCGGCACCCAGGACAACAACACGCTGGGCGGGCCGTCCCGCACGATCAACGAGAACGGCATCATGAACCAGGACTGGTTCATCACCGTCGGCGGCGACGGCTACCAGACCCGCGTGGACCCGGAGGACCCGAACGTCCTCTACTCGATGTCCCAGTACGGCGGCCTGGTCCGCCACGATCGCCGCACCGGCGAGCAGGTGGACATCCAGCCGCAGCCGGGCGCCGGGGAGGCCGCGCTGCGCTGGAACTGGGATTCGCCGCTGATCCTCAGCCCCCACGCGCACACCCGGCTCTACTTCGCGGCCAACCGGCTGTTCCGCAGCGACGACCGCGGCGACTCGTGGCGGGCGGTCAGTCCCGACCTGACCCGGCAGATCGACCGCAACCGGCTGCCGATGATGGGGCGGGTGTGGAGCGTGGACGCGGTCGCCAAGAACGCCTCGACCTCGTTCTACGGCAACATCGTCGCCCTGGCCGAGTCGCCGCTGCGGGAGGGACTGCTGTTCGTGGGCACCGACGACGGGCTCGTCCAGGTCAGCGAGGACGGCGGCGGGAGCTGGCGCCGCATCGAGCGGTTCCCGGGCGTGCCGGAGCGCACCTACGTCTCGCGCCTCGTCCCCTCGCGCCACGACCCGAACACCGTCTACGCCACCTTCCAGAACCACAAGCAGGCCGACTTCCGGCCCTACGTGCTCAAGAGCACCGACCTCGGCCGCACCTGGCGGTCCATCGCCGCGAACCTGCCGGCGAACGGGCCGGTGTGGGCGATGGCCGAGGACCACGTGGCCCGGGACCTGCTCTTCGCCGGCACCGAGTTCGGCGTGTTCTTCACCAACGACGGCGGGAAGCGCTGGGTTCAGCTCAAGGGCGGCATGCCGCCCATCTGTGTCAAGGACCTCGCCGTGCAGCGGCGCGAGCACGACCTGCTGGTGGGGACGTTCGGTCGCGGCCTCTACGTGCTCGACGACTACTCGCCGCTGCGCGACGCCGACGCGTCGCTGCTGGCGCGCGAGAGCGCGCTCTTCCCCGTGCGCGCGGCGTGGGCCTACATGCCGGCCTACCCGCTCGGCGACCCGGGCAAGAGCCAGCAGGGCGACGGCTTCTTCACCGCGCCGAACCCGCCCTTCGGGGCGGTCTTCACCTACTACCTGAAGGACGGGCTCAAGAGCCGCCGCGAGGCCCGCCGCGCGGCGGAGAAGGAGATCGAGCAGCGGGGCGGCGACGTCTTCTACCCGCCCTGGGACTCGCTGCGGGCGGAGGCCCGCGAGGAGGACCCGGCCGTCGTGCTGACGGTGACGGACGAGGCCGGCGCGGTGGTGCGGCGCGTCACCGGTCCGGTGTCCGCGGGCTTCCACCGGGTGGCCTGGGACCTGCGGTACCCGGCGGCGAACCCCACGCGGCTCGGCAAGCCGCCCGAGCTGGCCGCCTGGGAGCGGCGGCCGAGCGGGCCGCTGGCGGCGCCGGGCACGTACCGGGTCACGCTGGCGAAGCGCGTGGAGGGCCGGCTGACGACGCTGGCCGGTCCGCTCGCCTTCGACGTGAAGGCGCTGGGCACCTCCTCGCTGCCCCCGGCGGACCGGGAGGCGACGCTGGCGTTCCAGCGCCGCGTCGCCCGGCTGCAGCGCGCGGCGCTCGGCGCCGTCCGCAGCGTGGGGGAGGCGAAGGAGCGCCTCGCCCACCTGAAGCAGGCGCTGCACGACACCCCGGGCGCCGACCCCGGGCTGGCCGACGAGGCGCGCGCCCTGGAGGCGCGGCTCGAGGAGCTGCGGGTGACCCTGACCGGCGACGAGGTGGTGGCGTCGAAGAACGAGCCGGTGCCGCCGGCGGTGCTGGACCGCGTCGGCCAGGTGGTGTCGGGCAGCTGGTACTCCACCTCGGCCCCGACGCAGACCCACCGGCAGTGCTACGACATCGCCGCGGCGGAGTTCGGCCCGGCGCTCGAGCGGCTGCGGGCCCTGGTCGAGGGCGACCTGCGCCGGCTGGAGGAGCGGGCCGAGTCGCTCGGGGCGCCGTGGACCCCGGGCCGGGTCCCGGCCTGGACGCCCGAGTAGTCGGCCCGCGGAGGCCGCGGAGGTCCCGCCCCGGCGCCGTGTCCGGCGCCGGGGCGCGCCTTGACCGCGCGCGCCGCTTGGTCCGTAATAGCCTCGAGCCCCACGCAGGACGGGACGTGCACCATGGGCCGCACGGCGGCCGGGAGAGACGATGAGCGACGAGACGCGGGACGCGGGCAGCGGGGAAGCGGCGGCGAAGCCGAACCCGCTGAAGGAGATCATCCAGCCGTTCGTGGACGTCTGGCACGCGCCGCGGGCGCTGTGGGGGGTCAATCTCGGCTACGTGCTCGAGGGGATGGCCTACTTCGGCGTCCTCGGCTACCTCGCCATCTACTTCTCCGAGACGGTCTTCGCCGGGCTGCCCAACCCGGACACCATCGCCCACAACATGGTCATGGTGCTCACCGCGGGCATCACCATCGCGATGCTGTTCCTCGGCTTCGTGCCCGACAGGTTCGGCGTGCGCCGCGCGCTGCTCTGGGCGTTCGTGCTGCTGCTGGCGGGGCGCACGCTCATCGCCGCCGCGCCCACCGTGCTGCACCTGCAGGCCGGGCTGTGGGGTCCGCTGCACCTCACCACCATGGCGGGCATCCTCATCGTCGTCACCGGCTACGGCATGTACCAGCCGGCGGCGTACGCCGCCGTGCGGCAGTTCACCACGCCGCGGACGTCGGGCATGGCCTACGCGATGCTCTACGCCCTCATGAACCTGGGCGGCTGGTTCCCGAC
>JAFGHH010000021.1 GCA_016930215.1 Deltaproteobacteria bacterium
CCGCCGCCGCCCGCGCACTCCGACGCCGGCTCGCAGTAGCAGTTGTCGCACCCGTACGTCGTGTCGCAGGGACAGCCGCCGCCGCCCGCACACTCCGACGGCGGCTCGCAGTAGCAGTTGTCGCAGCCCCAGGTGGTGTCGCAGGGGCACGTCCGCGCCACGCACTCGGAGGCCGGCTCGCACGGGCAGTTGTCGCAGCCGTAGGTGCGGTCGCAGGGGCAGGCCCGTCCGGCGCATTCGGAGGCCGGCTCGCAGTAGCAGTTGTCGCAGCCGTACGTCGTGTCGCACGGGCAGCCCGCCGCCTGGCACTCCGAGGCCGGCTCGCACGGGCACCCGTCGCAGCCGTACGTCGTGTCGCAGGCGCAGGACCCGCCCGCGAGGCACTCGGAGGCCGGCTCGCACCAGCAACCCTCGCAGCCGTACGTCGTGTCGCACGGGCAGCCGCCGACGGCGATGGCGCCGCTCGCCGTCGTCCCGCCGACCGGGTAGGTCGTGTAGCCGTCCGCGGGAATGAAACACCCGGTGACCGCCAGGCCGAGTGCGGCGACGGCGAGCAGGCGGGTGGCGGGACGCTGGGCACAGGTCAGGCCGGGTTGCGCGCAAGCGTGGTTCACGGGGGCCTCCTGGCGCGGCGGGTGCGGGTGGAGAAGGGGACGCGGCGACGCGCCGACCCCAAGGATGCGCCGCGGACCGCCGTGGGTCAACCCGCCGGGTCGGGGCCCGCACGGTCCGCGCGCAGCGTCGGGGCGCGCCCCGGGCCTGCGGCGCCCGGGCGTGCGACTTCGCCCGGTTCGCGGCCGGCGACGCGCGGATCCGACGCGCGGATCCGTTTGACACGGCCCCCCGCTTCACGCCACGCTCGCGCCGCGCCGCAACCGAGCGGGCATGCAGGGTGGAAACGGCCGCGATGTCGCTCAACGCCAAGGTGCTGCTGGTGCTGGTGCTCGTCGTCCTGGCCTGCGTCGGACTGGCTTCCGGCTTGCAGCGGCTGGTCGTCGACCCGCGTTTCGCCGAGCTGGAGCGGCAGGAAGCGCGACAGGACCTGCGGCGCTGCACCTCGGCGCTCGACCGCGAGCTGGAGCACCTCGACCGGTTCTGCCGCGACTGGGGCTACTGGGACGACACCTGGCGGTTCGCCCGGGGCGAGAATCCGCGCTACGAAGAGACGAACCTGCAGCTCTCGTCGTTCCAGAGCGCCCGGTTCAACGGGTTGTACGTGGTGGACCGGGACGGGCGCGTGGTGTGGGGCCGGGCGTACTCCCTGGCCACCGAGGAGCCGCTGGCGATCGATGTCCTGCCGGGGGACGCCTGGCCGGCGGACCACCCGTTGCTGCGGTGGGCGGCACAGGACCCCTCGGAGCAGGCCGGGACGACCGACGTGCTGCTCAGCGATCAGGGCCCGCTGCTGACCTGCGCCCGACGGATCCTGCGCAGCGACCTCTCGGGCCCTCCAGCCGGCGTGCTGGTGATCGCCCGCCGGTTGTCGTCCGAGCTGACGGCCGACCTCGTAACCCAGACCCACGTGACGTTCGAGGCCTGGCCGATCGATGCTCCGGAGCGGCCGCTCGACGTCCGGCGGGCCACGCAACGACTGGTCGCACGGGACGGCGAAACCATCGTGGAATCGCTCGACGCGACTCGGCTGCACGCCTATGCCGCGATCCGCGACCGGGCCGGACGGCCGGTGCTGGTGCTGCGCGCGGTGGTGCCTCGGGACATCTCGGCGCGCGGGCGCGCGGTCACCAACTTCGCGCTGGCGGTCATCGTCGTGGGCGCGCTGGGGCTGGTGGGCGTGCTGGCGGTGTTCCTGCGACTGGTCGTGGTCCGGCCGCTGGCGGCGATCACCTCGTCCGTCGTCGCGGTCGGTCACTCCGGGGAGCCCGCCCCGGTGCGGTGCGCGGACCGCGCCGACGAGCTGGGGATCCTGGCACGCGAGTTCGGCACGGCGATGGACAAGCTGGCCGAAACGCGCCGGCGGCTCGAGGAACAGTCGTTCCGCGCGGGGATGGCGGAGCTGGCCGAGGGGGTGCTGCACAACATCCGCAACCTGCTCACCCCGCTGGCCGGCGAGCTGGACGTGCTGCGCGAACGCGTGGCGCGGTTGTCGCCGGACAAGATCGAGCAGTACCGGCAGGAGCTCGAGTCCGGCGCGCCGGAGCCCGAGCGGCGGCGGGACCTCGAGGCGTTCCTGACACTGTCGAGCCGCACGGCGCTGGCGCTGACGGTCGAGTTGCGGCGCGACCTGGACTCGATGGCGGCACGGATCCTGGAGCTCGAGGGGATCCTGAAGCACAACGAGCGCTACGCGCGGATGCCGCGGCCGCTCGAACCCGTGGGGCTGGCCGGGCTCGCGGAGGATGCCGCCGCCCTGCTGTCGGCCGAGGAGCGCGCGCGGCTGGCGATCGAGACGCGGCCGGTACCCGCCGAGGCGGCGACGATCCGCGCCTCGCGCCCGGTCGTGCTCCAGCTCCTGCTGGAGCTGTTCCACAACGCCTCGGAGTCGGTCCGCCGCAGCGAGCGAGCGCGCGGCACGGTCCTGCTGCACGCGGGTGCGGAGTACGAGCACGAACGGCGCCTGGTGCACGTCCGGATCGAGGACGACGGGGACGGCATCGAGCCGGCCGATTTGCCGCGGATCTTCGAGCGCGGGTATACGGCGGGCAGCCGCCGCGGCACCGGGCTCGGACTGCACTGGTGCGCCAATGCGATGAATGCCATGGGAGGGCGGATCAGCGCCGAGAGCGCCGGGCACGGGCGCGGCGCGACGATCCACCTCTGGTTCCCGGCGGCCACGCCGTCGGGCGCAGGAGAACGACGATGACCGATGTCCAATCCTTGCCGCGACGCGCATTGTTCGTGGACGACGAGCTGGCGGTGCTCGAGATGTACCGCAAGCTGTTCGACAGCGGCGACGAGGTCAGCGAGCTCGAGGTCCGGCTGCGCGAGCTCGAACGACGCCTCGCCGGACGCCGCAGCGACCGGCCCAAACCCCCGCCGGTCGACGCGGTGTTCCACGCCCAGGCCGAGGAGGCGGTCGAGGCCGTACGCCGCGCCCTGCGCGAGCAGGCGCCGTTCTGCGCGGCCTTCCTCGACGTGCGCATGCCCCCCGGACGAGACGGCATCTGGGCCGCCGAGCAGATCCGCACCCTCGACCCGGACGTCGAGATCGTGGTCGTCACCGCCTACTCCGACATCGACCCCGCCGAGATCGCCCGCCGCGTCCCGCCCGTGGAACAACTCCTGTACCTGCAGAAGCCGTTCCACCCGCACGAGGTGCGGCAGCTGTTCCGGACGCTGGCCGAGCGGTGGGAGACGCGCCGCCGGCAGCGCACGGATCTGCAGGCGCTGCGGCAGGAGCTGGCCGACGCGCGGCAGAAGGCCACGCTGGAGGAGGCCGCCCGCAGGCGGGCCGAGTCGGATCGTCCGCCGGCGCCGAGCCGTCCGTCGGTGAGTCCCGGCCGCCTGACGCTGGGCGGCGGAATGGCCCTGGGCTTCCTCGTGGCGATCTCGGAGGACGGCGCGCTGCTCGAGCTGGGCGCCGGCATCGAGCGCGTGCTGGGGATCCCGGCGCGCGAGCTGCGCGGCAAGACGATCGATGCCCTGTTTGCCCGGCCGGCCGACGCCAAGGCGGTGATGGTGGCCCTGGCGGTGCAGGGCGGCCTGACCAACCACCCGGCGCGCCTGCGCGCGGCGGACGGCGTCGTCGAGGCGACGATCAGCCTGTCGCCGCGGCCGGGCGGCCTGGACGGCTACGAGGGGCTGGTGTCGAGCAGCGCGCCGCCGGCCCCGCCCGCGGGCTCGCGCCCGTCGCAGATCCCGCCGCCGGCGCCCGCAAACGACGCGACGCGCCGGGTGCTCGACGGCGCGATCCATGCGCTGCTGTCGGCCGTCGAGGCGCGCGATCCCTACACCGCGGCGCACCAGCGCCGCGTGGCGCTGCTCTCCGCGGCGCTGTCCCAGGAGCTCGGCCTGCCCCGCGACCTGGTCGAGACGATCGGCCGCGCCGGCCTGGTCCACGACGTCGGCAAGCTGTCGGTCCCCCCGGAAATCCTCGGCAAGCCGGGGCCGTTGACCCCGGACGAATGGACGGTGGTCCGGGGCCACGCGCAGGCCGGCCACGACATCCTGGCCAAGATCGAGTTCGACCGTCCCGTGGCCCGCATCGTGCTCGAACACCACGAACGGCTCGACGGCTCGGGCTACCCGGGAGGCCTGCTCGGCGACTCGCTGTTGCTCGAGTCGCGTGTGCTGGCCGTGGCCGACGTGGTCGAGGCGATCGCTTCGCACCGCCCCTACCGCCCGGCCCTCGGCATCGACGCCGCGCTCGGGGAGATCCAGAACCGTCGCGGCACGCTGTTCGAGCCGGGCGTGGTCGACGCCTGCGTCAAGCTGTTCCACAGCGGCCGCTTCCGGTTCTGACCGGGCCGGCTACGGTGCGGCCGGCGATACCGGCACCGCCGGCGGCGCGCCCAGCGCGCGCAGCAGCAACTGGCCCTGCCGCGCGTAGTCGATCGCCTCGGCCAGGATCCGGCCCGCCTCCGCCGCGGCGTGGAAGCCCATCGAGTTCTCCGCCTCGATGAAGTCGGTGTAGAACTGCGCCCGCCGCTGCAACTCCTGCGCCGGCGCGAGCAGCTCGGACCCGAACCCCGCCGCGCGTGCCGCCGCCAGGTCCCCGATCAGCGCGACCACCACGTCGAGCGCCCGGTTGCGCAGCCCGTAGGTCCGCTCCTGGAGCGTCTCGACCCGCGACCGCAGCTCCGCCTCGTCGAAATGGTGGCAGGTCCGGCAGGCCCGGTCGATGTTCAGCACCGGGCTGCGCACGTGGTGGTCGCTGATCTTCTGCGCCCCGACGCGCCGGTACGGCATGTGGCAGTCGGCGCAGGCCACTCCCGAGCGGGCGTGGATCCCCTGGTTCCACAGCTCGAACTCGGGGTGCTGCGCCTTGAGCACCGTCGCCCCGCTCAGCGCGTGTTCCCAGTCCCCGTGCCCCACCTCGCTGTAGTACTCGTAGATCTGCTCGACCCTCAGCCCCTTGTGCCAGGGATAGGTCAGCCGCTTCTCGGGCCCCTGGAAGTAGTACTCGACGTGGCACTGCCCGCAGACGAACGCGCGCATCTCCTGGCGCGTCGCGTCGCGGTTGACGTCGTAGCCCTCGACGCCCTGCGACGCCTTCAGCGCGCGGATCCCCTCGAGGAAGCCCGGCCGCGTCACGCGCAGCTGCATCGTCGCCGGGTCGTGGCAATCGATGCATGAGATCGGCCGCTCCACCAGCTTGCGCGCCTCGGCGAACGGCATCGGGTTCATCTTCTCGAAACCGCGGACCACGTCGCCGTCGCCCAGCCTGCGGTACGGTACCCAGACCGACGCGTGACAGTGCAGGCAGGTGCCCGGCTGCGGGGAGGCCGACTGGCGCCGCGTGAACGTCTGGTCGTCGAGCATATAGGCGTGGCCGCGCTCCTCGCGGAAGTCCACGGCGAACGCGTAGCCGGCCCACATCGTCTTGAGCCGCGGGTCGTCCTCGATCCGCGCCTGCGACACGACCCGGCGCGGGTCGTCCGACGTGGGCGAGCGCGGCAGCGCTTCGCTCCCGCCGAACCTCGTCCGCACCTGGTCGGTCGTGCGGACGTACAGGTCGTACTGGTAGGGGAAGTTCTTGCCCCACAACGCCGGGTCGTCGGTGGTCTCGTCGAGGTCCACGACGCGGAAGAACGGGTTGCGCCCCTCGGCCTTGCGCTCGTAGATGTTCACCAGCAGCGTCGCCACACCCGCGGTGACCACGATCGCCACCGCCGCCGCGATCCCCGCGGGCAGCCACCGCCGCCACCGGGAGCCGGTCGGCTCCGGGCAGCCCGCCGCCGCGGGCTCCGTCGCCGCGGCGCCGTCCGACGACGGTCCGGCGTCCGACGCCGTCCCGCGCCCCGACACCTCGGTCCGCGCCGGCTTCGACTCCTCCCCGGCCCGCTCGTCCCTCGTCTCGTCCGCCATCGACCTCTCGCTCCTCGCGCCGCTGCCCCCGGCGCGTCAGGGATGCCCCACCTCGCGATGGCACCGGATGCACGACGGCAGCTCGGTCCCGTCGCTGCGCCCGACCATCATCTCGACCACCGGCTCGTGGCAGTGCCGGCAGGTCCGCTCGGTGACCCACGCGTTGCGCTCCGTGATCCGGATCGGATCCGGGAAGTTCCCGGTCGTGAAGGCCTGCGAATGGTGCCAGCCGTTGAGCGCCTTCGTGTAGTACTTGTCGAGGAACTCGGGCGGCGTGTGGCAGTCGTTGCACACCGCCACCGACCGGTGGCTCGACTTGAGCCAGCCGTCGAAGTGGTCCTGCATCACGTGGCAGTTCGCGCAGGCGGCCGGGTCGTCCGTCAGGTACGAGAAGCCGCGGGCGTAGGCGACGGTGAACAGCCCGAGCCCCGCCCCGACGCCGAACAGGACGGCGAGCGCCAGCTGCACGACGAACGCACGGCGCAACCACGAGGCGGTCGAACGGAGCGTTGTCGCTTCGGGCACCACCACCGTCCCCGCGCCGGGCCGCCGGCGCCCGAGTATCGTGGCAGGCGGATCGCGCCCGGGTCAAGCACCGGTCGCGATTCGGTCGCGATTCGAGGATCCGGGAGCCGCGATGCGGGTGAACGTCCGCCGCGCCTCCCTCGCCGCCGGGCCGGCCTCTCGACACCGCCGACCGACGCCGCTCGATCGCCGCGGCGGAAACTCCGCCGTTGCCGTGTGCCCTCGCTCGGCCTACAGTCGATCGCGTTCCGGCTGCGCGCGCGGGCACCAGGGAGGCCGAACGATGCGTCGAACGTGGGTGGTCCTCATCGCCGGCCTGGCCTGCACGCTCGTCGGCGTCGGCTGCAACGACGACGGCTACTACGTCTGGATTCCTCCCGACGGCACCGCCGACGAAGGGGAGACCGGCGAGGCGGGCGCGGACGCCGATGCCGACGCCGAACCCGACCTCCCCGGACCGGATGCGGACGCCGACGCCGACGCCGCGCCCGATGTCCCCGGACCGGATGCCGACGCCGACGCCGACGCGCCGCCGGTCGAGTGCATCGCGGGGCCGAGCACGGCGGCGCCCGACCCGGCGATCGAGACCTGCAACTACATGGACTGGAAGCTCGAGGCCGACGGGTTCTACAAGATCTCGCGCTTCGGCACCTCGGACGACCCGACGACCTGGGGCCACACGACGACCTGCGGCTACCTCCAGGGACACTACGACTACCACGACTGCGTGTTCGACAATCAGACGGGCGGCTGCGTCGGCTCGGAGCACGCGATCCCGTGGGTCCAGGGGCACGTCGACTACGAGGTCGACGAGGTGCTGGCCACCGTCGATGCGCACCTCGACGGCGACGTCCCGGCGCCGGAGTACTTCTACGTGGCCGGGGCGCAGCGCTTCCACTGCGGCTCGACGCTGCGCGTGACGGCCATCGACACCGGCCGCTGCGTGGTGGCCTACGCCGAGGACGGCGGCCCCGGCTCGACCTACGAGGGCCCGGACTACGGCGCGCGGCGGATCCTCGACTCGTCACCGGCGGTCGTCCGCTACCTGCAGGTCGACGAGTGGGGCTGGCTCGTGGCCGACCTGGTGTACGTGGAATGGGGCCTGCCGGGCGACGTGCCGGGACACCGCTGCACGCGCTGCGGGTCGTCGCCGGCCGCGGCCGGCTACCCGTTCCGCGGCTCGCCCTTCGACCCGAACCACATGCTGCCGATCGACTGCCGGGGGCCGGAGTGCGGCGACGGCGTGTGCGGGTCGGGCGAGACCGCGACCAGCTGTCCCGCCGACTGCGCTCCGTGCGCCCAGGTGCCGGCCGCCGGCCGGACGCTCGAGGAGACCGACCCCTGCTTCGCCCGCGGGGGCACCCCGGGCTACTGGCACACCGAGGCGGCAGGCAGCGGCGGCGCGCTGCTCTGGACCTACGCCACGTCGACGACCGCCCCGGACAACACCGGCACCTGGACGCTGGACGTGGCCGCCGCCGGCAGCTTCGAGGTCTCCGTGCACACGCCCGCCCCGTGGGCCACGAGCCGGCAGGCGACCTACCAGGTGTCCCGCGGCGGCACGACCGACCGGGTGACGATCGACCAGACGGCGGTGAACGGCTGGCAGTCGCTCGGCCGTTTCTCCTTCCCCGCCGGCGAGAGCCGCGTGCGGCTCGAGGACAACACCGGCGAGCCGTACACCGACCGGCGGCAGCTCGTGTTCGACGCCGTGCGACTCGCGCCGTAGGACGCGCTACTCGAGTCGCAGGCCCTCCGCCTCGAACGCCCGGTCGCCCTCGAGGTCGGCGGCGTCGGAACCGGCGTCCGCGGGCCCGGACGGACGCGCGAGGCGCGGCGACCGCTCGGGGGCGGTACCGGTCGCGGCCGGGCGGGGTGCCGGGTCCGCGGCGACCGCCGGCCGCTCGGTCCCGGCGTCGCCGACCGCAGCCGGGACGGCGCCGACGACATCGGTCGAGCCGCCGCCGGGCGGGCCGGCCAGGGCCACGCCGCAGACCAGCGCGACGGCCCAGACCGTCAGCAAGACGACGGTCTGGCCGCCCAGCACGCCGCGGGGGAGACGCGCCGGGTTGTCGCCGGCCGGGCCGCCGCCGGCCGTCGTCCAGGGCCAGGGACCGCGCGAGTGCACGCTACGACACGCGAAGCCGAACATGGCCGCTGCTCCTTCGCCCGCCGCGTGCCGCCACCGCCCCCGGCGCGACCATCGCTCCGGGGGTCGTGGCGATCCACGAAGGGCCCGGCCCGCGAGCCTGCGGGCCGTCATCGCCGCAGCTTGGACGCGTGACCCGCTCCGCGCATTCGCGGTCGCGGAGCAGGCCGGTCGGGCCCGGGGTTCCGGCCGACGGCCCCGGCTCGCCCGTCGGACGGCCGATCGCGGCTCAGGGGGCCAGATGGCCGCAGCGCTCGCCGTCGCGGTAGACGGTGAAGTCGCTGCGCGTGGGGAAGATCCGCTCCAGCTCCCGCCACATGTCGGCGGTCCCGGCGAAGAAGTCGAAGTGGTTGCCGTCGATCGCCCCGCCCACGTCGTCGGCGCGGAAGCACCCGTCGTGGGTGAAGCCGCCGAGCCCATCGACCAGCGGAATCGCCACGCCGTCCCACTCCTCCGCGTAGAGCACGGTGCCGTAGGGCAGGAACGAGTTGTCGACGGCCCACGAGCGGAGCGGCTCCAGCGGGTTGCTGCGGGAGCCCATGCCCCAGGGGAAGCGGGTCGGGTCGAGCACCACGTAGCAGATGATCCCGCCGGTCGGACACGGCCGGCCGCACGAGCAGGTGTCGGCGTAGTTGATCACGCGCCCGTCCTCCAGGCGGCCGCTCCCCTCGATGCAGACGTCGTCGGAGAACTCCGCCGGCACCTGCGCGATCGCGGTGCACGAGTCGTCGTACAGGGTCGTGTCGTCCCCACCGCCGTAGTCCGCCTCGTCGGCGAAGTAGTAGTAGGTGTTCCACATCGACCCGACCGGCGTGCCCGGGTCGGTCGCCGTGTTGCGCACGGTGATGCGCACGTCGTCGTAGGCCGCCTCGACCCCCGCACCGTCGTAGCCGAACAGCTCCACGTGCCGCTCGAACCCCACCCCGCTGAACGTGTAGCTCTGCTCCGTCGAAGTCGCCGGGTCCCAGGCGTCGCCCAGCGGCCAGTCGTCGGCGAACAGCCGCACGCGGACCACGCCGCCGGCGGCGACGACGAACCGCACCGGGTTGTCCACCGTCGCGCCCTCCTCCGGCACGACGATCTCGACCCAGGCACCGGCGTCCGGCGGGACGTCGTCGCCGTCCCCGTCCGCGTCGGCATCCGCGCCGACGTCCGGGTCCGCATCGGCGTCCGCGTCCGGGCCGGCCACCTCGTCGGCGGGAACGTCGCCGTCGGGCGGGACCAGATCGTCGTCCCCGCAACCGACCGCGAGCACCGCGAGGCTCGCCGCGGCGAGCCAGGAACCGTCTCGATGCGACATCGTCGTCTCCTCCCCGCGCCCCGCGTCAGCGGGGAGCCTCGCGGTCGGCCTTCACGAACTCGTGCGCCAGCCGGCGCAGCCGCTCGACACCCGGAACGGAGCCGGCGTCGTCCGCGGCGACGCGGAGCCGACGCTCCAGACCGGCGAGGCGGGTCCGTTCGAGCCGCAGGCGGAGCCGGCGCCCGAGCCGCGCCCCGTCGCGTCGGGCCTCGCGCAGCCGTTGCTCGGCCGCCCCGCGCCGCTCGACGATCCGGACGTGCATCCGCTCCACCGCCTCGCGGGCGAACGCCGCGTAGGCCTCCGGCACGCTCGGCGGCGGCCAGGCGGTGGCCGGACGGCCGCGGTCCCAGTGCAACAGGCGCGGGGAGGCGAGGTCCTCGCGGGTCGGCGGCCGCAACCAGGGCGCCGCGGCCAGCAGCAGGCCCGCCAGCGCCAGCAGGGCCCACAGCCAAGGCGGGGCCGCCGCGAGCGGCTCGGACAGCCCGGCGAGCCACCGTCGCAGCGCGCCGCGCCAGCCGACGCCCTCGACCGGCGGCGGCTGCACCACCGCCCAGGCGGCCGCGGGCAGCGCCAGCACGATCCGCGCCCGGCGGTTGGTCGTCAGGTAGCGCAGCAACCCCGCGGCGAGGCGCCGGTTGCCGTCGACCTCCAGCATCAGGTCGATCAGCACGCTCGGGTCGGCCAGCGCCAGCGCCGTGCCGTAGCCAAGCGACGCCTCGGCCAGCAGGCAGGCCGGCGGCGGTGCGTGGAACCCCAGCAGGCAGCGCCCGCCCGGCCCGGCGCCGAGCGCGGCGGGGTGGTTGGTCACCACGGCCCCGACCCCCTCGAGCACCGGGTGGGGCACGAGCGGCACGGCCACCGGGAAGTCGGGGTTGCCGCGGAACGCGGCGCCCGGCGCGGCCGGGCCGGCCACGCGCAACAAGCCGAGCGGCGCCAGCGCTCCGGCGCCGAGGCCGTAGTCGTCGGCCACCAGCAACCGCCCGCCGGCCGCCACGAATTCCGCAAGCGCCGACCCGTCGGGCGCCGTCTCGGGGTAGACCAGCACCAGCGAGGTCGCGGGGTCCAGCGGCAGGACGTCCTGGGGCACGACGTCGACGGCGATCCCGAGCGACTGCGCCAGCTCGACGAAGCGCCCCAGCCCGTTCCATGCGCGGACCGGCGCGTAGTCCGGCGCCTCCGGCCCCTCCGCCGGCACGTCGGGGCTCGCGTCCGCCTCGTCGGCCCGCGCCGGCGCGGCCGCGAGCAGCGCGAGGCAGACGGCCGCCGACGTGCCCGCCCGCCGCGTCGTCCGGTCGTTTCCGGCCCGTCCCACGGCCGCCATCGTAGCACGACCGCGGGCGGCGCCGGTGGCGCCCGCGGCGGAAAGCTGCTAGCTACGGACACCCGATGTTCGCGCTCGCCGACATCCGCCTTCCGACCGGCCGCGGGGACGAGACGCGCCGCGCCCAGCTCTACGTGCGCGGCGGCCGCATCGTCGAGGTCGCCGACGGCGACGCCCGACTGCGCGCGGGCGTCGAGCCGCTCGACGGCGGCGGCCTGCTCGCGCTCCCCGGGGCGATCGACCCGCACGTGCACTTCGACACCCCCGGCTTCACGCACCGCGAGGACTTCGAACACGGCTCGGCCGCCGCCGCGGCCGGCGGCGTGACGACCGTGATCGACATGCCGTGCACCAGCCTGCCGCCGGTCACGACCCGACGGGCGCTGGAACACAAGCGATCGGTGGTCGGGCCGCAGGCGCACGTCGATTTCGCGCTGTGGGGCGGCGCCCCGGGCACCCTGCTCGCCGACCCCCGCGGCCGCGAGGCGCTGACCGGCCTGGCCCAGGCCGGCGTCGTCGGCTTCAAGGCCTACCTGCTCTCCGGCATGGAAACCTTCCCCGCGCTCGAGCCCCCGCAGCTCGGCGAGCTGCTGGCGCACGCGGCGGCGCTGGGCCTGCCGGTCGGCCTGCACGCGGAAGACCCGACCCTGGTCCGCGAGCGCACGGAGGCGATGCTGGCCGCCGGGCGCGACGACTGGGACGCGGTGGCCGACGTGCGGGCCGAGCCGGTCGAGTCGCAGGGCGTCGCCGCGGCGCTCGAGCTGCTTCGCCGTTGCGGCGGCGCGCTGCACGTCGTGCACGTCGGCGCCGCGACCGCCGCCGCGCTCGTCGGCAAGGCCCGGCGCGGCGGGTTGGACGTCACCGCCGAGACCTGTCCGCACTTCCTCGCGTTCACCCGCGACGACTTCGCGACCCTCGGCCCGCTGCTCAAGACCGCCCCGGTGGTCAAGACCGCCGCCGACCGCGACGGCCTGTGGCGCGCGCTCGCCGACGGCACGCTCGACTTCGTCGCCACCGACCACGCCCCCTGCCCGCTCGCCGAGAAGCAGGTCTCCTCCGCCTGGCAGACCTACGGCGGCGTGACGGGCGTGGAGACGCTGCTGCCCTTCCTGCTGTCGGAAGGGTGGAAGGCCGGTCGCCTGACGCTCTCCCGGCTGGTCGAGGTGACCTCGGCGGCCGCCGCGCGCCGCTACGGCCTCGCCGCGCGCAAGGGCGCGCTGGCCGTCGGCCGCGACGCCGACGTGGTGCTCGTCGACCCCGATGCGGAGTGGACCGTGCGGGGCGAGGAGCTGCACAGCCTCGCGTGCTGGACGCCGTTCGAGGGCCGGACGTTCCGCGGCAAGGTGCGCCGCACCTTCGTCCGCGGCCGGCTGGTCTACGACGACGGCGCCGGCGTGGTCGGCGAGCCCGGCTGGGGCCGCTTCGTCCCGCGCGAGGGCGGGACGGACTGACGCTTCGAAAGTCGTCGGGCTCGTCGCACGCCGTGCTACGCTGCCGACATGACGAGGCGGACCCGTCCCGGGCGGCTCGGCCGCTCCCCGCTGCTGCCGCTCACCCTCCTGCTCGTTGCACCCGCCACCGCCGCGGCCCAGCTGCTCCCCGGCGAGAGCCACGTCGTGCGGGTCGATGGCCACACCGGCGACGAGGCGACGACCGAGCCGAAGACCGACGCCAACGACGGGCGCAGCGGCGACAACCCCGAGTTCCAACGCACCAACGTCGCCCGCGCCCACCTCGACTACTGGTACTCCTCGAGCTTCCGCGAGGCGGGCGAGCCCGACCCGGCCGGGCCGCAGCACGTCGACTACCGCCCACCGTTCGGTACGCTCGGGGTCGGCCGCTACCGCATCACCACACGCTACCGCCAGACCGACAGCCGCGCGAGCTACCCCGCGCTGTACCAGATCCACCACGCCACCGGCACCGCCACCGTCGAGCAGGATCAGCGCGTCGGAACCGACTTCGTCGATCTCGACCTCGGCGAGCACGACCTGGTCGCCGACAGCTGGGTTCGCGTGGAGGACCCCGGCAGCGGGTCGATCACCTTCTTCGAGATGACCTTCACGTTCCTCGGCGAGGCTCCCGTCCCCACCGGCCGGATCGCCGTCGCGGCCGACGGGCACGGCCTGGAGTGGGACGGCCGGCCGTGGCTGCCGATCGGCGACTCGGTGACCCAGGGCTGGATGGAGCTGGGGACCGACTTCGACCAGGAGGCCTGGCTGCAGGCGCTGGCCGATCGCGGGATCACCGTCGCGATGCTCTGGACGTACATCGGCATCACCGACCAGGTCGGCGACGACCGGGTAGGCTACGACGCTCCGGAGCTGTGGCCGTGGGCCCGCGCCGGCGCCGGTTTCGACCTCAACACGCTGAACGCGGCCTACTTCGACCGGCTCCGCGCGCTGGCGACCCGCGCGAACGAGCGGAACCTCGCCGTCCTGATCACCGTCCACGACGGCTGGACCAAGACCCGCTTCGCCGGCCACCCGTTCAACCAGGCACGAGGCGGCCCGCTGGCCCGCAACTCGGACTTCGTCGTCCTGGCCGACGCCGGGAGCGAGATGCCCGCGACCTACAACGCCGGCTGGAGCTGGCAGCAGAAGCACCAGTACTGGCTCGAGCGGTTCTGCGCGCGGCTGATCGCCGCCACCGGCGACCTGCCCAACGTGATGTACGAGATGTTCAACGAGGGGGAGTGGTACGACCAGACGGCGCTGCGCGCGTTCGAGGCCCACTTCCTCCGGTTCTTCCAGGCACGCACCGACGCGCCGCTGATGATCAACGACGACCACGTGGGCGGCGCCGACTTCCGCGGCGTGGCGGAGTGCGACGTGCTGTCGCTGCACCGGCCGAACTGGGACGCCTCGACCGGGGCCCGGGTGTCGTTCGACCACTTCGCCGCGGAGTTCGGCGGCGTCCCGGCCAAGCCGCTGTTCTTCAGCGAGCCGGTCCCGGAGTACCGGGGAGACGGCCTGGAGGCCACCACGCGCCTGCTGTGGGGCACCGCGCTGGCCCGCGCCGGGTTCGTCGTGCAGAACGACCTGTCGTTCGGCTTCGCCCCCCGCTCCGCCATCGCCTCGCGCGCCGCCGACCGCGACGCGGTGCTCGACCGCGAGGGCCACTGCGCCCGCTTCTTCGCCGACCCGTCGGTCTCGACGGCCGGCACGGCTCCGCGCGCCTCCCTGGCCTCCACCGGCGTCTGCCTCGCCCGGCCCGGCGAACAGTACGTCGTGTACGCCCAGGACGGCGCCGGTTTCACCGTCGACCTGTCCGCCGCCGCCGGGCCGCTCACCGCCCGCTTCTACAGCCCGCGGCGCGGCACGTTCGAGGCGCCGTTCACCGTGACCGGCGGGACGACGGCCGCGTCGTTCACCCCGCCGACCGCCGAGGACTGGGTGCTGCACGTGACGACCGGCGGAGGCGCGGATGCCGACGCCGACGCCGATGCCGATGCCGACGCCGACGCCGACGTGCCCGCCGAAACCGAGGCCGAGGCGGGTGCCGATGCCGACACGTCAACGGACGGCGCGGTCTGCGACCCGCCGTCGTGCGACGCCCTGTGTCGCGCCGCCGGCCAGGCCGGCGGGCGGTGCCTCGAGGGCCTGTGCGTGTGCGACCCGGCCGGCGGCGACGAGGGATGCGGGTGCGCGGTGCCGGGCGGCCGCCGCCGCCCGGCGTGGCCCGTCCTCGGCCTGCTCGCCGCGGTCCTGGTGCTGCGCCGGCGCCCGCGACGCTAGCAGCCGCCGTCCTCCGACCGGGTCCGCGTCGACAACCTCCCCCGACCCCCGCTAGGATGCGCGGGATGCGGCGGCGGCCGCCGCCGCCCGGAGGCGGAGATGCAGCAGCGCATTCGAGAACGGGCCGAGAAGTACCGCGACGACACCGCCCGGTTCCTCGCCGACCTCGTGTCGATCCCGTCGCTCTCCGGACAGGAGCGCGCGGTGGTGGAGCGGATCGGCGCGGAGATGCGCAAGGTCGGCTTCGACGAGGTGCGCACCGACGGCCTGGGCAGCGTGATCGGCCGCATCGGCACCGGCAAGCACCTGATCGCGATGGACGCCCACA
Organism: Deltaproteobacteria bacterium; assembly: GCA_016930215.1. GTDB lineage: Bacteria > Myxococcota_A > Polyangia > DRWM01 > JAAZOP01 > JAAZOP01. The sequence continues at coordinate 15,346 of JAFGHH010000021.1, forward strand.
TCGACACCGTGGACGTGGGCAACCGAGCCCTCTGGTCGTTCGACCCGCACCACGGCCACGTCAAGGACGGCAAGGTCTGGGGCCGCGGGTCCGCCGACCAGAAAGGCGGGATGGCGGGAATGGTGACCGCGGGACGGATCCTCAAGGAGCTGGGCGCCGGCGGCGACTTCACGCTGCTGGTCACCGGCACGGTGATGGAGGAGGACTCCGACGGCCTGTGCTGGGACCACCTGGTGCGCGCCGAGGGCCTCCGGCCCGAGGTGTGCGTGCTCACCGAGCCGACGGGGTGCCGGATCTACCGCGGACATCGCGGCCGGATGGAAATCGAGATCGAGGTCACGGGCGTCTCGGCCCACGGCTCGGCGCCCGAACGGGGCGTGAACGCGATCTACAAGATCGCGCCGGTGATCCAGCGGATCGAGCGGCTCAACGAGCGGCTGCGCAGCGACCCGTTCCTCGGCAAGGGCACCGTCGTCGCCTCGCACGTCCTGGGCACCGGCCCCTCGCTCTGCGCCGTCGCCGACCGCTGCGTGCTGTACCTCGATCGCCGCCTCACCGCGGGCGAGACGCGCGAGTCGGCGCTGGCGGAGATCCGCGAGGCGCTGGGCGGGGTCGCGGCGGACGTGCGCGTGCCGCGCTACGAGACCCCGGCGTACACCGGCAAGGTGTTCCCGATGGACAAGTACTACCCGACCTGGGTCACGCCGCCGGAACACCCGGCGGTGCGCGCCGCGGTCGCCGACTACCGCGGCCTGTTCGGCGAGGAGCCGGTCGTCGACAAGTGGACCTTCTCGACCAACGGCGTGGCGATCATGGGGCTGCACGGCATCCCGTGCGTCGGCTTCGGCCCGGGATTCGAGGAGCAGGCGCACGCGCCGGACGAGTTCTGCCCGGTGGAGCACCTGGCCCGGGCCGCGGCGTTCTACGCCGGTTTCCCCGACGCCTACCTGGCGGCCTTGCGGTAGAATCGCCCCGCGTGCGTTCCCCGGCCGCGCCCCACGTCGCGGCCGCGGCGGCGCCCGCGGGGACCGCGAACCAACACGTGGGCCGGGACGCCGACCGTCGCCCGGCAGGAGGAAACCGCCGATGCATACCATCTTCCGCGGCAAGCACTTCATCTCGGAGCAGGAATGGACGCGCGAGGACATCGACACCGCACTCGACGTGTCCTTCGACCTCAAGCGCCGCTTCGCCCTCGGCGAGCCCCACCGGCTGCTCCAGGACAAGACCGTGTTCATGATGTTCTTCGAGCAATCGACCCGCACGCGCAACTCGATGGAGGCCGGCATCACCCAGCTCGGCGGCCACGCCCACGACCTGACGCCGGACAAGATGCAGCTGTCGCACGGCGAGTCGGCCAAGGACACCGCGATCATCCTCTCGCGGATGGGCCACGCCATCGCCTGCCGCAACTGCTTCTACGGCATCGGCAACGACTACCTGCGGGAGCTGGCCCGCTGGTCGACCGTGCCGATCCTCAACCTGCAGTGCGACGTCTACCACCCGATGCAGGGCCTGGCCGACCTGATGGTGATGCAGGAGAAGTTCGGCCGCGACCTGCGCGGCCTCAAGGTCTGCATCTCCTGGGCCTACGCCACCAGCCACGCCAAGCCGGTCTCCGTCCCGCAGTCCCAGATCCTGCTCTTCACCCGCTACGGCATGCATGTCACCGTGGCCGCGCCGAAGGAGTTCCCGCTGCAGCAGCCGGTCGTGGCCCAGGCGAAGCGGAACGCCGAGGAGTACGGCGGGAAACTCGAGTTCGTCGAGGACATGGACGCCGGGTTCGACAAGGCGCACATCGTGATCCCGAAGAACTGGGGCGGCTTCGCCGGGTTCGACAAGTGGCAGGACTCCGACGAGCAGAAGAAGCAGATGAAGGCCAACCTCGAGAAGCACAAGGGCTGGATCTGCGACGCCCGCCGGATGAAGCTGGCCGACCCGCACGTCAAGTACATGCACGCCCTGCCGGCCGACCGCGGCAAGGAGGTCACCGACGAGGTGATCGACGGCCCGCACTCGATCGTCTACGACGAGGCCGAGAACCGGCTGCACACCGCCAAGGCCGTGATGGCCCTTACCATGGGCGGCCGCTAGGAAGACCGGACGATGACGCGACACCGTTTCGCCTCCGAGGCGCTGGCGCGCGAGGAAGCCCTCCGCTGCCTGCTGTGCGACGACTCCCCCTGCCGCTGCGGCTGCCCCGCCGGCGTCGACCCGCGGCTGTTCATCCGCCGCATCCGGTTCGGCGACCTGGCCGGCGCCGCCCGCCTGCTGCGCCGCGGCAACATCCTGTACGGCGTGTCGGGCTACGTCTGCCCCAGCCGCAGGACCTGCGCCGCGAAATGCACCCACGAGCAGCTCGACCGGCCGATCGACATCCTCGGCCTGCAACGCTTCGTCGCCGACTGGGAGCGCACGGAGACCGCCGCCGGCCGCGCCCCGACGACCCCGCGCCGCGTCCCGGTGCGCGACCCCGCGCGCCCCGTGGCCGTGGTCGGCAGCGGCCCGGCCGGCCTGGCCTGCGCCGCCGAACTGGCGCTGCGCGGCCGCCCCGTCACGGTGTTCGAGGCGGCCGAGCGGGCCGGCGGGATGGTCCGCCGCGTGATCCCCGCGTTCCGGCTCCCGGAGGAAGTGGTCGATTTCGAGGTCGGCGTCGTCGCGCGGCTCGGCGTGCAGTTCCGACTCGGCACCGCCGTCACCGACCTCGCCGCGCTGCGCGACCAGGGCTTCGCCGCCGTCTTCGTCGCCACCGGTACCTGGGCCGCCCGCAAGCTCGGCGTCCCGGGCGAGGAGCTGCCGGGCGTCGTCTCCCCGCTCGCGCTGCTCGAGAACGCCCGTCGCGCCGGCGCCGTCGAGCTGGGTCCGCGCGTCGTCGTGATCGGCGGCGGCGACGTGGCGCTCGACGCCGCCCGCGTCGCCCGGCGCCTCGGCGCCGAGGTCACGCTGGTCTATCGCCGCAGCCGCGAGGCAATGCCGGCCTACGGCCAGGAGGTCGAGGAGGCCCTGGAGGAGGGGATCGAGTTCCTGTTCAACGCGATCCCCGAAGCGGTGCTGGGAGAAGGCAGGGTCGCCGGCCTGCGGTTGCGCCGCGTGCGCTGGGACGGCCCCGGCCGCACGGCCCTCAAGCACGAAATCCACGGGAAGCCGCTCGAGCTGGAGGCCGAGACGATCGTCGCCGCCGTGGGCCTCGACCCGCGCCCGGCCGACACGCTCGGCCTGCCCGTGGTCCGCGGCGGCTGGATCGCCAGCGTCGATCGCCACGGTCGCACCGACGCGGACGGCGTGTTCGCGGGCGGCGACGTGGTCAACGGCCCCGGCACGGTCGTGGCCGCGGTCGGCGAGGGCAAGCGGATCGCGGCGGCGATCGATGACTACCTCGACTCCCCGGCCGACGCGACGGCGAAACAGGACGCCCCGACGAAACCTCTCCTGTCGACCGCCGTGCCGGGCGACGCCGCCGCGAAGCAGAGCACCCCCACGAAGTCCCTCGCGCCGGTCGTCGGCTCCGCCTCCGCGTCCGGACCCTGCGCCGCCCCGGCCCCGGGCAGCGAGGTCTACGAGCGGCCGCGGGCCGACTTGTCGGTGGAGTTCTGCGGCGTGCGCTTCGCCAACCCGTTCGTGCTGGCCGCCGCACCGCCGTCCGACGACCTCGAGATGGTGCGCGACGCGTTTCGCGCCGGCTGGGCCGGCGCCGTGCTCAAGACCACCTCGGTCGAGGGCACCTCCGTGCCGCTGGCGTACCCGATGATGTCGTCGCTGGAGATCGACGGCCGACGCGTGGTCGGCCTGGGAAATATCGACCTGATCTCCGAACACCACATCGACGCGATCGAGCAGCGGGTCGCGGCCCTCAAGCGCGAGTTCCCCGACCGCGTCGTGATCGGCTCGATCATGGGCGCGAAGAAGGAGGACTGGCAGCAACTGGTGCGGCGGCTCGAGGCGGCCGGCGCCGACCTGATCGAGTGCTCCTTCTCCTGCCCGCAGGGCACCCTCGGCAGCCGCCCCGGCGCAATGCTCGGCCAGGACGTCGAGGCCTCACGCACCGTCGCCGGCTGGGTCAAGCAGGCGGCGCGGCACATCCCGGTCGTGATCAAGCTCACCCCGCAGGTGGCGGACGTGGTGGAGGTGGCGCGCGCCGTGCTGTCCG
>JAFGHH010000164.1 GCA_016930215.1 Deltaproteobacteria bacterium
CCGGGATACTCGGCCTCGACGATCAGCGGCACGAGCCGCGGGGCGTCGAGCGCGGTGGGGATGATGTAGGTGCCGAGGTTCGGGTTGAGCACGATGCCGTGGGGAGCGACGACCTCCTCGCAGACGGCGTAGCCCATCCCCTGCAGCGACCCGCCCTCGATCTGCGCCTCGACCCCCGACGGCGAGATCGCGCGGCCGACGTCGTGCGCGGCGACGATGCGCTTGACGTCGATCTGGCCGGTGGCGGTATCGACATCGACGTCGGCCACGACGGCGGCGAAGGCGTAGGCTTCGTAGGCGTCGCCCTGACCGGACTCGGGGTTCCAGGTGTTGTCGGGGCTCGCGTGGTGGCCCATGTGCGCCAGGGGGAGCCGCCGCTCGGCGCACTCGGCAACGACCTCGCCGATCGTCAGCTTCTTCTGCCCCGCGGCCGCGAAGCCGCCGCCGAGCGTCACGTCCTCGGGCTTCGCGCCGAGCTTCTCGGCGGCGATGCGGAGCAGCATCTCGCGCAGCGGCCGGCAGGCGTGGCGGATCGCGTTGCCGGAGACGGTGGTGGCGCGCGAGGCGACGGTGGGCCCGCTGTCGGGGACGCGGCTGGTGTCGGTGGGCAGGAGGCGCACGTCGGTCGGCAAGACGCCAAGGTCCTCGGCGGCGATCTGGGCCAGCACGGTCAGCATCCCCTGGCCCATCTCGGTGGTGCCGACGGCGACGGAGACCGAGGCGTCCTCGTGGAGCTGGACGAAGGCGCCGGCGCGGTCGAGCCGCTTGCCGCCCGCGCCGAGGCCGGAGCCGTAGTAGACGACGGCGAGGCCGTGGCCGGCCTTGCGTCCGGTGCCGACGCGACCCTCCGCGCCGCCCGGCAGCGTGGAGCGCTCGTCGTCGGGCCGCGGCGCGAGGCTCGGCTTGCCGCTCCACTCGGCGGCCTTCAGCGCGCGCTCGAGGACATCGTGGGCGCCGACGGAGTCGGCGAGGATCTGGCCGGTGACGGTGGTGTCGCCGGGGCGCAGCAGGTTGCGGCGGCGCAGTTCCGCCGGGTCGAGGTGCAGTTCGGCGGCGAGGCGGTCGAGCTGCGACTCGGCGGCGAACAGCGATTGCGGCGAGCCGAAGCCGCGGAAGGCGCCGCAGGGGAGCCGGTGCGTGGCCACCGCGCGGCCATCGACGCGGACGTTCGGGCAGCGGTAGGGCCCGACGGCGTGGACGACGCCGCGCCACAGGACGACGGGGCTGAGCGTCGCGTACGCGCCGCCGTCGTAGAGCATCTCGACCTCGGCCGCGACCAGCGTGCCGTCCTGCTTCGCGCCGGTGCGGCAGCGGATCCAGGCCGGGTGGCGCTTGGAAGTGACGGCCAGATCCTCGTCGCGGCCGTAGACCAGCTTGACCGGGCGGCCGGTCTTGCGGGCCAGGACGGCGGCCTGGCCGGCGACGAGCGACGGGATGTCCTCCTTGCCGCCGAAGGCGCCGCCGGTGGTGGTCTGGACGACGCGCACGCGGCTCTTCGGCAGGGCGAGCAGGCGGGACAGCGCGTCCTGGACGTAGAACGGGCACTGCATCGAGCCGTAGACGGTCATGCTGCCGTCGGGCTCGGGGACGGCGAGCATCGCCTGGGTCTCGAGGTACGCGTGCTCCTGGTAGCCGGTGCGGTACTCGCCCTCGACGACGACGTCGGATTCGGCGAAGCCGGCCTCGACGTCGCCGCGGCGGATCTTGTGGTGCGAGAAGACGTTGTCCTCGCCGAAGATGCGGATCGCGCTGTCGCGGGAGGCGCAGAAATCGAGCAGCGCGGCGCGCTCCTCCCAGCGCACCCGGATCGCGGCGGCGCCCGACCGGGCGGCGGCGCGGGTTTCGGCGGCCACCAGCGCCACCGGCTCGCCGGCGTAGCGCGCGACCTTCTCGGCCAGCAGCGGCTGGTCGTCGAGCACGATGTGGACGACGTTGGGGCCGGGGACGTCGCGGTGCGTGGCGACGGCGACGACGCCGTCGACGGCGAGGGCCGGGGCGGGGTCGAGGCCGAGGATCCCGGCGTGCGGGAACGGGCAGCGCAGCACGGCGGCGTGCAGCATGTCGGGGTACGACAGGTCGTCGAGGAACTTCGCGGCGCCGGTGACCTTGGCCACCGCGTCCGAGCGGACGATCCGGGCGCCGACAGCGTGGCTCATCGGGAGGCCTCCATCCGGCCGCAAGCTACCACCGGCCCGCGCGGCGGGTCCAGGGGAACAGGTCGTCCGGGTAAGATCCCGGGGCGGATACGCAATATGCACGGAGGGGCGGATGAGCCGTACCGCGACCCGGGAGAAGTGGCAGACTGCCCTTCGCGGTGGAGAGGAGGACTCGGATGCATCGGAAGGAACGGAGCTGCGGCAGCCGGGAGTGGCCGGCCGTGCTCGTCGTGACGGGATGGATGCTTGCGGGCCTCGGTTGCGACGACGACCCGGACTCCTACGGCGACTTCGAGTGTTCGGGCAGCTCGTGCGTCTGTCCCGGCACCGGCGACTGCACGATCCGCTGCCTGGACGCCTGCGACCTGCAGTGCGCCGGGTCGGGGGCCTGCGACTTCGAGTGTCCCGCCGGGTGTCTCGCCGCGTGCACCGGCTCCGGGCCGTGCGTGGTGACCGTGGGCGACGAAAGCACCGTGGACTGCACCGGGTCCGGCGGCTGCGACGTCGCCTGCGCCGCCGACTGCACCGTGAGTTGTCCGGGCTCCGGCGACTGCTACGTGCACTGCACGGACGGGGCGACGTGCGAGCTGACGAACTGCTCGTCGGACGTCGTGGTCTGCCCGGACGGGCTCCAGGTGTGCGGGGCCCCCTGTCCGTCGTAGCCGGACGGCGGCGCCTGCACGGTGGCGGTCGATTGCTGCTCGCTGGGCTGCGACGGCAGCGTCTGCGTGGAGACACTGTGCCTCGTCGGCGGGACGGAGTGCACGGCCGACGGCCAGTGCTGCTCGAACCGCTGCGAAGGCGGGACGTGCCAGAGCGGCGGGGCCTGCCTGCCGGCGGGCGAGGCCTGCGCCTCGGGCACCTGCTGCTCGCTGAACTGCGTGCCGGCCGCGGACGGCGTAGACCGCTGCGCGGGGCTGGGACGCTGCCGCTCGGAGGATGAGGTCTGCACGGAGGACGGCGACTGCTGCAACTACCAGTGCGAAGCCGGCACCTGTCTGGTGTCGGCCGAGTGCGACGTGGCGGGCGAGGCGTGCGCGAACGGCGGCGACTGCTGTTCGGGCGTCTGCGCCGACGACGGCTCCGGCTACCATTCGTGCGTCTACCTCGACGGTTGCCGGCCGTACGGGGAGCTGTGCCGGTCGGACGCCGAGTGTTGCAACGACCCGGCCAACGGCGGACCGGGGGTCTGCGTGGCGGTATCCGAAGGGATCGGGCGCTGCGAGAACCCGATCGGCTGCGCGCCGGCGGGCGAGCTGTGCGGCCCCGGCTACCACACCTGCTGCCGCTGCGCCACGCCGGCCAGCGAGCCCGGGTGCCCCAACCCGGATGCCGACGCGTTCTGCATGGGCACGGTGTTCGGGGTCTCGCGCTGCTTCTCCGACGACTGCGTGCTGGAGGGCGGTCCCTGCGAGGATCCGGAGGACTGCTGCGGCGGGGTGTGCACGGACGGGATCTGCGGTCCCGGAATCACCTGCCGCGAGGACCTCGAGCCGTGCGCCTTCTCGGACCAGTGCTGCTGCCTGATCTGCGCCCCGGACGAGTCGGGCGCGCTGGTCTGCTGCCCGGGCGGGACGCCGTGCATCGTCGACGGCGACCCGTGCACGACCGACGCCGACTGCTGCTCGGGCAACTGCAACAGCGAAGGCATCTGCGGCCCCGAGGAGAGCCCGTGCGTGCCGGTCGGCGGTCCCTGCACGAGCCCCGAGGATTGCTGCTCGGACTACTGCGACACGATCACCGGCTCCTGCCAGAGCATCCTGATCTGAGCCGGGCCCGGCCGGCGCGCCCGGCGGCCGTCACATCAGCAGGCAGTCCAGGTCGGCAATCGCGTCGCGGTTGTTCGTCTCGTCGCACTCGACGGTCGCGCCGACCCCCGTGCCGTCGTCGTCGACCACCACGAAGAAGTCGTAGGTCGGGCCGGCCCCGAGCGGCACCTCGAGCGTCACGAGGGTGCTGGCGCCGGGGAGCAGCGGAACCGCGGTGGCGACGACGCCGAGCAGCGCGCCCGGCGCGGCGAGCGTCCCCTCGTAGAACGCCACCGGGACGCCGGCGGCCACGCCGAGGCTGCCCACGTTGGCGACGCGGGCCTGGAGCACCGCCGACACGGGGCACTCGGTCAGGTCGGCGCTGAGGCCGATCACGGTCAGGTCGGGGGCGTTGTAGACGCCGGAGCCCTGGGCGTTCTGGCGAAAGTTGTTGAGGCCCGGGGTGGCCCAGTTGTTCTCCTCGAGGGTCGGGATCGTCCCGTCGGCGGCGACGTTGGTCACGTGGTAGGCATGCTGGTTCCAGATCCGACGGGTGCGGACCCAGCGGTCGTGGGAATCGCCGTAGGCGAACACGCCGTGCCGCGGCGTATCGAACCCGGGCCGGCCGAAGCACTGGTCGTAGGGCGAAGCGTGGGCCGAGTGATCGTTGGCGACGACGAGGATCTCGGAGTTGCCGTCGCCGTCCACGTCGACCACCAGCGGGTACTCGTTGATCGTCGCCGAGGTGTTGGGGATCTCGAGCAGCACCTCGCCGTCGGTGCCGCGGTAGACCCGCATGAAGCACTCGTCGCAGTACACCACCTCGGCGATCCCGTCGCCCTCGAAGTCGAAGACCGACGAGCCTGTGGCGTTGGACGAGGCGTCCTGCGTCGTCCGGCTCCAGCGGATCGGCTCGGTGCCGTCGGGGTCGTAGACGGCGTACGAGGCGCCGCCGGCGACGCCGATCTCGGGGCGGCCGTCGCCGTCGAAGTCGGCGACCGTCGGGGGCCCGCCGCGGCCGCCGCCGGGGATCGCCGCCGGGCCCCAGAACAGCGAGCCGTCCGAGCCGCGCAGGATGCGGACGGTGCCGACGCCGACCACGGCGACGAACGGCAGGCCGAGCCCCTCGAAGTCGGCCACGGCGGGGTAGCCGTCGGGGGTGCCGCCGTCCCACATCGGCGTGCCGTCGGCGCGCCAGGCGCGGGCGCCGGTGACCACCTCGGGAACGGTGTCGAGGTCCAGGTCGGCGACGGTGGGCTGGCCGCCGCCGTAGCTGTTGTCGCCTTCCATCCCGCCCCGGCTCCACAGCTCCCGGCCGTTGGCGTCGAGCACGACGCCGGCGGCGACGATCTCGGGGGTGCCGTCGCCGTCCAGGTCGGCCAGGGCGATCCCCTTGCTGACGCCGCTGTAGGTCGTCGGGGTACCGGCGGCGTTCGTGGAGCGCCACTTCGGCGTGCCGTCGTGCTCGAAGGCCAGGATCCCGGCGTTCGCGGGCACGCCGGTGCCGAGGATCTCCGGGCGGCCGTCGCCATCGATGTCGCCGGCGGCGATGCTGGCGCGGCCGTTGAGGTGCCAGGCGGCATCGGTCA